>NZ_CP034072.1:2895905-2994800 GCF_003855255.1 Mycolicibacterium nivoides | reverse complement strand
GAGCGGCGTCAGCCAGTGGGCGCTCGAGTTCCCTGATGCGGGCCTCGGGATCGTCCTTCGGGTCCATGCGCAGATGCTCGCACATTCGGCCGTGAATGCATACGGAAAGCGGCGTCGCCGCCCGGGGGGCTATTTGCTGGTCGGGCCGCTCGCGAACAGTGTCCGATATCGGGGTCCAGGTGAGGCGGCAACGAGCAAAGTGGTTGATGGATAACCTGTCTGAGCGTTCGGCCGAGTGCGGGGTGATGTCGGTGGGCCCGCGTAGGCTTGATTGCACAGAAGGTTTGCTGCGTGAGGAAAAGGAATCTCAGTGCCTCAGACAGGGCGATGGACCGGCGACCCGGTCTGGCTGGCCGATGTACTTCGGGCCGAAGGTATCGACCTCGTCGAGCATCCCGGGTGGCAGACGCGGGGGCACGGCGATTTCAAGGACATCCGCGGAGTGATGGTGCACCACACCGGGTCGGACACGGCGACGGCCGCGTCGATCGCCAACGGCCGCCCGGACCTTCCCGGCCCGTTGTCGCAACTGCATATCGCGCGCGACGGCACCGTGACGGTGGTGGCCCTCGGGGTGGCCTGGCACGCCGGCATCGGCATGTATCCGTGGTTGCCGACGAACATGGGCAATTGGCACATGATCGGTATCGAATGCGCCAACAGCGGCACCAGCCCCACCGCGCCGCATCGCAAGAACTGGCCTGACGCACAGTATTTCGCGCTGGTGCGGTGCTGCGCCGCGATCAATCGCCGGCTGGCGCAAACCTCGGAACGCACCATCGGGCACAAGGAGTATGCGGGCCGCGCGCAAGGTAAGTGGGATCCCGGTGCCATCGACATGGACATCCTGCGCGCGGACATCCAGGCGCGAATCGGCGATATCGCGAATCCCGCGCCGACGCCGCGTCCGCCGGTACCCGAGGGCCAGTACACCGACACTCTGCTGTTCCGGCCTATGGAAGGCCCGCAGGTGGCCCAGTTGCAGCGCCGACTCAAGACGGCCTACGCGGGTTATGCGGGGGATCTCGAGGTCGACGGCGTCTTCGGGCCGCAGACCGAGGCCGCCGTGAAGGAATTCCAACGTCGCACCCGCGGACTCAAGGTCGACGGCATCGTCGGCCCGGCCACCGCCGCCGCGTTGCGGCTCTGACCCGTTCCGGGCTAACTCGCACTCCTGCCCGGGCACTGGCTACTGGCCCGGCTGGGCCAGCGGGTGCTGCGCCCGGGCGGGCTTGAACTGACCACCAGGCTGCTGAGTGCGGCCCGGATCAACGACGCGACACGCTGCCGCCACCGGCCTGCAAGCGGGATCGGCGGACGTCGTGGTCGGCGAGGCGATGCTGACCATGCAGGGGGAGAAGGCCAGGAAGGATCGTCGACGAGGCCTTCCGGGTCTGGTGCCCGACGGTCTGGCCGACGAGATCAAGGAGACATCCGCCGCGAGATGGCCCGCGCCATCAAGGTCAACGCCCGTCCCCTGACGGTGGCCCGTCGGCGCGGTGAGACGACGGCCGATTTGGTGGTGGCCACCCTCGGTGAGCTGGGATTCCAGATCCGCTCCGTGTTCAACTCGTTCGGGGAGGTAACCGTCGAGATCTGCACGTGTCCGCTGGCCGAGGTCGCGGTCGGTTCTCCCGAGGCGGTGCGAGGCATCCAGCAGGGCATGATGCAGGAAGTGGTCGACCTGAACGCCGAGGTCATCGGCGGTCGCTACGCGGTTTCGGTCCGGCCTGATGCCCGCACCGGTTCGTGCGAGGTGAGCCTCGTGCTGCAACCGGTCGCCGGCTAGTTGCTGGTCGCAGCGAACTACAGATTTGGCACGGCTCAATTTTCACAGCGGTAACACGAATCGGCCGTCTCCGCCAGTCAGGGAGCTTTGACGCCCGAGAAAGTTTGCTGGCGTGTCGCGGTGTGATCTACCGCTCACTTTTGCCGGAGAAGGTAAGAATTGCCATTGACGGTCCCGCTGCTCGTGAAATGCGCCACGTCCAGCAGGCGCTGGGAAGTCCCTGGTAACAGGCATTTAATCAAATGCGACCAAAAGGTAACGAGTCGATAACGAAGAAATTCCTAAGCGCATTCTGAGAGTGTGTTGGCGAGTGCCACGTATTCGCTGTGAACTCGTTCAGGACCTGTCGGTTTCGTCGCTAGACTCAATGCAACCGCGCCACTCCCGGCGCAGATAGACCTGGAATCTAGAGCCGGTTACAGCCTTGCCGGCGGAGGTGCCGATAACGATGGCAAACAACTTCCTGCGTGCGCTGGTCGAAGCGCTGCGCACTGGCCGCGTTGACCGCGCCATCGACGATACGTCTGCCCGCAGCGTCGCCTTCGACGGTGCGCTGGATGACATCGACGTGGCCGGTCTGGCCGAGGTCGGACGCGGGCCGATCGGCGACATCGCCGTCGATCCCGACCGCGAGACCGTCGTGGTGACCAACGCCGCAGCGCAGAGCCTGACCGTGATCAACCCTCACACCATGAGTGTGGTGGGTTCGGTACGCCTCGCCGGAGACCCGTTCGCCGTCGTTGTCGCAGACGACCGCGCCTACGTCAGCGTCGCCACCGCGGGACATGACTCGATCGTGACGGTCGACACCATCACCGGCGCGGTGCTCGCCGAGTACCCGCTGGCCTTCAGCGTGACCGCGTTGGCCATCAGCCCGGACGGCAAGCGCGTCTTCGCCGGCCGCACCGGCCACGAGCGCATCGACATCGCCGTCATCGACACCACCGCCGAGCGGGTGGGCACCATCGACATCGCCACCGGCCCCGGCATCAACCTCGACGCCCTGCAGATCGACTCGACCGGCAAGCGCCTGTATGTCGCCACGTCCGATTCCCGTGGCAGCCGCCTGGTCATCGTCAACACCGAAACCGCTCAGGCGCAGGCCACCGTGTGGGTCGGTGCCCCGATCCGCGACATCGCGATCGGCGATGGCGTGGCCTACGTGCTGACCTCCGACCTTGAGCATCGCGGTGTGGTCCACACCGTCGACCTGTCGGCCGGCGCCGTGGTGGACGCCGTCGAGGTCGGTGGAGCGCCGACCCAGCTGGTGCTGAGCCCCGATGCCACCCGCGCCTACCTGGTCGATTACGACCGCGTCATCGTGTGGTGCGCTCTGACCAGCGAGATCCAGGGCAGCATGGACGTGCACGCACAGCCCGCCGCAGTTGCCGTGCGCGACAACGGCACCCGGCTTTACATCGCCGACTACGCCGGCCACGTCAACGTCTTCGACGTCGCCGAGTCGCTGTACTCGCAGCTGGTCTCGGCGGACGCGGTCGAGATGCACGAGCTGCCGGCCCTGCAGGTGGCCGGCGCCTGACTCAGCGCCAGCGATAGCGGGTACGCGGCCGCCCGGCCTTGCCGTATTCCGTGTGGCGGGTGACGGTGCCGTCATCGGCCAGACGCTCGAGATAGCGCCACGCCGTTACCCGTGACACGCCGACCCGTTTGGCCGCCTCATCGGCGGTCAGCCCGTCCGGCGCGTCGCGCACCGCCGCGGCGATCCCCTCTGTGGTCTGTGGTGCCGCACCTTTGGGCGCGGTGGATTTGTCTGTGGCGATGCGTAATTCGGCCAACGCCCGGTCGACCTCGGCCTGGCTGGCGGCATCGGTTCCCGACGGCAGCGCCAGACGATAGCGGCGGTAGCGCTCCAGCCGGTCGCGGAAAGCTGCGAACGCGAACGGCTTGAGCAGATAGGCCAGAGCGCCATGGGCCACCGCCGCGCGCACCATCTCCAGGTCCCGCTCGGAGGTGATGGCGATGATGTCAGGAGCAGGACGCAGCCCGGAAAGGCCGGACGCCAAAGAGATTCCGCTGGCATCGGGCAATCCGATGTCCAGCAGCACGAGGTCTACCGGATGCTCGGACGCGGCCGCAGCCGCCGCCGCCCGCATCGCGTCGCGTGCGGTGTGCGCCACCGCTGCAACCGAAAACCCCTCCAGGCGGCCGAGATAGGCCTGATGGGCCTCGGCGATGAGCGGATCGTCCTCGACGATGAGGACGCTGATCGTCGAGCAAGCGCTCATGGCCGTGGCACCGTCGCGGTCACCACGGAACCGTAGGTGACGTCGGCGCGCAGAGTCCCGCCGTGCTTGCGGATCACCTGGCCGACCAGGGCCAGTCCCAGCCCATGCCCGGCCGGGTCGGCGGATTTCGTGGAATAGCCACGCTGCATGGCCTTTTCGAAGGTGTCGGAGTCCATGCCGGGGCCGCTGTCGGCCACCCGGATCAACAACTCGTGATCGTCCTGGGTCACTGTGACCTCGATCCACGGATCGTCACGGTCACAGGCATCCATCGCATTGTCGATCAGATTACCCAGAACCGTCACCATCTCCTGCCCGGAGAGCACGGCGTCGGCGGACAACTGGGTGTCCTCGGTGACGGTCAGCGCGATCCCACGTTCGTCGGCCTGAGCCGTCTTGCCGAGCAACAGGGCCACCAGGGCAGGTTCACCCACGGCCAGCGACAACCGGTCCACCAGGCGCTGGGACAACTCCAATTCACTGGTGGCGAACCGGACCGCATCCTCGGGCCGGCCCATCTCCACCATGGTGACCACCGTGTGCAGCTTGTTGGCCGACTCGTGCGCCTGCGCCCGCAACGAGTCGGCCAGCACCTGCAACGAGCTGAGCTCGCCGAGGGCGCCCTGCAGTTCGGTGCGATCACGGATCGTGACGACTTCCGAGCCGGCGCCGGCGACACGGGCCCGGTTGACGACCAGCACGCGGTCGGCGGTGACGTGCAGCTCGTCGCGCACTCCGGGATCGGCGCTGCGCAGAAACTGCGGCAGGTCCTGCGTGCGCACCGGCCCTGACGCCAGTCCCAGCAGCCGGCGTGCTTCGTCATTGGCCAGGGCCACGCCATCGCGATCGAGCACGATGAGTCCCTCCGACACCGAATGCAGGATCGCGTCGTGGTGGTCGTACATGACCCGCAGTTCGTCGGGCCGCAGGCCCCGGGTCTGACGCAACAGCCTGCGCCGGATCGCCCACACCCCGATCAGTGAAACCGCCAGTGCGGCAGCGGTTACCGCGGCGATCACCGGAATCTGCGCGCGCCAGCGCTGGGCCAGCGTCTGCTGGGTGATCCCCGCCGACACCAGGCCAACGATGCGTCCGTCGGCGCTACGCACCGGCGCGATCGCGCGCACCGACGGACCCAGCGTCCCGGTGTAGACCTCGCTGAACGTCTGGCCGCGCAACGCGGGTTCGACGGTGCCCAGGTAATGCCCGCCGATCTGGGTGGGATCGGTGTGGGTGAACCGCACTCCGTCCGGCGCCATGATCGTGATGAACGCGATGTCGGTGCTGGTCCGCACTGCCTCGGTTACCGGCTGCAAAACCTTTGTCGCGGTGCCGGATTCGATGGCTGCCGCCGTCGAGGGGGAATCGGCCAGCGCGGTGGCGATGCCGATCACCTGCTCGCGCGCAGCATCCTCGCCGTCGCGGCGGGCATCGAGAAGGGCCAGCGCGGTGCCGGCCAGCACCACCACCGCGACCACCAGGACCTGCAGTGCGATGGCCTGCCCGGCCAGGGAGCGCGGCCAGGCCCGGGCCGGCAGCTGCCGCCAGTGCGTCACAACACCTCCGATTGTGAAGGCAACGATCTTTCAAAATAGTGGCTCGGATATCCGCTGGTAGCGGGTTCGCGCCGGCGATCCTTGGGACCTTCGCGCCCGTCAATTCAGGGCTGCTGTTCGCGGGCGCTCAGTCGTAGAATCTGACAGTAAGCAGGGTCGAGGGTAGATCCAAGGGAGACCTGCGATGAGCTGCACGATTCATCGCTTGACGACCATCATCATGGCCGCGGTTGCGTCACTGGCGGTGGTGACGGCGATTTGCCCGGCGGTCGGCAACGCCACCGAGTGCGGAGTGGGCACTGTTTTCGATCCGCCTTCGAACACCTGCGTGGCGGCCCAGGTGCCGCCGCCCCCGCCTCCACCACCCCCTCCGCCGGCGTGGAACGGTGACATCACGCCCTACTTCTCGGTCGGCATCTGCGCGCCTATTCCGTTTGTCTCGCTCTGCGCGGGTATCTGAGCAATCGATCGCTGGTCCGGTCCCGAAGTCGCTCGCCTCGGGGCCGGATCGCTGTCTGAACGTAATGAACTAAAACGTGACCTGGCTCACCCTATGGTCGAAGGTACTGGTACACGCATTCACGCCGAACCCAACCGAACTGGAGGTGGACCGATGACCGTGTCCATGGACCCGCAATCAGAGCCGGCGCCCCCGCAGCGTCGCGACCGCACGCACTGGCTCTACATCGCGGTCATCGCAGCCGTCGTCGTCGGTGTGGTGGTCGGGCTCGTGGCACCCGAGGTCGGCAAGAGCGTCGGCGTACTCGGCACCATGTTCGTCAACCTGATCAAGATGATGATCGGCCCCATCATCTTCTGCACGATCGTGTTGGGCATCGGCTCGGTGCGCAAGGCCGCCACCGTCGGGAAGGTCGGCGGCCTGGCCTTCGGCTACTTCCTGGCGATGTCCACGATCGCGCTGACCATCGGTCTGGTGGTCGGCAACCTGATCCACCCGGGCAGCGGCATGCACCTGTCGGAGAGCTCGGCGGGCAAGGGCGCCGAACTCGCGGAGAAGGCACATGAGTCCGGCGGACTCATGGACTTCGTCCAGGGCATCATCCCGGAGACGCTGTTCTCGTCGCTGACGGCGGGCAGCGTGCTCCAGGCCTTGTTCGTGGCGTTGTTGGTCGGGTTCGCGCTGCAGGGCATGGGCAGCGCGGGTGAACCGATCCTGCGCGGTATCGAACACCTGCAGAAGCTCGTGTTCAAGGTGCTGATCATGATCCTGTGGCTGGCGCCGATCGGCGCCTTCGGTGCGATCGCCAACGTCGTCGGGCAGACCGGCTGGACCGCCGTCACCCAGCTGCTGACCCTGATGCTCGGCTTCTACGTGACCTGCGTGGTGTTCGTGTTCGGCGTGCTCGGCGTATTGCTGCGCGCGGTGTCGGGAGTGTCCATCTTCAAGCTGGTGCGGTACCTGGCCCGCGAGTATCTGCTGATCTTCTCGACCTCTTCGTCGGAGTCGGCGCTGCCGCGGCTGATCGCCAAGATGGAGCACCTGGGTGTCGACCGAAGCACTGTCGGTGTCGTTGTGCCGACCGGGTATTCGTTCAACCTCGACGGCACGGCGATCTACCTGACCATGGCGGCGCTGTTCATCGCGGACGCGCTGAGTGCCCCGATGTCCGTCGGGCAGCAGATCGGACTGCTGGTGTTCATGATCGTCGCGTCGAAGGGAGCGGCCGGCGTCACCGGCGCCGGATTGGCCACGCTGGCCGGTGGCCTGCAGGCCCATCGCCCCGACCTGCTCGACGGGGTCGGACTGATCGTCGGGATCGACCGGTTCATGTCCGAAGCCCGCGCGGTGACCAACTTCTCCGGCAACGCGGTGGCCACCCTGCTGGTCGGCTCGTGGACACACACCGTGAACAAGGCCAAGGTCGATGCGGTGCTGCGCGGCGACGATCCGTTCGACGAACTCACCATGGTCGACGACCATGCCAACCGCACACCCGAACCTGCGCACGCCTGACAGGTAGCTACAGGCCCGGCCGGTACCGCCCGGCCGGGTCTTTGCGTTGAACTCCTGCCGGCCCTGGCCCGTAACAAAGGGCAGGACATCACCGAAAAGGTGTATGCGAGAAGTGAGAAAGAAGACACGGCCATGTACGCATCGATCATCATGGTGGCCGCGTCGGGGGCGGCGTTGGGAACCATATTGGCGCCCGCCGGATCGGCATTTGCCGACTCGGCGATCGAGACCATCGGACTGCTGGAAGCCGAGGGCTTCTACGTCAACATCGACCGGGTGGGCAGCGCCCCGCTCGATCAGTGCACCGTCATCAGCGTCCGTAACCCGCAGACCCAGACCAGGCTGATCCGGGTCGAGCGGTTCGGCAAGAACGGAACGAAGGAATTCGATCTCGTACCCGTAGTGGTGCGGCGAACCATCACGGTGTCGCTGGACTGCTCGAAGTGAGGCTCAGCGCTGGCAGTTGAGTGACACCGACACGGTCTGGCTGGTGACCGATGGGACCAGGATCCGATCGCCGCCGAGTCCGGGACCGACGTAGGGCACCAACTGGGTGACCTGCTGGGGGTTGCGCACGCTGGTCACCGTGCACTGCTCCAGCGGCGCGGTGCCGATCTTGTCGATGGTGACGGTGTAGCCCTCGGACTGCAGGCGGCTGATCACCTGCTGGGCAGTTTCCTCTGCCGAGGCGATCGCCGTCGACCCGCCCATCACGCCCAACACAGCCACGCCGACTGCTGCCAGCGTCCACTTCGCGCGCATCGGACACGTCCTTCCGTCGTTACCGGTCCATCTTCCCCTACATACATCGTTCAGGAAATTCGAATCGTTCCCGCCGGTGCCGACCGGCGAGCGCATAGCATCGCGCCCGTGAAGAGCACGATGCAGAACTGGCCGTTGACGATCGCGTCGATCCTGCGACATGCCTGCGGCGTCAACGGGGACCGGACCGTGACCACCGCGGGAGGCGAGGGCCGCTACCGCACGATCAACTATCGGGAGCTGGGCGGCCAGGCGGCGCAGCTGGCCCATGCCCTGCGCGGGCTCGGGGTCGACGGCGACCAGCGCGTCGGCACGTTCATGTGGAACAACACCGAGCACCTCGTCGCCTACCTCGCGGTGCCCGCGATGGGCGCGGTGCTGCACACCCTGAACATCCGGCTGTCGCCGGAGCAGATCGCCTACATCGCCAACGAGGCGGCCGACAGCGTCGTGATCGCCGATGTGTCCCTGGTGCCGCTGCTGGCCCCTGTGCTGCCGCTGCTGGAGACCGTGCACACCGTGATCGTGGTCGGCGACGGCGATACCAGCGCCCTGACCGGGAAGACCGTGCTGCGCTGGGACGAGCTGCTGGCCGCGCAGGCAGAAGAGTTCGACTGGCCCGAGATCGACGAAAACTCCGCGGCAGCAATGTGTTACACGAGCGGCACCACCGGAAACCCGAAGGGCGTGGTGTACAGCCACCGGTCGAGCTATCTGCATGCGTTGAACACCTGCACGGCCAACGCCCTCGACGTCAGCTGCAGCGACTCGGTGCTGCCGATCGTGCCGATGTTCCACGCCAACGCGTGGGGGTTGCCGTATGCGGCGCTGATGGCCGGCGCCAACCTGGTGATGCCCGACCGGTTCATGGACGGTGCCTCGCTGATCGACCTGATCGAATCGCAGCGCCCCACGCTGGCCGGCGCCGTACCGACCATCTGGAACGACGTCATGCACCGGCTGGAAAAGAACCCGGGACACGATGTTTCGTCGCTGCGACTGGTGGCCTGCGGTGGTTCGGCGGTGCCGCTGTCCTTGATGCAGACCTTCCAGGAGCGCTACGGCGTCTACATCCAGCAGGCGTGGGGGATGACCGAGACCTCACCGCTGGCCACGGTGGCCAAACCGTTGCCCGGGGTGTCCGAGGAGCGGCAGTGGGAGATGCGGGTCAGCCAGGGCCGGCCGATGTGCGGTGTGGAGGTGCGTGTCGTCGACGACGAAGGCGCCCCGCTGCCCAACGACGGCACCGCCGTCGGCGAACTGGAGGTCCGCGGGCCGTGGATCACCGGCTCCTACTACCTGGGCCGCGATGCCGAGAAGTTCGAGAGCGGCTGGCTGCGTACCGGGGACGTCGGCTCGATCGATCAGCAGGGCTACGTCACGCTGACCGACCGGGCCAAGGATGTCATCAAGTCCGGCGGGGAGTGGATCTCCTCGGTGGAGTTGGAGAACCATCTGATCGCGCACCCGGCGGTGTTGGAGGCCGCCGTGGTCGGGGTGCCCGACGAGCGGTGGCAGGAGCGTCCGCTGGCTGTGGTGGTGCTGGAGGAGGGGGCCTCAGCGGAGCCGGCCGAGCTGAGGGAGTTCCTGGCGGACAAGGTGGTTCGGTGGTGGCTGCCCGAGCGGTGGGCATTCATCGAGCAGGTCCCGCGCACCAGCGTGGGCAAGTACGACAAGAAGACCATCCGGGCGCGGCACGCCGATGGCGTCTACGAGGTGTTCACCCTCTAGCGCGAGCAGACGTTGAGGTACCCGGAAATTGGCGTCTTGGGGTACCTACGCGTCTGCTCGCGGGAGGAAATCAGGCACGGACGGCGATCGTCGACAGCAGGTCGGCCAGCCGGTCCGGGCGGTCGACCATCGAGAACGTGCGGGCGCCGTCGATGACCTCGAGGCGGGCCTGGGGGATGAGCTGCGCCAGTCGTTCGCCGTCGCCGACCTCGAAGAACACGTCATCGGCCGACCACGCGATGAGCGTCGGCTTGTCGAATTCGGGCAGCCGCGCGGCAACCCCGGTGGTGACCTCCGTGCGCAACGACAGGGTGAACTGCCGGAGATCCTCGGCGATCGCCGGATTCGACAACGCGGTACGGACCCACTCGCGGGTGAGCGCGTCGATGTCGGAGTAGGCGAGGCCCGCGTACGCGCGCTTGCGCACGGCCGGGATCCGGACCAACTGGGCGGCAGTCCGGAACACGGTCCTGGACCGGGCGGCCGCGATCAGTGGCTTCAGGATGGGCGGCGGAAAGTGTTCGAACGCATCACAACTCGTCAGCGCCAGGGCGCCGATCCGCTCCGGATGGTGCACCGCCACCAGCTGGGTGACCACGCCGCCGGTGTCGTTGCCGACCAGGACGACGTCCTGCAGGTCCAGCGCGTCCAGGGTGTCGGCGACGATGTCGGCGATCCCGCGGATGCTCCGGTCGGCGCCGGGCCACAGCGGTTCGGGATGCGCGCCCAGCGGCCAGGTCGGGACGATGCACCGCAGGCCCTGCGTGGCCAGTCGGGCGCTGACCTGCCGCCACAACTGACCGCCCATCATGTAGCCGTGGACGAAGACGACCGGCCTGCCGTCGATTGGTCCGAATTCCTCGTAATGGATGGTTCCGGCGTTAATCTCAATGATCGACATGGATGACTCCCGGCTCGATACGCATTTACGAACAGTCTGCCGGTAACTTACCAACAGGGTGTATGGAAAACAAGAGACGTACTCAGGAAGAGCGTTCCGCGGCGACCCGCGAGGCGTTGATCTCGGCTGCCCGGCAGCTATGGGGCGAACGTGGCTATGCCGACGTGGGCACTCCCGAGATCGCCGGTGCCGCCGGGGTGACCCGCGGCGCGATGTATCACCAATTCGCCGACAAGGCAGCGCTTTTCCTGGCTGTGGTCGAGGTCGTCGAGCAGGACGTGATGGCCCGGTTGGCGACCGAGGTGGCATCGTCGGGCGCGTCGACGCCGGCCGACGCGATCCGGGCCGCGGTCGATGCCTGGCTGGAGGTGTCGGGTGATCCCGAGGTGCGGCAGTTGATCCTGCTCGACGCCCCGAGTGTGCTCGGTTGGGCCGGGTTCCGCGATGTCGCCCAGCGCTACAGCCTGGGCATGACCGAGCAGCTGCTGGCCGAGGCGATCAAGGCGGGTCAGCTGGCCCGGCAGCCGGTGCGGGCCCTGGCGCACGTACTGATCGGCGCCCTCGACGAGGCCGCCATGGTCATCGCCACCGCCGAGGATCCGAAAAAGGCCCGCCGCGAGATCAGGCAGGTGCTACGCCGTCTGATCGACGCGATGTTGACGGTCTGAGTTGCTCCCGGTGGAGATCAATCCGCCGCCTTCCTGTTGGCGTCGATCATGAACGCGATCGTGACGGTGGCGAGGTCATTCGGCTTGGCCAGGTCGAAGCCGGTGAGCTCGGTAAACGCGCGCAGTCGCGCCCGCACGGTGTTCCGGTGCCGATAAGTCCGCTCGGCGATGTTGGCGATGGATCCGCCATTCGCGGCGAGGTCGCCGACCGTCTCGATCAGGCCGTGGCGTTCGCTGTCGCTCAGCCTCTCGAGCGGGCCGAAGACTGCGGAGTGGATTTCCTCGGACAGCTCCTGGTCCGCCGCGACGACGGCATGCAGCCAGTTGTCTTGCAGCCGTTCGACTCCGACGCCGGAGCGGCCGTTCACTGCCATCCGGGCCAGGCGGATGGCGCGGGACACCGATCCGAGCCTGTCGGCGGTCACCACCGAACAGGTCTGCCCGTTCAACGCTTCCAGTTCCTCGGTGATGTCGAAAGAGTCGTCGGCGGCGTGCACCACGCCCCGCAGTTCCCGGGCCCACCAGCTGAAGTAGAAGGCCCGGCCAGATGCCTGCAGGGCCGCACTGCATTCGGCGAGAACCTCGGGCCGCGGAATCGGGAAAGCGCCGACGAGGCAGTGGTAGCTGCCCTCGGTGGGCAACCCCAGTACGCGAGCCGCATCTTCGACCGCGCTCGGCTCCAGCTCGCCGCCTGTGAGCAGCTGATCGAATGCGGCTGAACGAATTTCGTCGAGACTGCCCTGGGTGGTCTGATACCCGCGGACGACGTGCTCGGTGTTGAGTTCGACGGCCTCCCACACCATCAGCGACGAGCGTTCGAGGAAGTCGGCCCGTACATCCGCGCCCACCGCGCGGCCCTCGTCGATCAGCGCCTCCCACAACGACTTCAGATCGATTCTGAACGCGTGCAACACGCTGGACAGCGGAACACCTTGGCGAGCGCGGATTTTGCCGAGCTCCAGCGCGACGGACTCGAGATCGGCCGGGATCTCGTCGCCGGCCAGTCGCGAAAGCGCCAACCGCATCGTCCGATCCATGTGGTACCGAAGGTCCGTTCGGCTGACCGGACCGCCGGTGTAGGTGGGCTCGTCCTCGATCGTGCGTGCCACGGTGCGTTCCACGATCTCGTCGAGGTGGACGTCGAGTAGTCGGCGAGCGGTGGTCCTGATCAGCTGCGTGGTGGTGTCCAGCTGTCCCATGGGGCGTTCCCGTTCTCTCTCGGCCTGCGATCGCAGGATCTGAAATGTGCAATCCGCACAGTTTATGGGCGAAATGCGCGCCAATTATGGCATTGACCGCATCGCTTTGAACTCATTGAATGTGTGCTGCCCCACATTCACGTGCTGCGCCCGGCGACACCCCGGCCAGCGGAAGGACGATCGATGCCGCAATCGCGAGGTGCACTGCCCGTCACCGATGACTCCTGGGGGTCGACGCTGACAGACCTCCTCGGCGAGGAGTACGGACTGTCGATTGTCGACCTGGCCTTTCTGGGTGGCGAGTTCGACCGCAACTACCGGGCCACTGCTGATTCCGGCTCGTGCTTTCTGGCGAAGCTGCAGATTCGTGGCGAAGGCCTCCGCGAACAGAGCTGGCAGGAAGACATTCTCGCGCACATGGCGGGCAGAGACCCCGGAGTCGCGGTTCCCACCATCGTGCCGCCGGCGAGCGGTGGCCGGCACGTCCGACTCGACAGCGGAAACGAAGTGCTGACCGTGTTCAACTGGGTGCACGGCGTCGAATGGGCCAAGGTGGATCGGCATTCGGATGCCCTCTTGGTCCAGTTGGGTGCGACGGCCGCGCGCATCACCGCGGCCCTCGAAGGATTTCCGCCGGAATCTCTGCGCGCCACACATCACTGGGATGTGACCCGGGCCCGTACCGCGATCACGTCGTGCCTCGCCGATGCCCCGGAACTCGCCGAGATGGACTATGTGCGAACTGCATTGCGGTGGTTCGACGATGTCGAACCGGGCCTGTCGGCATTGCCGCGCGCTGTGGTGCACAACGACCTGAACGACAACAACGTCCTGGTCGATGTTGAGCGCGACCAAGTTTCGGGGGTGCTCGACTTCAACGACGCGTTGTACAGCGTGCGAGTCGCCGAGCCGACGATCGCCGGCGCGTACGCCATGTTGCGTCAGGCCGACCCGCTCCGTGCCCTCGGCCAGGTGATCGGCGGGTATCACGCCGTGACACCGCTGACCGACGACGAACTGGCTGTCATCTATCCGTTGGCAGCGTCCAGATTGTGCGTGCAGGCGTTGACGTGGACGTCGCGAGCGAGCACGAACCCGACCGCCTACGGCAGCATGCGGATGCGGTTCACGTTGCCGACACTGCACCGCGTTCTGGCCATCAGCCCAGAAGAGGCTGCGGCACATCTGCATTCAGTCTGCGGGAAAACCGCCGCCTCCGCCGGGCGCCCGGCGGCCCGGGCCGATCGGTAACCGACGATGAACACTCACCGCACATTCATGGCGAACGCGTTCGACGGTAACGACGAATTGCTCGAACCTGAGACCAAGGAACTCATCCGGCGCCGCTCCGCGGTTCTCGCTCCCAGTTATCGGCTGTTCTACCGGGCCCCGGTCAGTGTCGTCCGTGCCGAAGGCGTCTGGCTCTATGACGCCGAAGGCAGGCGCTACCTCGACGCCTACAACAACGTTCCGGCGGTCGGACACAGCCATCCGCACGTTCGGCAGCGGGTGGACGAACAGATGCGTGTGCTCAACACCCACACCAGATATCTCACCGAGCCGCTGATCGCGTATTCGGAGCGGCTGCTCGCGCTGTTCCCGCCTGAGCTGTCGAAGATCGTCTACACCTGCACCGGCAGCGAGGCCGTCGACCTGGCCCTGCGGGTGGCCCGATACGAGACCGGCGCGCGCGGCATCATCTGCACCAGTCACGCCTACCACGGCACGACGGCCGCCGCCGCCGAGATTTCGCCCAGCCTGGGGCCCAACAACCCCATCGGTCCGGAAGTGATCCTGGTCGACGTACCCGACTCGTACAGGGACGATCCCACGGCCGCCGCCGAGATCTTCGCCGCCCGGGTCAAGGCGGCCATCGCGACGCTCGGCCAACGCGGTGTCGGCCTGGCCGCCATGATCGTCGACTCGGTGCTCTCCAGCGATGGTGTGCAGACCGACCCTGCGGGGTGGCTGGCCCCGGCCGCCGATGCCGTGCACGAGGCCGGCGGGATGTGGATTGCCGACGAGGTTCAGCCGGGCTTCGGTCGGCTGGGGACCGGCTGGTGGGGTTTCACCCGGCATGGGCTGAAACCGGACCTGGTGGTCCTCGGGAAACCGATGGGCAACGGAATCCCCATCGCCGCGGTGGTCGGCACCGATGCCGCGATGGACAGATTCGGTCGAGACATTCGCTATTTCAACACATTTGGAGGAAACCCGGTCAGCATCGCGGCCGCGAACGCGGTGCTCGATGTCATCGAGAATGACGACCTGATCGCCAACGCGAGCGCCGTCGGCGCACGACTGCGGTCCGGACTCGAGCAGGTGGCCCGAAGGCACCCCACGATCGGGCACGTCCGCGGCTGTGGCCTTTTCGTGGCCGCGGAGTTCGTTGTGGACCCAGTCGGCCGCGAGCCGGACGCCGCAACGGCTTCGGCAGTGGTCAATGAGTTGCGTGACCGGGGCATCCTGATCAGCGCATCCGGCCGATCCGAGAACGTGCTGAAAATCCGTCCCCCCTTGCCGTTTCAAGCTGAACACGCCGACCACGTGGTGACGGCCCTCGACGAGGTCTTGACGGCCACCACCAAGAAGAAATCGAACTAGGAGCGAAGATGCGCGCAGTGTTGTTCTCCGGGAACTCCGGAAAAGTCGAGGTAGCCGACGTCGACCTGGCCAAGCCCGGACCGGGTGAGGTCCGGGTGAAGATCGCGGCAACGGGCGTATGTCATTCCGATCTGCACATCATCCGCAACGAGTGGCCGCTCCCGGTGCCCATGGTGCTTGGCCACGAGGGCAGCGGGGTGGTCACCGAACTGGGGCCCGGTGTCACCGATCTGGAGATCGGCGACCACGTCGTGCTGTCCTGGGTCGCCCCGTGCTACGAGTGCCGGTACTGCCAATCGGGTCATGAGGCCCGCTGCACCGTGGCGATGAACCTCGTCGCCCCCGGCGGCGTGCTGTACGACGGCAGTTCACGGATCAGCCGCGACGGCGAGACGATCTACCACTACCAGGGCGTCTCCTCGTTCGCCGAGGAGGCGATCGTGCCGGCCAGTGGCGCCATCCGCGTTCGCAAGGACGCCCCGCTCGACGTCATCTGTCTGATCGGATGTGCGATCGCCACCGGTGTCGGCGCGGTCACCAACACGGCGAAGGTCGAAGAAGGCGCGACCGTAGCCGTGATCGGTTGCGGCGGAGTCGGTTTGTCGGTCGTGCAAGGGGCCCGGATCGCGGGCGCGAGCCGGATCGTCGCCGTCGACATCCAGCCCGAGAAGACTGCCCTGGCGCTCACCCTCGGTGCCACCGACGCGATCGACGCCGCGAATACCGAGCCGGTCGCGGCACTTCGCGAACTGCTTCCCGACGGGGCCGACTACGTGTTCGACGCGATCGGCAAGATCGCCACCACCGAGCAGGCCATCGGAATGCTGGGCCTGGGTGGAGCGGCCGTTGTCGTCGGACTTCCCGCAGCCGGCGCAAAAGCGTCCTTCGAGCCGCTTGCCCTGGCCGAGGCCGATCAGCGCATCCTGGGCTCCAACTACGGCAGCGTCCGTCCCGCAATCGACATCCCCAAGCTGGTCGACCGCTACATGGACGGCGAACTCAAGATCGACGAACTCGTGACCGCCCGTCGCCCGTTGGAGGAGGCCGCGGCCGCCCTCGACGAACTCGCCACCGGCGCCTCGCTGCGCACCCTGCTCATCCCCGGTCAGCACTGACCCGCGAGATCGAACACCGAAGGACAACCCACAAATGACCACAGGCTCTCAGTCAGCATCCGCGGATGCGACGAGCACCCGCGCCGACGCGGCCGGCATATCGCTGCTCAGCCGTAACCTCGGCGTCGGCCCGATCGTCTTCATGGTCGTCGCCGCGGCGGCGCCGCTGGCGGTGGTGGCCGCCAACCTGCCGGTTCTGATCGCGCAGAGCGCCAACGCGGGAGCGCCCTACTACTTCCTGGTGTGTACCGCGCTGCTCGCCGTGTTCTCGGTCGGCTTCACCCTGATGAGCCGATACGTGCCGAACGCCGGAGCGTTCTACTCCTACATCCAGGCGGGCCTGGGCCGGATCACCGGAACCGGCGCCGCCGCGGTCGCGATCTGTGCGTACTCGATGATGCTGCTGGGCGTGACGGCCTATTTCGGTGTCGCGGCCCGCAATCTGATCGGGACAGATCTTCCGTGGTGGGTGTTCTCCCTGATGCTGGTCGCCCTGGTGGGGTTGCTCGGCTATCGCGACATCGAGCTGAGTTCGAAGGTTCTGCTGATCGCCCTGGCTTTGGAGACCGTCGTCGTCATCGTGATGAACATCGGGGTATTCGCCACCAATGGCGGTGCGGGCCATTCGCTTTCGGTTCCGTTGAGCACGCTGGGCGAGGGGGTGCCCGCGCTCGGCGTCATGTTCGCCTTCTACAGCTTCATCGGATTCGAGGCCACTGCGGTGTTCCGTAACGAAGCCCGCGACCCGAACCGCACCATTCCGCGCGCGACCTACATCGCCGTCTTCGTCATCGGCCTGTTCTCGGCCTTCTCGGCGTGGTGTGTGGTCGCGGGGGTCGGCGTCGGCGACGTGGTGCAACGCTCGGCCGACGATCCCGAGAACGTGGTGCTCGACCTGATGCACACGGTGGCGGGCCCGATTCTCGGTGACCTGGCCCGGGTCTTGCTGGTCACGAGCTTCTTCGCCTGCGCGCTGTCCTTCCACAACATCGTCACCCGGTATGTGTTCGTCCTGGCGCAGAAGGGTGTCCTGCCCTCGCGGCTGGGCGAGGTCAGCACCAAGCATCACGCGCCGTCGCGTGCCTCCCTGGTCGTGAGCATCATGATCGGTGTGTTCGTGCTGGCCTCGATCATCGCCCAGCTCGATCCGGTCTCTGTCGTGTTCACCCTGGCCGGTGCGGCCTCCTCATTGGGAGTGGTGATCCTCATGACGCTGGTCAGCGTCGCGATGCTGGTGTTCTTCCGGCGGGTCGCCACCGGTAAAGGCATCTGGCACACCTTGATCGCCCCGATCATCTCCACCATCGGGCTGGCGGTGATCCTGCTGCTGGTGGTCACGAACTTCAGCCTGCTCACCGGCACACAGGGCCAGGCCTACGGCGTGATGGGTTTCGTGCTCGCCTCCTTTGTCGTGGGATCGGTGAGCGCGGTGGTGATCCGTCGTCGCCGTCCCGATGTATACGACCAACTCGACGCCTGATCCCATCCGTTCACGAGCACCTGGAGCGCAGCAATGCCAACCTCGATTCCATTTCAAGTGGTCAACCCCGCCACCGGTGAGACCGGCGAGCAGCTGCCGTTCATCGACGGCGCCGCCCTGGCCGGCGTGATTGCCGATGCGCAAGCGGCGCAACGCTCTTGGCGAGACAACTCGGTGGCTGAGCGCACCACCGCGCTCAAGCGGGTCGCCGAGCTGCACCGCGAACAACTCGACGATCTCGCCCGAACGGCGGTGCGCGAAATGGGGAAGCCGATCAGTCAGGCGCGTGCCGAGGTCGAGTTCAGTGCCGACATCTACGACTACTACGCCGGTGTCGCCGAGGCCTTCCTCGCCGAGGATTCGATCGACCTGCAGTCGGGAACCGGGAGCGCGGTGCTCCGGAAACAACCACTCGGCGTGATCCTCGGGATCATGCCGTGGAACTTCCCCTATTACCAGGTCGCGCGATTCGCCGCGCCGAGTCTCGCCGCCGGGAACGCCGTACTGCTCAAACCTGCCCCGCAGTGCCCGGAGTCCGCGCTGAAGATCCAGCGGATCTTTACCGAGGCAGGTTTTCCGGAAGCGGTGTTCACCACCATCTTCGCCGCCGAGGAGCAGATCGCCGACACCATCGCCGATCCGCGCGTGGCCGGAGTCAGTTTCACCGGGTCCGAGCGGGCAGGCGCGGTGGTCGGCCGACTCGCCGGTGGCGCGGTGAAGAAGTCGGTCCTCGAACTCGGTGGATCCGACCCGTTCCTGGTGCTGGACGTCGCGAGCCTCTCCGCAGCGGTGGACGCGGCGGTCGAGGCGCGGCTCGACAACAGCGGGCAGTCGTGCAACGGCGCCAAACGGATCATCATCCTGGACCGGCACTTCGATGAGTTCGTCGAGCTTTTCGTCGGCAGGCTGGCCGAAGTGGCGCCCGGCGATCCGATGAAGGAGGAGACCGTGCTGGGCCCGCTCTCGTCGGAGCGAGCGGCGAAAAACCTGGAATCCCAGGTGCGGCGGGCGCTCGACGCCGGTGCCAAGGCGCTGTTGCCCAGTTCGCGGCAAGGTGCGTTTCACACCTGTGGCGTACTGGCCGATGTCGCCGAGGACAACCCGATTCACCACGAGGAGCTCTTCGGGCCCGTCGCGATCGTGTACCGGGCAACCGACGAGGCGCACGCCGTGCGCATCGCCAACGACACGCCATTCGGCCTGGGCTCGTATGTGTTCACCGATGACCCGGCACAGGCGGACCGGGTGGCCGACGCCCTCGACACCGGGATGGTCTATGTCAACGGTGTGGGCTTGGATGCGGTGGAGCTACCGTTCGGCGGTACCAAGCGCTCCGGTGTCGGCCGCGAACTCGGATCCCTCGGGATCCGGGAGTTCGTGAACTACAAGCTGGTTCGCGCGGCGTCGGAGTGAGACCGCGCGAACCAGCTGGTTCGCGCGGGCCTAGCGCTCCGCGCGCTGGTAGGCCGTCACGACGGCCGCGCCGCCGAGGCCGATGTTGTGCTGCAGGGCCGCGTTGACGCCGTCGACCTGTCGCTTGTCGGCGGTGCCGCGCAACTGCCAGGTCAGCTCGGAGCACTGGGCCAGGCCGGTCGCGCCGAGCGGGTGGCCCTTGGAGATCAGCCCGCCGGAGGGGTTGACCACCCAGCGTCCGCCGTAGGTGGTGTCGTTGTTGTCGATCAGCCGCGGCGCCTCGCCCTCGCCGCACAGGCCAAGGGCTTCGTACAGCAGCAGTTCGTTGGCGGAGAAGCAGTCGTGCAGCTCGATGACCTGGAAGTCCTCGGGTCCGAGACCGGACTGTGCGTAAACCTGCTGGGCGGCTTGCACATTCATGTCGTAGCCGATGATGTTGGCGGCGCTGCCGTCGAAGGTCGAGGCGAAGTCGGTGGTCATCGCCTGCCCGACGATCTCGACAGCCTGACCGGCCAGGCCGTGCTTGTCGACGAAGGCCTCGCTGGCCACGATCGCCGCGCCCGACCCGTCGGAGGTGGGGGAGCACTGCAGCTTGGTCAGCGGATCGGAGATCATCTTGGCGGCCAGGATGTCGTCGAGCGTGTACTCGTCCTGGAACTGCGCGTACGGGTTGTTCACCGAATGCTTGTGGTTCTTGTAGCCGATTTTTGCAAAGTGCTCGGCGGTGGTGCCGTACTTCTTCATGTGCTCGCGGCCGGCCGCACCGAACATCCACGGCGCGACGGGGAAGGCGAACTCATCGATCTCGGCCAGGGCCTTGACGTGCTTGCCCAGCGGGGACTCGCGGTCCTGCGCGCCGCCGCCGAGTGAGCCCGGCTGCATCTTCTCGAAGCCGAGCGCGATCGTGCAATCCGCCAGGCCGCCGCGAATCGCCTGTGCGGCAAGGTAAAGCGCGGTCGATCCGGTGGAACAGTTGTTGTTGACGTTGACGATCGGGATGCCCGTCATGCCCAGCTCGTACAGGGCGCGCTGGCCCGAGGTGGAATCCCCCGAGCAGTACCCGACGTAGCCCTGCTGCACCTGGTCATACGAGATGCCCGCGTCCTCGAGCGCCTTGGTGCCGGACTCGCGCGCCATGTCCGGGTAGTCCCAACCTTCACGCCGACCGGGCTTCTCGAACTTCGTCATCCCCACACCGACGACAAACACTTTGTTAGCCATGCAACGGAACATACTTCATCGCGAAATCGGGGCAACCGTCTTCAACTGGAGTTGACGCAAGCGCACCGTCAGCGCCGCCGCGGCCAGTAGGGAGAACACTCCGAGCCGCCACCAGTTCGCCGGATTGCCGCCGTCGCGGTCGAGGCAATGATTGACCGCGTGTAGGGGTCTTGCCGACCGCGCGTCGTGTCGAATTCAGGATGTTTGAAAGCCCGATCGCCCGCCCCCAGAAGAGGGAGGTCATCGGGCGATCGGGCCACACGTTAGCGCCGCCTATTGCGCAGCGTGCGCCAGGAGTGTAGCCAGGGCATTGACCTGAACGCTTCCAAATTTCCCTGGGCTTGCAGCAAACGGGTGGCCGAACGTGACTGCCCGCCTTCGGAGTGCGAACCCGATCATGTTTGTTGACGGGTGCGCCGGAATGGAGAGCTGTTCGGCGGCCTGATTGCCCACGGCCTATGTGGTCTTGGACCGTTCGTTCGCCCGCTCGAAATGGTGGCCGATTACCACGCTGGCAATCAGGGACACCGAGATGGCGATCTCGGCGATGAAGAATGAGCCGAAGTCGATCACCGACCCGATCGGCGGATTGCCCGGCACTGCATTGCGCAACGGCACCAGCGCGAACAACATGGCCGCCATCATGGAACATGCAGGAAACAGCAGGCCCCTTCGTCCGCGCAAGATGTAATACGCAGCCGTTGCGGCGGCGATCGCGAGCCCGAGCATCAGCACCATGACGAACAGGGCATATACCAATGTGGGAGCGCTTCGGGTGAATGTCAGATTGATCAGCCCCGCGTCATCAGCAGACGAACTCATCGTGAAGAAAGGGTCGGTGCTGAGAAGCGTGATCGCGGTGGGCACCTCGCTGCCGACTGCATCCAGGATGCGGATGTCCAGAGTCGCCGTGTACTGGTCGAACGGATAGTCGGTGACAACACCGGTCAACCCAAAACGCTCATCGACGTTGGGTGCCACCTCGGCGTGCTTGACCGGGACCGACACGGCGGTCAGCGATGTTGAGGCGTTCAGGTGGGCATCGTCACGAAACAGGCCACTCTCATCGGCCAGCGAACCGCGTGGTTCCAGACTGGAGATGCTCACCGAGACGGTGCCGTTGGTGGTGTCGACGTGGGTTACCCAGGCCGTCACATCAACCCGGTCTGGATTGGTGTCATCCCCCGATACCCGGGCAGTGTTCTCACTTGTGCGGGTCGGGTAGTACATACCCAGGCTGGCCGCCAACATCATGACCAGAATGACGCCGCCGATGAGCGCAGCGCGCACGCCCGGCCTGACCGCCCGCCCCTTGATCGGTGTTATCGCCGTTGGCACGCGGTCAACTCGCGGATTGCTGACGGTACTGCGATGGTGTGATGCCCACACGATCCTTGAATGTCGTCGAGAAATGGCCGGGGGTCGAGAAACCGACCGCGAATGCGATCTCGGACATTGTCAACGCCGCACTGGCCAGCAGTGACTGAGCCCGAGCGATACGTAGGTTCAACAGATATTGGTGAGGTGTGGTGTGGAACGCCGCGGCAAAGGCCCTGGTGAATACCGCGGCCGGCATTCCGGCCAACTCGGCCATGGCGGCCAGGCTGATCCGGGAATCGAGACTGTCGTTGAGGTACTCCTCCAGTAACGTCTGGGTCGCCTGGTCGAGTGAACGGGGCGCCGCCACCGACCGTCGCTCGAGGATCGGCGGACCGTATTGATCGGTCAGGTGCAGGCGCACTGTTTCGGTCAATGTCTCCTGCATCATCCTGGCAAGCACGTCATTGCGGCCGGCAACGCTGTTCATGCGCTCGATCAATTGATGCAAGAGAGGGTCACGGCGCACGGACGGGCGCAGTGGCTGTGAGCCCAGCGCTGCGGTGGGCACCGTCAGCTGGCAATACTGCGCGATGGTGGCACCACGGCACAGGACGGCAGCGCGATGTTCGGCAGGAAGAACCCACGCGTTGCCCAACTTCGGTTTCTCAACCAGGAGAGACTGACCCTTTTCCAGTTCATATTCCTTGGCCAGTACTCCGCCGCCGCGATACACGATGATGGTGTGGTGGGGCGCCAAGAACCCAGCATCGGCCGAACCACCCCGCAGCGGCAGGTCCACAAATTCGACATCAATGCTCACGTCGCACTGCCCCCTATCCGTCTCGCCGATTCCCGTCCACCCGTCACACCGGTTACTTCAGTCATCGGACTACGCGACGTACGGATCCTAACTATTCGAGTACGAGTCGTGCCGGCTCCAACGGCCGCAACGCCGGTATCGACGACTACTTCGTCGACACGGGTGCTACTTCGGCCAGCGTGGCCGGTACTCGGCGGGGGTCACGCCGACGCGCTTCTTGAACACCGTCGTGAAATGACTGGTGCTCGAGAACCCCAGGCGGGCACTGATGTCGGCGATCGAGTAGCTGGGGTCGGCGAGCAGTGCCCTCGCCATCGCAATCCGCCGGTCGAGCACGAACTGGCGTGGAGTGGTGTGAAACGTCGCGGCGAATGCCTTTTTGAACGTGTCGACCGTCATGTCGACCTGATCAGCCAGGGCCGCAACGGTACTCCCCAACTCGACGCTGCCCCCGTCGATGTAGTCGACCAACCGTGCTTGCTCGTCCTCGCCGAGTAGGCGATCGCTACGAACGCTGGGAGTGCCTCGCTCTGTGAACGAATCGATGAGATGCAACCGCATCGATTCGTTGAGCGCCGCGGCGAGCAGCTGCGCGGTCCCGTCGGTTCGTGGTGCGAGTTGTCGCATTCGCTCGATGAGCTGGAGCGTGAACGGATGACGAGGCCGTACGATCGGTAGGTCTGGCCCAGCGAACAATGTTGTTGGTAGGGCGATTTCGCAATGCTCGATGACCGGTCCGTATGTGCCGGCGGCTGGACGCTCCGTCGTAGGCAATACCCACAGATCGGCCCGATTCAGCGGCACCAGCGTGGGGGCATCTCCCTGCGAGGGCCGCAACGATCCGATGCTCGCACACAGTGTGATTCGGTGCGGGGCGTGGACGTCCCAGTCTGGGTGTTCGAGGAAGGGGGCGGCACCCAAGGCTGCGACAAACCAGGTGCGGAATCCTCGGCGGCGGTTCTCCTTGGGCGGTCCGCCGGTCACATTCCAGCGCGCGTCTCCCATTACCAACACTCCGGCGGTGATGGCGGACTTCGTCTCATACTGGGAGGATAGCCGTTGCCCTTCAGCGGATTTCGCGAAGAATCACATCTGGCCGAGGGCGTTGACATCGGTGACGCTGACCCAGAATCCCTCGTTGCTGCGGTTGTTGGTGAACCGCGTGCCGTCGCTGAACGCCTCAACCGCCCAACCGTTGGCGATGTAGGTCTGGTCGTAACGGATGGTGTGGAGCGGGTCCGTCACGCCGAGGTCGGCAGCCAGATACGTGAATTTCCCGTTCTGGTCGAGCGTCACCGAATTGGCGACGTCACCCGATGCCGTCAGCGGCGGGTTCACGAACTGCACCGTGCAGTTCACCGCGTCTCCTTGGATGCCGCACAATGTCCGTCCCGACTCGGTACGGATGTAGGTGACCCCGCCCGCCCCCGTCGGCAGGATCTCGTCAGCTGCGGCGATACCCGGTAGCGCAAGCGATCCGCCGAGGATCGCACCCGCTGCGGCAGTGCCGATCAGAACCCGACCACCAAAATCCATGCGTGCTCCTCGCTTTCGCCGCCAGAGTCCCGCGCTGCGGCGCCGCCTCGTCGGTGTTCCGGCCGCGGACCCCTCGGCCGCGCCCGCACCGAACTAGTTGGGATTGTCGGAATTCCAGAGGTACCAGTGCTCGGTGTCACCGCGGTCATCACCGATCCGGCAGTACCAGTACGGGTATGAGTGGTCGTTGATCTGCAGATGAACGGTCGGCCCGTCTTCTCGGCACTCCGCTTCGGTGTAGTAGAACTCCTCCACGCCGTCGTAACCCACCACCAGTATGTCGTCGGCGTGGGCGACGCCTGTCGTGTTGGCCAACGCGGCGCCCATTGCCAATGCGCCGGCGACAGCAATCCTCTTCAGCACAGAGATTTCCTCCCACTCGAGGTCGGGACCGTCCCGAGCAAACCGAGTGGACAGTACCTGGCGAACGTACAAGATGCTTCCAGAAAATTCACAGGGTTTCAATAAACGGCCGGTGCGGGGACGGTCCATCTCTTACACGTTGGATATCAGTACATTTCGATACCGAAGGCATCGGCAATCGCCGCAGTCTAGGCATTTCGGGGACGTGCTCGGCGGATGAAGAGTTCGCCGAGGCAACGCCGAAATTGCTCCTCAGCAACTCAGTCCCGAACCGGTTCGTGGGATACGGTGACGACCGTTGATCCATCCAACGGGAGTCGATATGACAACGAGAGACATCGCCGGAGCCGATCTCTGCTTGGTCGGCCTGGCATGAGCGACGTTTTCGATCCGGATGGGTCCACGGCTTATCCACCGGCGGCACCGGTCAATCCGCCCCGCCGGGCGTTTCGCCGCATCCTGTTGACCGTTGTGGGGCTCGTCGTCGTCATCGTGGTGGCGTTCGTGGTCCTGATCTTGTGGCCCAATCCGACGGTGCCGGCAGATCAGCCCAACATGACTCCAGTCGCTACCGGGACGAACAACGACTGGCTGTCCTTCGACGACTTCGTGCCGGGCACCGCAATTGCCACCGACAGCGTCGATGCCACCACCGATGAAGTCGACTCCCACGAGTGCACGTTGGCGTTTCTCGGCCGCGATGCGACCGATACCGCGATCGCGTTCACCGCCGGCCACTGTCGCAAAGAGGGATTCGGTGATCGCCCGTACTTCACCCGAGCAACTGATCCGGACACCCACGTCGAATTGGGAGAGTTCACAACCAGTCAGACCGGGGCCGAACCGAGCAAGGTCGTGCAGACCGGTAAGGATGATTGGGCGGACTTCGCGGTGATCGCCGTCGATCCTGATCTGGCAGAAGATGTCTCGCCGAACGCGCGGATCGCGGGCGTGTACAGGGTGACCAAGGTTCTCGATCATCACTATCTGTTGAACAACAACGTGACCCTCTGCAAGTTCGGCTTTGTCTCCGGTGAGACGTGCGGAAAGGTCGAAGTGGTGACCGGCACGCGAGTGCAGGCGGACGTCTACTCCGCCGAGGGCGATTCGGGTTCGCCGGCGTATGTGAAGCTCGGGAATGACGAGGTCGCCGCCGTCGGGATTCTTCGTGGGTCCCCCGAGGGTGAGGACGACTACAGCGAGTTCACGCTGATCGCGCCCGTGCTCGATGCGACCCGTACCACTTTGGTCTGCGACCCGGCTTGTGAAACAGGTCAGGCCAACTGATCGATCGTACTTCCGCTGACGACGACGGTGGTGTAGACCTGAAGTAGAACGTGTTCTAGTTCTGCCGAGGAGGGTCTGTGGCGTTACGCGTCGTGCAATGGGCAACCGGTGGGGTCGGCGTGGCCGCGATCAACGGTGTGCTCGAACATCCTGACCTGGAGCTGGTCGGCTGCTGGGTGCACTCGGACGCCAAGAACGGCAAAGACGTCGGCGAGATCATCGGTGCCGAACCGCTCGGTGTCACCGCCACCAACAGTGCTGAAGAGATCCTGGCGCTGGACGCCGACGCGGTGATCTACTCGCCGCTCATCCCCAACCCCGACGAGGTCGCGGCGTTGCTGCGCTCGGGCAAGAACGTGATCACCCCCGTCGGCTGGTTGTACCCGAGCGAGAAGCAGGCCGCGCCGATGCGGGCCGCCGCGCTGGAAGGCAACGCCACGCTGCACGGCACCGGCATCGCGCCCGGCGGGATCAGCGAGAAGTTCCCGCTGGTGCTCTCCGCGATGGCCACCGGGGTGAACTTTGTTCGCGCCGAGGAATTTTCCGACCTGCGCACCTATGACGCACCCGACGTTGTGCGCCATGTCATGGGCTTCGGCGGCACCCCCGACACCGCGCTGAGCGGACCGATGCAGAAGATGCTCGACGGCGGTTTCATCCAGGCCGTCAAGATGGTCGTCGATCACGTCGGATTCAAGATCGACCCGCGGATCCGCGCCACCCAGGAGATCGCCGTGGCCACCGCGCCCATCGACTCGCCGATCGGCGTGATCGAACCCGGCCAGGTCGCCGGCCGCAAGTTCCACTGGGAGGCCCTCGTCGACGGCGAACCCGTCGTGCGGGTCACGGTGAACTGGCTGATGGGCGAGGAAAACCTCGACCCCGCATGGACTTTCGGCCCCGCCGGGCAGCGTTACGAGATGGAGGTCCGCGGTAACCCGGACTTCACCGTCATCATCAAGGGCTTCCAGTCCGAGGCCGGTGAGGAGGGCCCGGAGTCTGGCGTCGTCGCCACCGCGGCGCACTGCGTCAACTCGGTCCCCGCGGTCTGCGCCGCGGCACCCGGTGTGGTGACCTACCCCGACCTGCCGCTGATCAGCGGTAAGGCCGCTCCAAAACTGCGGTAACGCTCAGGGTCGCACCAGGATTCGGATCGGATTGCCCTCCTGGCGCTCCAGCTTGTCGATGCCCAGTGCGATGTCCTCCAGGGACACGATCTCGCTGATCGAACGGGACAGGTCCAGCCTGCCCAGAGACACCAGCGTCGCCAAGGTGGAGATGTCGACGTTCTGGTATCCCAGGTGACCCAGCACCTGCTTCTGGGTCAGGCCGAACATCGACGTCGGTCCGATCGTGGGTTCCTGGGCACTCATCCCGACCGCGACCAACCGCCCGCCGACCGTCAGCTGACCCAGCGCCTGCTCGAACGTCGACTTGAGGCCCACCGCGTCGAACGCCACGTCCAACCCGCGGCCCCCGGTGACCTCGGCGATCTTCTCGCCGAGCCGCTCGTCGCCTGCGTCGAACGCATAGTCGGCGCCGAGTTCCAGGGCCCGCTCCAGCACCTCGGGTTTGATGTCGACGGCCACCACCGGCACCGCCCCCACCAGCCGGGCCAGCTGTGCGATGTGGGTGCCGACCCCACCCAGGCCCCACACGCCGACCGACTCGCCGATACCGACCTTGCCGGTGCGCACCACCGCTCCGTACGGGGTCGACACCGCATCGGCGAGGATCGCGGCCTGCTCCAACGGCACGTTGTCCGGCACGCGCGTGAGCCCGACCGCCTGAGCCAGCGTGTATTCGGCCCACGCCCCGTCATAGGCGAAGGCCATCAACCGGATTCGCATGCAGTTGGCGATATCGCCGCGACCGCAATTGGGGCATTCCATGCAGGGCCGGCCGGCGGCGACGATGACACGGTCGCCTTCGGCCCAGCCCGTGACGTCCGGGCCGAGCCTGGCAATGGTGCCTGACGCCTCATGGCCCTGCGTGACCACCGGGGCCTGCGCCGGGAAGGTCCCGTTGATCAGGCTCAGATCGGAATGACAGATCCCGCAGAACGCCACCTTCACCAGAACCTCGCCCGGGCCTGGCTCGGGAATCGGAACATCCTCCACCACAACTCGTTTGGTGTCGGCGTAGAAGCGCTCCGCCCGCATGGTAGGCCCGAGGTCGGATGTCATGGTGGCTCCTTCTCTCGCCCGGCTACTATCGGAAATCATGGCACTTCATCGGGTGGGCTGAGGTCATGTGCCGATTGTTCGGTCTGCACGCCGGTCGCCGGCTGGTACCGGCGACCTTCTGGCTGCTGGATGCGCCCGACAATCTCGCCGAGCAGAGCAGGCGTAACCCCGATGGCACCGGCCTGGGCGTGTTCGGTGCCGACGGCGTCGCCGTGCTGCACAAGGAACCCGTGGCAGCATGGCAGGATTCCGAATTCGCCACGGAGGCACACGATGTCACCGCGACGACCTTCGTCGCGCACGTCCGCTACGCCTCGACCGGGGCGCTCGATGTGGCGAACACCCATCCCTTTCTCCAGGATGACCGGATCTTCGCGCACAACGGTGTCGTCGAAGGTCTGGGCGCGCTCGACGAGCGGATCCGCGAACTCGGGGTGGCGGACCTCGTCGGGGGCCAGACCGACTCCGAGCGTGTCTTCGCCCTCATCACCGCGGCCGTCCGGGCACATGGCGGCGACGTCGGCGCAGCCATTGTCGACGCCATCGGCTGGCTGGCCGGCAACGTGCCGATCTACGCCGTCAATCTCCTGCTCAGCACCGCCACCGACATGTGGGCCCTGCGCTACCCGGACACCCACGAGCTGTATGTGCTCGACCGCAGGCACCCCGATCAGCGGCGCCTGCGCCTGCGCAGCGCCCGGATCCGGGCCGAATCCGAGCACCTGACGTCGCAGCCGTCGGTGCTGTTCGCCAGCGAGCAGATGGACGGCGAGGACTGGCGGCTCATCGCCCCCGGCGAATTGGTGCACGTCGACGCGGATCTGCGGATCGACACCCGGGTCGCGTTTCCGGAGCCGCCTCGCCACCTCCTGCACCGCGACGACCTGTCCGCGCAGGCGGCGGCGTCGCAGCACGCTTAGCTGTGACATTCGGGGCCCTGGCACACTCGACCTTCGTGACTTCCAAACGTGCACTGGTGCTCGCCGGTGGCGGTATCGCAGGGATCGCCTGGGAGACCGGCATCCTGCAGGGCATCGCCGACGAATCTCCCGAAGCCGCCGATGCGCTGCTCGCCGTCGATGTGCTGGTGGGCACGTCGGCAGGTTCGACAGTGTCCGCGCAGCTCGGCAGCGGCGCGCCTCTGGCGGAGCTGTTCGAGCGCCAGATCGGTGCCGAATCGGCCGAGCTGGATCCCGCGATAAGCATCGACACCGTCACCGACCTGTTCGTGAAAGCCGTCCTGACGCCCAACACCACCAAGGCGCAGAAGCTGCAGCAGATCGGTGCCGTGGCGCTCGACACCGCCACGGTCGACCCGGCAGTCCGGCGCAAGGTCATCGAAGCGCGGCTGCCATCGCATGACTGGCCGGACCGGGTGCTGCGGATCTCGGCCGTCGACATCGACACCGGCGAGCTGGTGACGCTGGACCGCGACGCCGGGGTATCGCTGGTCGACGCCGTCACCGCCAGTTGTGCGGTGCCCGCGGTGTGGCCGGTCGTGACGATCGGTGGCCGCCGGTTCATGGACGGCGGCATCGGCAGCACGGTCAACATGGCACTGGCGGCCGATTGCGACACCGTGGTGGCGCTGGTGCCGCAGGGCCGCTCGGCACCATCGCCGTTCGGCAGCGGCGCAGCGCAGGAGGTCGATGGCTTCGACGGACGATCGCTGGGGATCTTCGCCGACGACGAGGCCCTGGCGGCCTTCGGCGAGAACCCGCTCGACCCGGACTGCCGGGTGCCGTCGGCGCACGCCGGGCGTGCTCAGGGCCGGCGGGTCGCCGCTGAGGTCGCCGCTTTCCTGAAGGGCTGATTCAGCCGTCGAGCGCCCGGGCGGTCAGCTCCCGCCCCACCTCGATGACCTCTGCGGCGCGGTGGAATTCCAGGCTCCGGCATGCCGTGCGCGGTACCTCGATCAGCAGGTCGGGCGGATAGGCGGCGAGTGTGTGCCGAGCCAGCGCGGCCTGGGCGATGTCGATGGTGCGGTTCATCACCTCGAAGCTGCCCAGCTTCGGCACATCGGCCGGCTCGGGTACCTCGGGTGCGTCGGGATCGTCGACCGGACCGTCGGCGCCCTCGTCGTCGACCGGTTCGGAACTGTCCTCGGGCGGGATCGACGCCCCGAACCGGCTCAGCACGGCCCGGGCGGTGGGCCGGTCCAGCATGGCCCGCACCGACGCCGTGTCCAGCACGGCCGAGGTGCTGCGCATCATGCGGTTGAGCCATTCGGTGGTGGGGCGCCGTTCCGGGTCCTCGGGGGTGGGCGCGGTGCCCGGATCGCCGCCGGACAGGCTGACCGCGATGGTGAGGTCAGCGTTGACCGCGGCGATCGGCGCCATGGGCAGCGGGTCGAGGATGCCGCCGTCGCCGAGCAGCCGGCCGTTGAGCACGTGTGGCGCGATCACTCCGGGGATGGCGATCGACGCCCGGATCGCGGAATCCAGCGGGCCGCGTTGCAGCCACACCGATTTACCGGCGATCAGGTCGGTCGCGACCGCGGTGTAGGGGATCGGCAGTCCTTCGATCGTGGCGTCGCCGATGATGTCGCGGACCGCGTCGAGAATCTTCTCGGCGCGCAGAATCCCGGCCGCCGTGATCGACGGGTCCAGCAGCCGCAACACCGCCCGCTGAGTCAAAGTTCGTGCCCAGTCGGCGAACTCGTCGAGCTTGCCCGCTGCGTGCAGACCGCCGACCAGCGCGCCCATCGATGACCCGGACACGCCGACGACCTCGTAGCCACGGTCCTGCAGCTCGTTGATCACCCCGATGTGCGCGTAGCCGCGAGCTCCACCACTGCCGAGGGCCAGAGCAACACGCATACGTCCATTGTGGTGCAACCGGTGAAGTACCGCCGCAGACGGCCTTGTTCGTGACAGGGTTGGCCCGTGGGTGCGCCAACATTCGCTCGGAAACTGGGCCGTCCCAAGCCCCGTGATGTCATCGCAGGACTGGTCACGGGTCTGTTCTCCATACCCGAGGGCATGGCCTACGCCAGCATCGGCGGGTTCAACCCCGTCACCGGCATCTACGCCGGCATCATGCCCGGCATCATCGGGTCACTGTTCGCCCGCACGGTACTGATGGTGACGACGTTGACGAGTGCGATCGCGCTGACGTCGCGCAGCGTGCTCAAGGAGGCCGGGCTGGATCCGCAGGATCCGGCCAACGTGGCCGCGCTGGCCCTCGTCGTCGGCGCAGTGATGCTGCTGTTCGGTCTGCTGCGGTTCGGCTCGATCATGAACTTCGTCTCCAACGCCGTGATGACCGGCTTCTCCACCGGGATCGCCCTGCAGATCGTGGCCGGCGTCCTCGGCGACGCCACCGGTTACAAACCGCAGAGCGGCAACACCATTGGCAAGTTCATCGACTCGCTGGCGCACATCGGACTGTGGCATCCGGCCGCCGTCGCGGTGGCGCTGGGCACGGTCGCGGTGTGGGCGGTGTTCCACTTCATCAAGCCGCTCGAATCGTTCGCGACGCTGCTGGCGCTCGTCGTGGTTACTTCGGCGACCGCGGCGTTGGGGATCGACGTCGAAACCGTCGGCGACATCGCGTCGATCGCGAATGCGCTTCCGCCGGTGACGGTTCCGAATTTCGCGGCGATGCCCGAGCTGATCGTCGGCGGCGTGGCCGTGGCACTCGTCGCGCTGGCTCAGGCCGCGGGAATCTCTGCCGCCGTACCGAACCCGGACGGCAGCCGCACCAACATGAACGGAGACTTCCTGGCGCAGGGCGCGGCGAATGTGGCGGGCGGACTGTTCGGTGCGCTGCCGGCCGGTGGCTCGCTGTCACGCACCGGGGTGGCGACGTCGGCGGGTGCCCAGACCCGGTGGGCAGGCATCTTCGCCGGGATCTGGCTTGCCCTGCTGGTGCTCGTCGCCGGCTCGGCCGCGGAGATCATCCCGATGCCCGTGATCGGCGGGCTGATCCTGGTGATCGGAGCCGAACTCATCGTCGGCCGGTTGCCCGACATCAAGCTGGTGCTGCGGGTCGCGCCGTTGTCGGCGGTGGCGATGCTGGTCACCTTCGCCGCCACCACGCAACTACCGCTGCACACCGCGATCGTCATCGGCGTGATCACCTCGCTGGTCCTCTACTGCGCCAAGGTGGCCGAGACCGCGCAACTGGTCGCGCTGACACCGGCACCGGACGGCGGCTGGCAGCAGGCTCCCGTGCCCGAGCGGTGCACCAGCAACGACGTCACCGTGCTGCACTACGCCGGGGTGGGACTGTTCGCCGAGGTGGCCCGGATCGACGAGACATGGCCGCGCGCCGACGGCACCACCAATGCCGTCGTGGTGCTCAGCCTGCGGGCGCTGCCCGACGTGCCGTCGTCGGTGACGATCAAGGCGCTGCGCCGATGGGCCGGCCAGCTGACGGCCAACAACGGCCGGTTGATCATCTCCGGGGTCAACCCCGGCACCGCGGAGGTGCTGCGGCGCGGTGGACTCGATGACCTGCTGGGCGACGACGGTGTCGTGCCGGCGTCGGATCGGATCTTCGGCGCCCTCGACGTGGCCGTCGAGCGGGGCCGCGCCTGGGTGGCCGCTCAGACCGGTAAATCGGGGGATTCGCCGCAGCGTGATTCGAACTAGCTGCAGAGCTCGTCGGCCGCTGCCCGCGCGGCGACGATGACCGCAGCCTGACGCCCCGGCTCGAGCTGGCCCCACGCCACGTTGTACGTGCCCGGCCCCGGTGCCGCATCGGGGGCCTGCACGCTCGCCAGATACGGCTCGATCTGCGCCTTGAGATCCCCGCCCTTGGCCTGCATCCAGAGCTTCGCGGCATGACAGGCCTGGAAGTACTCCTCCTCGGTGGACTGCGCGTCGGCGCCGACGGCCGTCGTGACCCCGCCGGGCGACGTCGCAACCTCACCGGGCTTGGCCGTCGGCGTCGCCGCCTCGGCGGTCGTCGTCGCCTGTGGGGAAGGTGCCGTGGATGCCCCGGACTGGTCCTTGCCAGCGTCCGTCGAGCATCCGATCAGCAGGCTCAGGCCGGCCGCTGCGGCGGCTCCGGCGGTCAGGCGGGTGGTCCACGTGTAACGGCGCATGCCGCCAATCTATGCAACACTGGCGGCCGTGACGGAAGGGACCGGATTCCAGGAGTGTTGTCGGGCTTGCTAGCGCGCCCGTCTGCCCTGTTCCGCCGCCATCCTTGGAGTTCCCTTCATGCTGTCCACGCTCGCGCCCGTTCCTGCTGTCTCCGCGCCCACGCGGCTGCGATTGCCCGACCTGCTGCACGCCACCGACCATGCCGCCGACGAAGTGCTGTCCGGCCGCTACGACCGGCTGTTGCGGAGACTGCCCAAGGATGACCGCTGGTACACGCGGTTGTCCGGTGACGACGAGATCGAGGTCTGGCTGATCAGCTGGGTGCCCGACAAGTCGACCGAACTGCACGACCACGGCGGATCCTTGGGTGCGCTGACCGTGGTGTCCGGCGCACTGCGCGAAACTCGTTGGGACGGCGAGCTTTTACGGAAGCGACGCTTCACGGCAGGCGACCAGGCGGCATTCCCTTTGGGGTGGGTGCATGACGTGGTGCATGCGCCTGCGGCCATCTCGGGTCCGACGCTGAGCGTTCATGCGTACTCGCCGCCGTTGACCGCGATGTCCTATTACGAGGTGACACCGCAGAACACCTTGCGCCGCAACCGCACCGAACTCACCGACGCGCCGGAGGGATAGCGATGAGCCGCATCGACACCGTGCTGGAGCAGGCCCGCACCCGGCTGCACCGGCTGTCCGCGTCAGAGCTGCCCGAGGCGCTGAATTCCGGTGCCGTGCTGGTCGACATCCGCCCCGCCGCCCAGCGTGCCGCCGAAGGGTCGGTGCCCGGTGCACTGGTCATCGAACGCAACGTGCTGGAGTGGCGCTGCGATCCCACCAGTGACGCGCGGATCCCGCAGGCCGTCGACGACGACGTCTACTGGGTGATCCTGTGCTCGGAGGGGTACACCTCAAGCCTGGCCGCCGCCTCGCTGGTCGACCTCGGTCTGCACCGGTCCACCGATGTCGTCGGCGGCTATCACGCGTTGGTCGCCGCCGGCCAGGTGTAAACCGCCGCCGGCGCTCAGGCGTTCTCGTTGCTGCTCAGCATCGGGCGCAGCTTTGCGGTCATCTCCGGTGTCCACCCCGGCGGCTGCAGCACCGCGGCCCACGCATCGGCCACGTTCTGCACATAGACGTGGCCGTGCCCGTCGGGAACGTCCACGGCCACTGCCATGTCGGCTGACACCTGAAGGAACGTCACCACCGGAATCCACTCCATGCGGCGGGACACGTCATACCCACGGGGTTCCCGCAGCCAGTCCGGCTTGGCGAACAGCAGGTCGGGCGTCCACCAGGAGATCGGGTCGGACGCGTGCTGCAGATACACCGCGCGGGGGTGGGACCAAGGCGCGTCGGGCCGGTTCAGATTCTCGTCTTTCGCGACGAATCGGACGTTCTCACCGTTGTCGTAGATGGGCAGCCACTCTGGTGAACCGGCGTCGCGATCGCGGGTCAGCGTCGTCCAGATGGTGTTCTTGAACGTCGGGCCCGAGAACAGCGCGCCGTCGGTGCGGGCGACCAGATTGTTCAGCGACAGGAACGGTGCCTCGCCGCCGAACGATCCCAGGCTTTCCCCGAACACCACCAGCTTGGGCCGCTTGTCCTCGGGCATCGCACGGACCAACGCGTCGACGGCCTCGAACAGCGCCTGTCCGGCCTGGCGCGCGTTCTCCTGGTCGACCAGGAACGACAGCCAGCTCGGCAGGAACGAGTACTGCATCGAGACGATCGCGGTGTTGCCGTTGTACATGTACTCCAGCGCCGAGGCCTCGGCCTCGTTGATCCAGCCTGTGCCCGTCGTGGTGGCCACTGCGATCACTGCGCGGTTCAGGCCGCCGGTGCGCTGTAGTTCCTCGGCGGCCAACGCCGCCGTGGCCTTGATGCCGTCAGCGGAATGCAGGCCGGCGTAGGCCCGGATCGGTTCGACCGCTGGTTTGCCGCTGAACCGCGAAAGTTGTTGCACGGTAGGGCCGGCCGAGACGAAAACTCGACCCTGATGGCCCAGCGATTCCCAGCTGGCAAGCGACTGCGGGCCGCCTGAGCGTAGGGGTGACATCGGGGCGGGGAAGTCGGGATCGTTCTCGTCGTTGACGGCCGCGAATGTCCGGTTGATGGTGTCCATCGCCACCCGGACCACCACACCGTTCAGCAACGCGATGCTGAGCGCCAGCAGCAACGCCACCACCACAACGGCCGAAACCCGTGGCGGCAGAAAGCGATCCAGCTTGCGATCCAGGAACCGCACCAGCCTGCCGATCAGCTGGCCCAGCTCGACGAATGCGAACAACACCACGATCGACAGCACCGCCGTCAACGGGTGATCCCAGAACTTCAGCCGGGGCACACCCATGAAGTCGCGGATCTCGTCCTGCCAGACGTGGAAGTAGACGATCATCAGGACCTGGCCGACGATGCCGACGGCCAGCAGGGACAGCCAGGCCCACTTCGGTGCCCGCGGACTGGTTTCCGCCGAACGCATGTAGCGCACCAGCCACACCCCGAACACGCCCAGCCCATAACCGGTCGCACCCGCCGCGCCGCTGACCAGGCCCTGGAACAGCGGGCCGCGGGGCAGCAGCGACGGCGTCAGCGAGAACCAGACGAAGACCAGACCGAGCGCCGTCCCGAAGAACGTGTAATGACGCGCCCACCAGACAGGTTTGTCTGCGTCACCTGACTGGACTTCGGGTGCGTCGGCCTCGGGTTCGGCGGTCTCGGTCACCCGTCGACTTTAGCGATGGGTGAAGTTTGCGGCGCGCTTCTCCGAGAACGCCGCCATGCCTTCCTTCTGATCGGCAGTGGCGAACGCCGAGTGGAACAGCCTGCGCTCGTAGAGCAATCCCTCGGCCAGGGTGGACTCGAAGGCGCGGTTGACCGCTTCCTTGGCCATCCGGGATGCCGACAGCGACATCCCGGCGATGGTCTCGGCCACGGCAAGTGCCTCGTCGATCAGTGAATCCGCGGGCACCAGGCGCGAAACCAGGCCGGCGCGCTCGGCTTCCACGGCGTCGATGGTGCGGCCGGTGAGGATCAGATCCATCGCCTTGGCCTTGCCGATCGCCCGCGTCAGCCGCTGCGAACCGCCCATGCCCGGCAGTACACCCAGCTTGATCTCGGGCTGACCGAACTTGGCCGAATCCGCGGCGATCAGGATGTCGCACATCATCGCCAGCTCGCAGCCGCCGCCCAGCGCGTACCCGGCGACCGCGGCGATGGTCGGGGTGCGGGTGGCGGCGAACTTCGACCACAGCTCGAAGAAGTCGGCCGAGTACACGTCGGCGAACGACAGCTCGGCCATCTCCTTGATGTCGGCCCCGGCGGCGAAGGCCTTCTCGTTGCCGGTGACGATGATGGCGCCGACGCTCGGGTCACGGTCGAGTTCGGCTGCGGCGGTGGTCACTTCGGTCATGACCTGGGTGTTGAGCGCGTTGAGCGCCTTGGGCCGGTTCAGCGTGATGGTGGCGACCCGCTCGACGCGGGTCACGAGGATGGTCTCGAACTCACTCATTTGTTCTCCTCCTGGAAGGTCAGGTCGGGGTCTGCCGGAACGAAGTACGCCTCGACATCGGCGGGGGTGACCGCTGCGATCGAGGCGGGGGACCACTGCGGGTTGCGGTCTTTGTCGACGAGCTGGGCCCGGATGCCCTCGACGAAATCATGGGATTTCACCGACGCGCACGAGGTCCGGTATTCCTGGCGCAGCACGTCCTCCAGTGTCTCCAGCTTGGCCGCCCGGCGCACCGCTTCCAGCGTGACGGCCAGGGCGATGGGGGAGCGGGTGGCGATGAGCTTCGCGGCATCGCGGGCGGCGGGTGCGTCATGGCCGCCCAGCGCGGCGAGGATGTCGGCCACGGTGTCTCCGGCGTAGCACTCGTCGATCCAGCCGCGCTGTTCCAGCAGTGGGCTGGCGGGCGGTTCGATGGCGTAGGTGGCCAGGGCGTTCTGGATGCCGTCGGCGATGACGGACTCGGCGAAGGCGGCCAGCTTGTCATGGGGCACGTAGTGATCGGCGAAACCCATGGCGATCGCGTCGGCCCCGGAGAACGGTGCACCGGTGAGCGCGGCGTGCAATCCCAGCGCACCGGGAGCCCGTGACAGGAGATAGGTGCCACCGACGTCGGGGATGAAGCCGATGCCGACCTCGGGCATCGCCATCTTCGTGGTGTCGGTGGCGATGCGGACGCTGCCATGGGACGCGACGCCAACGCCGCCGCCCATCACGATGCCGTCCATCAAGGCCACGTATGGCTTGGGATAGCTGCCGATGTAGGCATTGAGCAGGTATTCGTCGTACCAGAACCGGCGTGCGTCGGCGCCGCCCTCCCGGGCGCTGTGATAGAGCGCCACCACGTCGCCGCCCGCGCACAGGCCGCGTTCGCCGGAACCGGTCAGCAGCACGGTATGAACTGCCTCGTCGTCCTCCCAGGCGTGCAGCGCCTCGGACATGCCGGCGACCATCGCATCGTTGAGCGAGTTGATCGCCTTGGGCCGGTTCAGCGTGAGGATGCCGACGCCGTTGCGGACACTTACTAGGACGTCCTCGTTTTCGGTCACGAGTTGCAATCTAGTTCGGCCCCCCGGGGACGGTGCGCTACGGGTAGGGTTTGCCTCAAGATCAAACCTGGAAGTTTCCTGGGAGTCTTTTGGCCTCCACGGGAACCCGCCAGGAACATCGATCGTTGAGCTAGTAGTTCGTAAGCGAACATCTTCATAGGAGAGGAACCCGACGGTGCGCGAATCCAGCAACCCGGTATTCCGCAGCCTGCCGAAACAGCAGGGCGGATACGCACAATTCGGTACCGGAGCCGCAGGCTACGGTGCACAGCAGGTGCATGCGCAGCCCTACGCGCAGGAGTACCTGGAGCAGCCGCAGACCGGTGTTTCCCGGCCGCTGACCATCGATGACGTCGTCACCAAGACCGGCATCACCCTCGCTGTGCTTTCGGTCGTCGGCGTCATCTCCTACGTGCTGGTGGCCGGCAACCTCGCACTGGCGACGCCGTTCGCCCTCGTGGGTGGGCTCGGTGGATTGGCGCTCGTCCTCGTTGCGACGTTCGGTCGCAAGCAGGACAGCCCCGCCATCGTGCTGAGCTACGCCGCGCTGGAGGGCCTGTTCCTCGGTGCCATTTCGTTCATCATCGCCAACATCGCCTCGGTCGGCGGCGTCGGCATGATCGCGCAGGCGATCGTCGGCACCATGGGCGTGTTCTTCGGCATGCTGGTCGTCTACAAGACCGGTGCCATCCGCGTGACACCGAAGTTCACCCGCATGATCGTCGCCGGAATGTTCGGCGTCCTGGCGCTGATGTTGCTCAACTTCGTCCTGGCGATCTTCGGCGTCGGCGGCGGTGCAGGCCTGGGCTTGCGTGACGGCGGCATGCTCGCTATCGGCTTCTCGCTGCTGTGCATCGGCCTGGCGGCGTTCAGCTTCCTGATCGACTTCGACGCTGCCGACCAGATGGTCCGTGCCGGCGCGCCGGAGAAGGCCGCGTGGGGCATCGCCCTGGGCCTGACCGTCACCCTGGTCTGGCTGTACATCGAGATCCTGCGGTTGCTGTCGTACTTCAACAACGACTAGCAACCCTGCCCCGAGAAAGGCGTCCGCGATTGCGGGCGCCTTTTTCTTTTGGATTTTGCGCCGACGGTGCGCTCAGAGCGTGCCGAGTCTGCGTTGGGAGTGCCGAGTCTGCGCTGAGGGCGTGAAATTGCGCGCAAACACGCTCTGAGCGCAGGCTCGAAGACCTGTACACAGAGTCGATTTCATCCACAGCCATAAGCTGGCCGGCGCTCTCGTGAACAGTGGCTGTCGGCGACGCCTCGCACCGTCGACACCGTGAGCATCTTCGACAGTCCGTTCATCGGCTCAGAAGCGTTGCGGGCCGGTCTGATCCGCAAGCATCAGTTGCGGGCGAACTTCCGTGCCGTCCTGCCCGATGTCTATGTGGCCCGGGACTTCAGCCCGGGGCTGGTCGACCGGGCCAGGGCAGCATGGTTGTGGTCGCACCGCCAGGGAGTGCTGGCGGGTACTACCGCGGCGGCCCTGCACGGGGCGAAATGGGTCGATGAGTCCGCGCCGATCGAGTTGATCTGGGTCAATGCCAGGAGCCCGCGCGGCGTGCGGACATCCGCGATGCGCTTGCAGCCGACCGAGATCGGACAGGCCCACGAACTTCCCGTGACAACACCGGAGCGGACCGCCTTCGACATCGGCCGCACACCCGGGATCGGTCGTGCGGTGGCTCGGCTCGATTCCCTCGCCAGGGCAACGGGTTTGAAGGTTTGCGATGTCGAAGAAGTGGCTGCCCGGCATCGTGGAGCCCGCGGACTGCGCCAACTCGAGAGGGTGCTTCCGATGCTCGATGCAGGGTCCCAGTCCCCGAAGGAAACCTGGCTGCGTCTGCTCCTCATCGACGACGGGCTGCCGCGCCCGCAGACCCAGATCCCGGTGCTGGGGGCAAATGGCTACCCGTTCGCCTACCTCGACATGGGTTGGGCCGAGTGGATGATCGCGGTGGAGTACGACGGGGACCAGCATCGCAGTGATCGCATGCAGTACGTGAAGGACATCCGCCGCACAGCCGAGCTGGAGCGGATGGGCTGGATCGTCGTCAGAGTGGTGGCAGAGGACCGGCCGCCCGAGATTCTGCGGCGGGTTCGTGACGCACTCGCTGATAGGCAAGCCACCCTGCCGTGAGTGCAGCGAGCCTGCGCACAGATCGCGATTTCACGCGATTTCGCGATCTGTACGCAGACTCGGCGAGAACGAAATTAGGAGAGGCGCTCCACAACCATCGCCATACCCTGGCCGCCACCGACACACATGGACTCGACGCCGAAGGTCTTGTCGTAGGTGGACAGGTTGTTCAGCAGCGTGGCGGTGATGCGGGCACCGGTCATGCCGAACGGGTGACCCAGCGCGATCGCGCCGCCGGAGACGTTCAACTTGTCCTCGTCGATGCCGAGTTCCCGAGCCGAGCCGAGCACCTGCACCGCGAATGCCTCGTTGATCTCGACCAGGTCGATATCGGAGATCTTCTTGCCCGCCTTGCCGAGGGCCTTCTTGATGGCCTCGATCGGGCCGAGGCCCATGATCTCCGGCGACAGACCGGACACCCCGGTGGACACGATCCGGGCCAGCGGCGTGAGGCCCAGCTCCTTGGCCTTGGTGTCGCTCATGATGACGACGGCGGCTGCGCCGTCGTTCAGCGGGCACGCGTTACCCGCGGTGATGGTGCCGTTGGGCCGGAACACCGGCTTGAGCTGGCTGATCTTCTCGTAGGTGGTGCCGGCCCGCGGGCCGTCGTCGGTGGAGACCACGGTGCCGTCGGGCAGCGTCACGGGGACGATCTCGCGCTCGAAGAACCCGTTCTTGATGGCCTCTTCCGCGCGGTTCTGCGACCGCACGCCCCAGTGGTCCTGGTCCTCCCGGCTGATACCGGTGTAGGTGGCGACGTTCTCGGCGGTCTGACCCATGGCGATGTAGACGTCCGGGATGAGGCCGTCTTCGCGCGGGTCATGCCACTTGATGTCGCCCTCGGCCTGCGTGATCGTGCGCGCCTGCGCCTCTTCGAACAACGCGTTCTTGCTGTTCGGGGCACCGTCGGCGGCGCCGACGCCGAAGCGCGACACCGTCTCGACACCCGCGGAGATGAACACGTCGCCCTCGCCGGCCTTGATGGCGTGGAAGGCCATCCGGGTGGTCTGCAGTGACGACGAGCAGTACCGATTGACGGTTGTGCCGGGCAGGAAGTCGTAGCCGAGCTCGACGGCCACGGCGCGGGCGATGTTGTAGCCGGCCTCACCGGCGGGCTGGGCGCAGCCCATCATCAGGTCGTCGATGTCCCTGGGATCCAGCGACGGCACCTTGTCCAACACGGCGCGCACCATCTGCGCGGCCAGGTCGTCGGGACGCATGGTGGCCAGCGAGCCCTTGACGGCCCGGCCGATCGGTGAGCGGGCAGTGGCAACGATGACGGCTTCAGGCATGACGGCTCCTGCTGATCGAATGGCTTAGAAAACTCAGATTGAAACTAGCCCGCGTGCACCACGATGGGTGCGGGCACCCCGGTTGAGCGGCGCCACAGCCTGCTGACCCCGCCCAGCCGGGTCAGCAGTGTCCGGGTGTCGGCGGCCCCGGATTCCAGCGCCGCGTCACCGTCCCACTCGCCGAGAACAGTGCACAGCGCGGGTAGCAACTGCTTGGCCGCCAGTGCGTAGCCTGCCGCCGACGGATGGAACATGTCCTCGGAGAACAGCAGGTCAGGGGCCTTGTAGAACTCCGGTGCCAGCAGATCGGAGAACGGCACGGGAAAGCCGCCTGCGGCCCGTACCACCCCCGCCTGGGCGCGGGCCAGACGCAGGCCGCGGGTGCGGGCGTACCAGCGCAGCGGCTGCGGGATCGCGGTGATCACGCCGAAGTCCGGGCAGGTGCCGACCACGACGACGGCTCCCGCCGAGCGCAGCCGGCGTACCGCGGCGCCCAGCCGGTGCGCCGAGGCCCCGATGCCGTTGGGTTTGGTGATGTCGTTGGCGCCGATCATGATCACCGCGGCATCCGGTGGCGGCCCCGCCACGAACATGGCGTCGATCTGGCCGGACAACCCCTTGGACGTGGCGCCGACAATCGCCTTGGTACTCAAGCGGACTCGCTTGTTGAGCTGCTCGGCTACGCCGCGCGCGATCAAGACGCCCGGCACCTCATCGGGGACGTGGCAGCCGTATCCGGTCGCCGTGGAGTCGCCGAAGATCATCAGGTGCACGTCGAAGGGGACTCCGCGTTCCCACTTCTCGACCGGGCCGCCGCCGGGGACATACACACCGTCGGCGCGGGGCGGGATGTCCCACGATTTGGGTATGACCTGGCGGGCCTTGTCGGCCTGCCCATTCAGCAGGTTGCGTGCTCCGATATAGGCCGATCCAGTAGACGCCAACCCCGCCGCAGCGGCGAGGGCGATGGTCGAACGGCGCGGGACGCGCACGTGAGGAGCACTTCGGCTTGAACCCACGTGATCAGTCTAAGTGGATCAGACGGGTTCTCTGCGTGGCGCCTCAGCGTGGCGATCACGGTGCTGTATCAAGTCCGGTATCAATTCAGTTTATTTGACTGTTGAACTGTTTACGGATGTCAAGCTAAGTTACCCGGGTTGTCTGAGTGACGAAGCTCACCTAGCACTACAAAGACGTAGGAAGTGGTGGCGATGACTGCACCGAGCAAGGTATCCAGGTCTCATCATGCTGGCATAAGCCCAGCTAGGGCCCACCGCGGGCGTAGGTTTCCGGTCAGTGACGGCGCACCCGTCGAGGTGGTCGAGGACGGCCCGAGCCTGGCAGGCCGATTGGTTTCGCTGGCGGCCATGCTGACAATCAAGCCGACCTTGGCAATTGGTAGCCACGTACCGCATCTGCCGTGGCCGTTCGGGTTGGTCAATTTCGCCGCCCGGCTGATCCGGCCGGTGCCCGGGACCATCAAGGCCACCATCGCGCTGCCCAACTGCAAGGCACAGCTCGTGCGCGCCGACGGTGTGCTTCCCGCCGACGGGAAACGCAGCATCATCCTGTACCTGCACGGCGGTGCGTTCCTGGCCTGCGGGGCCAACACGCACTCGGGGATCGTCACGGCTCTGTCGGGATATGCCGACAGCCCGGTGCTCGTGGTCGATTACCGGATGGTTCCCAAGCACTCGGTAGGCACCGCGATCGACGACTGTTACGACGCTTACCGCTGGCTGCGGCTGACCGGCTACGAGCCGGACCAGATCGTGCTGGCCGGCGACTCAGCGGGCGGCTACCTGTCGCTGGCGCTGGCCGAGCGCCTGGTCGAAGAGGGCGAGATGCCTGCCGCGTTGGTGACGATGTCGCCGCTGTTCGAGATCGACAACGAGTCGCGGGCCAACCACCCGAACATGCACACCGACGCGATGTTCCCGGCCAAGGCCTTCGATGCCCTCGTCGAACTCATCGAGGCCGCGGCCAAGCGCAAGGGCGAGCAGGTCTACGAGCCGCTCGATCATGTCGAGTCCGGTCTGCCCCGCACGCTGATCCACGCGTCGGGCTCGGAGGTTCTGCTCAGCGATGCGCGAAAGGCCGCGCACATGCTGGCCGCCGCCGGGGTTCCCGTCGAGCTCCGGATCTGGCCCGGTCAGATGCATGTCTTCCAGCTCGCGTCGCCTCTGGTGTCCGAAGCCAAGCGCTCGTTGCGCCAGATCGGCGAATACATTCGAGAGGCCACCTGGTGAGGTTTCTGCGGGCCTGAGACCATTGACGCATGCGCATCGCCAGGCACATCAGTGAGCTCATCGGCAACACCCCGCTGGTCCAGCTGAACTCAGTTGTCCCCGAAGGCTCGGGGGTGGTCCTGGCCAAGATCGAGTACCTGAACCCCGGTGGCAGCTCAAAGGACCGCATCGCGGCCAAGATGATCGACGCCGCCGAGGCCAGCGGTGAGCTCAAGCCGGGCGGCACGATCGTCGAACCGACGTCCGGCAACACCGGAGTCGGTCTGGCGCTCGTGGCCCAGACGCGCGGTTACAAGTGCATCTTCGTCTGCCCCGACAAGGTCAGCGAGGACAAGCAGAATGTGTTGCGCGCCTACGGTGCCGAGGTCGTGGTGTGCCCGACGGCGGTGCCACCGGACCACCCGGACAGCTACTACAGCGTCTCCAACCGTCTCGTCGAGGAGATCGACGGCGCCTGGAAGCCCGACCAGTACTCCAACCCGATGGGTCCGGAAAGCCACTACGAGACGACGGGTCCGGAGATCTGGGCCGACACCGACGGCACGGTCACGCACTTCGTGGCGGGCGTCGGCACCGGCGGCACCATCACGGGCACCGGCCGCTACCTCAAAGAGGTATCGGACGGGAAGGTGAAGATCATCGGCGCCGATCCGGAGGGCTCGGTGTACTCGGGCGGGACCGGCCGCCCGTACCTGGTGGAAGGTGTCGGCGAAGACTTCTGGCCGTCGGCCTATGACCCTTCGGTGCCCGACGAGATCATCGCGGTCTCCGACGCCGATTCGTTCGACATGACCCGTCGACTGGCCCGTGAAGAGGCGCTGTTGGTCGGTGGATCCTGCGGCATGGCAGTGGTGGCCGCGCTCGAGGTGGCCCGCAAGGCCGGCCCGGACTCGGTAGTCGTGGTGCTGCTGCCCGACGGCGGACGCGGTTATCTCTCAAAGATTTTCAACGACGCATGGATGTCGTCCTACGGATTCCTGCGCAATCGGCTGGACGGCTCGATCGAGCAGTCGACTGTCGGCGACGTGCTGCGCGGCAAGTCCGGGGCGCTGCCCGACCTCGTGCACACCCACCCGTCGGAGACGGTGCGCGACGCGATCGGCATCCTCCGTGAATACGGTGTCTCGCAGATGCCGGTGGTCGGCGCCGAGCCTCCGGTGATGGCGGGCGAGGTCGCGGGCAGTGTGTCCGAGCGCGAACTGCTGTCCGCGGTGTTCGAGGGCCGGGCGAAGCTGGCCGACGCCGTCGCCGAGCACATGAGCCCGCCGTTGCCGCTCATCGGTGCGGGTGAGCTGGTTTCGACCGCGGCCAAGACGCTGCGTGAGTGCGATGCGGTGATGGTGGTCGAGGAGGGCAAGCCCGTCGGGGTGCTCACCCGTCACGATCTGCTCGGCTTCCTTTCCGAGGGCGGCGGCAGGCACTAGACACGTCGCGGTGCTCGTGCCGCGTGGAATACCTTGTCTCCAGCTACTTCTCAGCTAGGGTGAGCTGGCCTAGGGCTAGCAAACTCAGTAGCCATCACCGCCCATGGCGACAGCCGTCCCGCTGTGCCCGGCGAATGCGCTCGTGTTGACCTGTCAAACGGGGTTGACGGTGCGTAATCTGCCTGTGGAGCAGTCTGTACATCTAGGTGCTGGCAGAAAGTAGCGTCCGTACGCGGAGCGCTATCGGCAGATGAGGAGAGCTTTCGACGTGACCGATCAACCGCCCCCGCCCGGGAGCCGCCCGGACATCAGGCCCCGGGCTACCCGCCCGCCGGTGGCCCCGGCTTCGGCGTCTCGCCCTACAACATCGGTGACGCGTTCTCATGGGCGTGGAACAAGTTCCTCAAGCATCCGGTCGAGCTGATCGTCCCGGGTCTGGTGTTCGGGGCGGCGTCAACCGCCGTCTGGGTTGTCATCACGCTGATCGCAGCCGCGGTGTCGCCCGAGGCCACCGGTACCTACGAGACCTATGAAGATGGCTTCAGTTTCGCGGCCTCGTCGAACAATCTCTCCGTGGCGGGCGCCATCGTGATGTTCGTCGGGGGGATCGTGATGCTGATCCTCACCGGGTGGATCGCCGCGGCCTACACCGCGGGTCTGCTCGACATCGCCAATGGGCAGCCCGTGTCGATCGGATCGTTCTTCAAGCCGCGCAATGTCACCAACGTGATCCTTGCGACGGTGATCGTCGGTGCGATCACGTTCGCGGTCAACTTCGTGCTGCAGCTCCCGACGGTCTTCGTGCCCGGGCTCTGGTTCCTGACCATGCCGCTGGCCTTCATCGCCGATGTGGCCATCGGTGTGCTGTTCCTGTTCACGACGGTCGCCGCAGTGGACCGCAATCTCAAGGCAGTCGACGCGGTCAAGGCGAGCTTCGAACTCGTGAAGCCCAACTTCGGCACGGTGCTGCTCACTGTGCTCGTGATGCTCGCCATCGCGATCGTCGGCGCGATCCCGTGCGGGCTCGGCCTGATCGTGGCGATCCCGCTGATCCTCCTGATCCAGGTGTACGCCTGGCGTCGGCTCAGTGGCGGCCCGGTGGCAGCGCTGTCGCAGTAACAGAACCGAACTCAACGCCCACGGCGCACAGGGCAGAAACGCCTGCGCCGTGGGCGTTGTGGTCGTGACATCATGTGAGCTAGCCTGCCGATCCCATCCGCTCGGTGTATTCGAGAAAGTCGTGGCCCCAATGTCTATGCCAAATCAGCCCGGAGATATGTACGGGATGCCTCCGCAGGGCGTACCTCCCCAGGGTGTTCCTCCGCAGGGCACGCCGCCGCAGGGTGTACCTCCGCAAGGCATGCCGCCGCAAGGGGTTCCGCCGTACGGCGGGTATGCGCCCCAGGGTCCGCCGGCCGGGTATCCGCCGCAGGGCCCGCCGCCGGGGTACCCGGGGCAGCCGCAGCCTTACGGTGCCTATCCCGTCGACCCGTCGGCGCCATACGGTCGTGACCCGCTCACCGGTGAGCCGCTGTCCGACAAATCGGCCATCACCGCCGGCCTCCTGCAGTTCTTCCTGGGCGGTTTGGGCGTCGGGCGCTTCTACATCGGTTCCACCAACATCGGTGCGATCCAGTTGGGGCTGACCATCCTCGGCATCGTCACGTCGTGGCTGATCGTCGGAATCTTCATCTGTCTCGGCGTCGGAATCTGGGCCCTGGTGGATTCGGTGATGATGTTCACCCGATCGATTCCCGACCAGTACGGCCGGAAGCTGCGCAGCTGAACCGTCGGAGCGTCAACCGCTCGCGTGAGTTCGAGGTGGTGGGCCGGGCGCGCTCGAGCCCACCCCGATAGGCTCGACGCGTTATGAGTGAACAGCGCAGGTGGCACGGTCTGGCCACAAAAGCCATCCACGCCGGTTACCGACCCGACCCGGGCACCGGAGCCGTCAACACCCCGATCTACGCGAGTTCGACCTTCGCCCAGGACGGCGTCGGCGGCCTGCGGGGCGGATTCGAGTACGCCCGCACCGGCAACCCGACGCGACAGGCCCTGGAGGCGGCATTGGCCGCGGTCGAGGAAGCCGCCTACGGGCGTGCGTTCAGCTCGGGCATGGCCGCCACCGACTGTGCGCTGCGCGCGGTGTTGCGGCCCGGCGATCATGTGGTGATCCCCGACGACGCCTACGGCGGCACGTTCCGGCTCATCGACAAGGTGTTCTCGCAGTGGGGCATCACCCACACCCCCGTTCCGCTGAGCGACCTCGACGCGGTGCGGTCGGCGCTGACCCCGCGCACCCGGCTGATCTGGGTGGAGACACCGACCAACCCTCTGCTGAGCGTTGCCGACATCCCCGCGATCGTGCAGATCGCCTCGTCCTCGGGCGTCAAAGTGTTGGTGGACAACACGTTTGCCTCCCCGGCGCTGCAGCAGCCGCTGCTGCTGGGTGCCGACATCGTGTTGCACTCGACCACCAAGTACATCGGTGGACACTCCGATGTGGTGGGCGGCGCCCTGCTGACCAACGACGAGGAACTGGACGCGGCATTCGCGTTCCTGCAGAACGGCGCCGGTGCGGTGCCGGGACCGTTCGACGCGTACCTGACCATGCGTGGACTCAAGACGCTGGTGCTGCGGATGCGTCAGCACAGCGAAAACGCCGCGCTGATCGCCGAATTCCTCGACGGGCACCCAGCGGTCGAGACCGTGCTGTATCCCGGTCTGGTCAGCCACCCCAACCACGATGTGGCGGCCCGGCAGATGTCCGGTTTCGGCGGCATGGTGAGCCTGCAGCTGCGCGGCGGACCTCGTGCCGCACGTGAACTGTGCTCGCGTACTGAGCTTTTCATTCTCGCCGAATCGCTCGGCGGGGTGGAGTCGTTGATCGAGTACCCGGGCGCCATGACCCACGCGTCGACCGCGGGTTCGCAGCTCGAGGTGCCCGACAACCTGGTGCGACTGTCGGTGGGCATCGAGCATGCCGCCGATCTGCTGGCCGATCTGGAGCAGGCCCTGTCCTAGGGCACGTGGCGGCTAGGCCATCAGGGCCGGACGCAATGCCGACGTCGTCACCGCCAGATTCATCTCCGGCAGTGACGACGCGGTCTCGTCCACCCAAATGCCCGTGGCGATTTCGGTCGACCGGGCATGCACCCAGCGCCAGCCCCGGTCGTTGAGGCTCAGGACCGCGCCCAGGCCGTCCACCGCGTGCAGCAGGCAGATGATCGCGGCGATCGCCGGTACCGGGTTGTGGCCGTCGAACAACGCGGCAAGCAGGGCCGCACGGGTCTGGCTCACCCGATCCCGGTTGGTCAGTGGCCAGCAGTAGACCGCCCTGCCCGGAAAGCCCTTGCCGGGCATGCGGACTCGGCGGATCTGCCCGAGGCGCTCGAGATGCAGTTCCAGCGTGGTCTGGGTGTGCCTGCTCAGCTTGGCCAGCGCGGTATCGGCCGCGAGCGGCCGGCGTTGGAGTAGTTCGAACGCGGGGTCACCGACCGGATCGACGGGCCAGTCGCCGGCGAGCGCGATCAGCCGACCGGCCTCGATCGGTTCGCCGGCCATGGCAGGACGGATCCGGCACGCGTATGCCAGATCCAGCAACACCGCGGCGCTGAGGACTTTCTCCCTGCGGTTACGGTCGAGCCCGGGCTGCGCGGCCGCGTTGTCCAGCAACAGCAAGAACAGGTCTTCGGCGATTTGCGCCATTTCCCCGACTGTAGTGCTTCGACCCGGGCCGTCCCGTCAGGCGTGGTAAGGCTCGGCGCTGACCAGGGTGACCTTGACGGTGTTGCCGTTGGGCACGGTGTAGGTGCGCGACTCGCCGACCTTGGCGTCGATCAGTGCACTGCCCAGCGGTGAGTTGGGGGAGTACACCTCGAGCTTGCCGTCGCTGATGCCCTCCTGGCGGGTGGCGATCAGGAACGTCTCGGTGTCGCTCTTGTCGTCGTCGTAGTAGACCTTGACGACCGAACCGGGCAGCGCGACACCGGACTGCTTGGGTGCCTCACCGACCTTGGCGTTGTTGAGCAGCTCCTGCAGCTGGCGGATGCGGGCCTCCTGCTGGCCCTGCTCCTCGCGGGCGGCGTGATAGCCACCGTTCTCGCGCAGATCGCCCTCTTCGCGACGGTCGTTGATCTCGGCGGCGATCACCGGCCGGTTGGCGATCAGCTGATCCAGCTCCGCCTTCAACCGGTCGAATGCTTCCTGAGTGAGCCAGGTGACCTGTGTGTCGGTCATGTTCTCGCGCTCCTGTCTGTCTTGCTCTTGTGGCGCTGTTGCGCCGTCCTCGCGTACGAAGTCCGTTGTTTCCGGCCGGGGACTGGCTGCGTGTATTGCCGCGGGCGTCAGCACCTAATCGCGTGCTAATGCAGCAATACACGGCCCCAGCGAGGAACCGTGTATCGCACAATCGTACCACCGAGCGGCCAACGAATCTTCATGTAATGGCTGTTCGTCGTTTGTTGCGGGCGGCAAAATCAGGGCGCTACCAGGTAAGACGGCACGTCCGTCCCGCAACCGTAGACATCGCCGATCACGGGGGGTCGGCTGGATTTCACTTCCGTCGTCACCTGTACCACCGTCTGATCGGACGGACCGACCAGGACTTCCCGCCGGCCGGTCTCGCTGCCGTCGATCGAGCGGGCCCGAACGATGCACACCACAGGCTTCGACGGGTCGGGGCGGGTCACCCCGATCGTCACCGACACGGTCTGGTTGTCGACCAGTTCGTAGGCCGAGAGCTCGCCCTTCACCTCGCCGGTGCCCAACCGCTGGAAGGCCACGATCGCGAGGATCACACCCGCCGCCACCACCAGTCCGACCAGCGCGAACGTGATCCATCGCCGGGTCCGGCGGGATATCTGGCGGGATCCGTAGCGGGCGGCGGGGCGTTCGATCATCAGAACTGGAACTATAGGGCCAGGCAAATACGTCACCGGACCCCAGGGAGCGGGCCGAGGACTTGGGTACAGGGATTAGGTAAGAGGACGCCGTAGTTAGATGAAAGCGAAATGAGTGAACTGCGGTTGATGGCGGTGCATGCCCACCCGGACGACGAGTCCAGCAAGGGGGCGGCAACCACCGCGCGCTATGCGGCTGAAGGTGTGCGCGTCATGGTCGTGACGCTCACCGGTGGTGAGCGCGGCGACATTCTCAATCCGGCGATGGATCTCCCCGAGGTGCACGGCCGGATCACCGAGGTGCGCCGCGACGAGATGGCCAAGGCGGCCGAGATCCTCGGCGTCGAGCATCACTGGCTGGGATTCGTCGACTCGGGTCTGCCCGAGGGCGACCCGCTGCCCCCGCTGCCGGATGGCTGTTTCGCGCGTGTGCCGCTCGCCGAGCCGGTCAGCCGCCTGGTCCGGGTGATCCGGGAGTTCCAGCCTCATGTGCTGACCACCTACGACGAGAACGGTGGCTACCCGCATCCCGATCACATCCGCTGCCACGAGGTGTCGGTGGCGGCCTACGAGGCGGCCGCCGACTACCGGCTGTACCCCGAGGCGGGCACGCCGTGGAGCGTGTCGAAGCTCTACTACAACCACGGCTTCCTGCGGCAGCGCATGCAGCTGTTGCAGGACGAGTTTGCCAAGAATGGCCGGCAGGGCCCCTTCGGCAAATGGCTTGAGCACTGGGACCCCGATCACGACATATTCGCCAACCGGGTCACCACCCGTGTTGAATGCTCGGAGTACTTCAGCCAGCGCGACGATGCGCTGCGCGCACATGCGACCCAGATCGACCCGAAAGGCGATTTCTTCCACGCGCCGATCGAGTGGCAGCAGCGACTCTGGCCGACGGAGGAGTTCGAGTTGGCACGGTCGCGTGTGCCGGTGAACCTGCCGGAAGACGATTTGTTCACCGGGATTGAGAAATGATCGACACTTTGACCGCAGTGATCACACTGCTCGCCGACGAGCCTCGAAACACCGGGCCGGAGTTCGGTAAGGCGACCCCGCTCGGCCTGCTCATCACGGTGGCGTTGCTGATCGGAACCTTCGCGCTGGTCTGGTCGATGAACCGGCACCTGCGCAAGCTGCCCGAGTCCTTCGACCGGGAACACCCCGAGCCCGATCAGGCGGCCGATGAAGGCACCGTCGAGGGGGACCCCGATCGCGCCGATGACCACCGGGGTCAGACACGTGAGCAGGGTGGCGGCTAACACGCTCGGCGGGTCCACCAGCCCGTACCTCCGCCAGCACGCCGACAATCCGGTGCACTGGCGAGAGTGGACGCCCGAGGCGCTCGCGGAAGCCGCCTCGCGGGACGTCCCCATTCTGCTGTCCATCGGCTACGCGGCATGTCATTGGTGCCATGTGATGGCGCATGAGTCGTTCGAAGACGCCGACGTGGCCGCCGTGCTCAACGACGGATTCGTCTGCATCAAGGTCGACCGCGAGGAGCGTCCGGACCTGGACGCGGTGTACATGAATGCCACCGTGGCGCTGACCGGGCAGGGCGGCTGGCCGATGACCTGCTTCCTGACTCCCGAGGGCCGGCCGTTCTTCTGCGGCACGTACTACCCGAAGCTCGGGTTCCTGCAACTGTTGGACGCAGTCGCCGAAACCTGGCGGGACCGGCGCGACGAGGTCGAGCGGGCCTCGGATCAGATCGCGACCGAGCTGCGTTCGATGTCCGCGGGGCTGCCCGGCGGCGGGGCGCCGGTGGGGCCGGAACTGTGCGACCACGCGGTGGCCGCGGTGCTGCACGACGAGGACGAGACCTACGGAGGCTTCGGCGGCGCGCCCAAGTTCCCGCCCTCGGCGTTGTTGGAAGGGCTGCTGCGCCACCATGAACGCACCGGATCCGCCCCGGCGCGCACGGCTGTGGAGCGCACCTGTTCGGCGATGGCCCGCGGCGGCATCTACGACCAGTTGGCCGGGGGATTCGCCCGCTACAGCGTCGACCCGCACTGGGTGGTACCGCACTTCGAGAAGATGCTGTACGACAACGCGCTGCTGCTCCGGGCATATGCCCACCTGGCGCGTCGAACCGGAGATCCGTTGGCACGCAAGGTGACTGAGGAGACCGCCGCGTTCATCGTGTCCGACCTGGGTGCCGGCGGAATGTTCACCTCGTCGCTGGACGCCGACGCCGGTGGGCGCGAAGGCTTGACCTACGTGTGGACGCCGGCCGATCTGCGCGCGGTACTGGGCGATGACGACGGGGCTTGGGCGGCTTCGCTTTTCGGGGTGACCGAGGCCGGCACATTCGATCACGGTGCCTCGGTGCTGCAACTGCACCGCGATCCCGACGACGAAGCCCGCTTCGAATCGGTGCGGGCGGCGTTGTCCGCGGCCCGCGCGCTGCGACCCCAGCCCGCGCGCGACGACAAGGTGGTGACCGCGTGGAACGGCCTGGCCATCACCGCGCTGGCCGAAGCCTCGGTGGCGCTGGAGCGGCCCGAATTCCTTTCCGCGGCACTCGAATGCGCGCGCCGGCTGCTGGATCTGCACATGGTGGACGGCCGGCTGCGCCGCGCCAGTCTGGGCGGCCAGGTCGGGGCGAGCGCGGCGATCCTCGAGGATCATGCGGCGCTGGCCACCGCATTGCTGACGCTCTACCAGCTCACCGGATTCGGATTGCCCGAGGCGGTTCGCCTGGTGGACCTCGCGCTCGAACATTTTGCCGACCCGGATCAGCCCGGGCGCTGGTTCGACACCGCCGATGACGCCGAGAAGCTCATGGTGCGTCCCGCCGACCCGATTGACGGTGCGACGCCGTCGGGTGCCTCCCTGATCGCCGAGGCGCTGCAGCTCGCGGGGTACCTGACGGGGTCCTCGCGCTACGTGGATGCGGCACAGGCGACGCTGTCGTCGGCCTCGCCGATCCTCGCGCGCGCGGCCCGCTCCGGCGGGCACTGGCTCGCGGTCGCCGAGGCGCAGGTCCGCGGTCCGATCCAGATCGCAGTCGCGGGCGATCCGGCGTCACCGCTGTTGGCCGCCGCGCGCCGGCTGGCGCCGGGTGGGGCGCTGGTGGTCGGCGGTGAAGTCGACTCCTCGGAACTGCTCACCGGGCGCGATCGCGTGGACGGCACCGATGCCGCCTATGTCTGTCGCGGCACGGTGTGCGACCTGCCCGTCACGACGGTCGGAGAGCTTGCTGTCTCGCTGGGTGGTGAACCGCCAGACGGCAGAAGTGGCGCCGTGTAGCCTCGCGGCCATGAGCCACGATGCCGCCGCCCTGGAGTCCTTCGTCAAGCGCTATCTCGACACCGTTGCGGGTGGGTCCGCGGCCGAGGTCGCCGCGCTGTACGCCGACGACGCGACGCTGGAGGATCCGGTGGGCAGCGGCGAGGTACACATCGGGCGCCAGGCGATCGAGGGCTTCTACAAGAACCTGACCGCCGCGGGCGGCGAGATCACCACCGAGTTGCTCAAGTTCCGCCCCGGCGGACACGAGGCGGCCTTCCTGTTCGCGATCGTCGTCGGTGGGGCCATGCGCATCGAACCCATGGAGGTGATGACGTTCGACGCCGAGGGCAAGATCACCGCGATGAAGGCCTACTGGACGGCGGCCGACATCACCCAGCTGTAGACACGTGTGAGGCCCCGCGTCGCTTCGGCGGTGCGGGGCTTTTGTGTCAGAAGACGGCGAACCACATTGCGATGTAGTGGCAGATCGCCGCTACCGCGGTGCAGGCGTGGAAGAACTCGTGATGACCGAACGTGGTCGGCCAGGGATTGGGCCATTTGAGCGCGTAGAGCACGCCGCCGATGCTGTAGAGCGCGCCACCGACGATCAACAGCACCACCGCGGCCACACCCGCGCCGTGCATGATCGGTCCGATGAACCAGGCCGCGACCCAACCCAGCAGGATGTAGAGCGGGACGCCGAGCCAGCGTGGTGCCGACGGCCAGAACATCTTGAGCAGCACGCCCGCGATCGCCCCACCCCAGACGATCCAGAACAGCACCATGCCTTTGGATTCGGGCAGGGCAAGCAGTGCGAACGGGGTATAGCTGCCGGCGATGAAGATGAAGATCATCGAATGATCGAGGCGTTTCATCCATTTGCGAGCGTTGGGTGACTTCCACGTCACCCGGTGGTAGGTGCCGCTGACGGCGAACATCGCCACGATCGTGAACGTGTAGAGCAGCGTGGCCAGCCCGGCCCGGGTGGATTCCAGCGACCACGACACCGACACCAGGGCCGCACCGGCGATGAATGCGATCACCGCCGAATACACGTGGATCCAGCCCCGTGCGCGCGGCCTGCCCAGGAACTGGGCGACGCCCTCGGCAACCGCCTCGGGCAGATCTTCCGCGGGCCGGTTCAGCGCGGCCGCTGAGCGGTAGGGCTTGGTGCTACCCGTCGGCGCAGTCATGTCACCTCCATTGAGAACCGTGGTGTACCCCGACGCTCACAGTAGTCTGGACTCTCGTGGACATCATTCCCCCGCGGCTCAAAGAACCGGCCTATCGGCTCTACGAGATGCGGTTGCGTCAGGAATTGGCGCAGTCCAGATCAGAACTGCCCCGCCATATCGCGGTGCTGTGCGACGGCAACCGCCGCTGGGCGCGTGACGCGGGTTACGACGACGTCAGCATCGGCTACCGGATGGGTGCCGCCAAGATCGCCGAGATGCTGCGCTGGTGTCAGGCCGCGGGCATAGAGATGACGACGGTCTATCTGTTGTCGACGGAGAACCTGCAACGCGACCCCGAAGAGCTGTCGGCCCTGCTCGAGATCATCACCGACGTGGTCGAGGAGATCTGCGCCCCGTCGAACACCTGGACCGTGCGCACCGTCGGTGACCTTGAGTTGTTGGGGGAGGAGCCGGCCCGCAGGCTGCGGGAGGCCGTCGAGTCGACCAACGGCAGGGGCGGGAAGTTCCATGTGAATGTCGCCGTCGCCTACGGCGGACGTCAGGAGATCGTCGACGCCGTGCGCTCGCTGTTGTCGAAGGAACTGGCCAACGGAGCCACTGCCGAACAACTCGTCGAAGCCGTCACCGTCGACGGGATCTCGGAGAACCTCTATACCTCAGGCCAACCCGACCCGGACCTCGTCATCCGCACCTCGGGTGAGCAACGGCTCAGCGGATTCCTATTGTGGCAGAGCGCATATTCGGAGATGTGGTTCACCGAGGCGTACTGGCCCGCCTTCCGCCGCGTCGACTTCCTGCGCGCACTGCGCGATTACACGGCCCGGCATCGCAGATTCGGCAAGTAGTGCCAAACTGAACCTATGGCTGCGCTGTCGGCAGTGGTCTTCACGCTCAGCTGGTGGCTGGGTCTCTACCTGCTCGCCCGCGACCCGCGTAAGCCCGTCCTCGCCCTCGCGGCGATCGGGCTGACCAGTTTCGCGGTGGTCGTCGCGCTCGACGCGGTCCGGCTCGTCACCGGCTCGGAAGTGCTCAGCCGCATCGAGATCTATCTGGTGGCGGTACCTGGTATCGCCTGGTTCGCGGTCATGGTCGAACTTGCCCGGCCGGCCGACACCTTCCGGTCCCGCGCGGGTGAGATCGCCGCGATCTTCGCCGTCGCGGTTCTGGCCTTGGCCGGAGCGGGACTCGCGGGCAGCGTCGACGGTCCGCTGCGGACCGGTCACTGGGTGATGTTCGCGGTGATCTCGCTGTCCTCGCTCGGGGCCATGATCAAGGCCGTGGTCGGCGGCGCCAAACCCGGGTCGGTGGTGGGTTTCATCATCGTCGCGACGCTGTTCTTCGCGCTGGGCAACGCGATCCTGGTGATCCCGCTCGGACTGGTACCCAGCTGGTTGGCCCTGGCCTCCACCGGATTCGACGTCGCGCTGCTCGGTGTCGCGGTCGCGATCTGGGACGCCTTCGACGAGGGCCAGGCGCTGCGCGCGGACATGCGCCGCTCGATCATCGGCACGCTGGTGATCGCGGTCCCGTTCGCCGCGCAGGCCCTGATCGGCATGACCGTTCTCGACGCCGGGACCGGCCGTACCGTCATGACGATCCTGCTGTTCACCAGCCTGGCGGTCGCGGTCGCCGTCGAAGTGCTTGCCGATCCACTGGCCGGGTTGTTCGACCGACTGGCCTTCTCCCGGTCCCCGGACCTGCGGGCCGACCGTGAGGCACTGCGCCAGACCGAGGCCGCGCTGCCGCTGCGATCGGATCACCCCCTGGGCGGCATCGACGACGACGCCTTCACGCGGCTCACCCGGCGCGCCCTCGGCCACTACGGCGACCTGTCCAAACTGGTGGCCAGCCCGTTGACGGCACTACCGACGATCGATGCCCGGCTGGCCGAGCGCGGGGCGCCGGACCAGCCGCTGGAACGCGCGAACGAACTCAAGGCGCTGCTGGCCGACCGCATCGCCGCTCTCAAGCCCCGTGACAGCGGCGACTTCGGCACCACCGAGCAGTGGCGCCACTACAACTCGCTGTACTTCCCCTACGTCGTCGGGGTCCGCGCCTACGCGCAGAACGCCACCGCCGCCGGACTGGATCCCGTTGCCCGGCAGGCCTGGCAGTGGTTCGTCACCGAGGTGCCGCAACGCTCGCTGCACAACTGGCAGAACGCCGCGGCGCGGGTGATCGCCGCGGACCTGCGCGGTGACCTGGCGCCGGTGGCCGGCTCGGCCGGCCGATAGGTTCGCGCCGCCGAAAATACCCCTGACCAGGGCTTGGCAGTCCTTGGCAGTGTTTGGCGTCGATCTGGCAGCACCTCATGAGCAAGGTCGGAGGTGTTCCACCCATCGACACCCTCATCGCCGAGGAGCCCGACATGACCGCCACCCTGCACCAGCCACTGGCCGACCCCACAGCCGGACCGGCCGTGGGAGATTCCCTGCTGCGGTTCGCCCTGCGCGCCGATGCCACCGTGTGCGCCGGCGTCGGACTGCTGGTGGCCATGGCCGCCGATCAGCTGGCCCGCATCGCGGGCGTGTCCGCCACCGCCGGGTGGTTCGTCGGCGCCGCTCTGGTCGGCTATGGCGCCCTGCTGTACGTCCTGGCCGCGGCCTCGCACGTACGGCGGGTGGGCGTCGTCGTCCTCGCCGGCAACCTGGTCTTCGCGGTCGCGACGGTCGTCGCCATCGTGACCGGCTGGTTGCCGTTGACCGGGACCGGCGTCGAGTTGGTCCTCGGATTCGTCAGCGCCACCGTCGTATTGGCCTGGCTGCAATACCGCGGAGTGCGCCGTCTGGCGTGACTCCTTCCCGAGCCGGTGCGGGGTGCCGCCGGAAGAGGTTACGGCGAGTATCCCCGCACCGTGCTCCATCGCACCAAGTCGATGCACGACAAGAAATCACACCGGAGAGAAGGAGAATCATGACCGCCATCACCGCCACCGGAGCCGCGGGCACCAGGAAGTCAGCGGACTCGCTGCTGCGCCTGGCCATGCGGCTCGACGCAGTCCTCGTCGGCATCAGCGGGATCGCGCTGCTGGCCGCAGCCGGGTGGTTCGCCGATCTCACGGGTCTGCCGAAATCCGTCGAGTACGGCGTCGGCATCTTCTCGGTCGTCTACGGCATCGCGGTGTTCGCCCTCGCCGGGATCGAGCGGGTGCGTCCCGCAGGCATCGGCACCGTGATCGCCAACGCCGCCTGCACGGTGATCGCACTGGCCGCCGCCTTCACCATGACACTGACCACCGCGGGCGTGGTCTTCGTCATCGCCACCGGCATCTACACGCTGGCGATGGCCGAACTGCAGTACGTCGGGGTCAAGCGGATCCCGGCCTGACCGACCTGCGATCGCCCAGAGCCATTGCGGTTCTGGGCGATCTGCGTGCCTGGCGGATAATCGTCGAGTGGAACTGCGCTGGACACCAGAGCACACCGAGCGGTTGCGGGCAGTACGGGTCGGCTGGGACGGAACCGAGGTGGGCGCGCCGTGTTTTCCGCCGGACTGGGAGACCGAACCCGGCGACCTCGATCTGCTGCGCATCGCCACCGGGTTCGGCGCCTGTGCCGCAGGCGAATACCCCTACGAGCGTCCGCCGGCCGACCATGAGTACTCGTTCTTCGTGGAGAGGCTGCCGGAGTCCGGCCCGTTCGGCCTCACCGATCAGCACCGCACCCTGCTGGCAAACATGAGCTGGGAACTGTCCGATCCCTATTTGGACGAGGAGGTGCCCGGCTGCGATCCGAAGCGGCCGTACGGCGACTTCACCTTCTATCAGCTGGAGATGGCGCTGCACCTGGGGCTGATCCCGCCGAAGAAGCCCGAGGGGGAGGATCCGATGACCCCCGAACTGGTCACCGAGATGACCGAACTGCACCAGCGCATGCAGCCGGCGCTGCAGGTGTTCCTGCACCATTTCGTGATCGCCGACGGAAGGCGATTCGTAGGCAATGAGTGGGGCGGCTGGGAACGCGCCTGAGCGACGCCCGATTCGGGTAGCCGACTACTCACGACCATCACGAGCCGGCGTCGCAGACTGACCTCAGGGGGCGTCACTGGAGGCTGCGATGACCACAACAGCTGCGGACAGCTGCGATGTCTGTATTGTCGGCGCCGGTCTGTGCGGCATGAACGCCCTGTTCGTGGCGAGCAGATATCTCAGACCGGACCAGAAGGTCATCCTGATCGACCGTCGGCCGCGCGTCGGTGGCATGTGGGTGGACACCTACCCGTATGTGCGGCTGCACCAGCCCCACCCGATGTTCACCGCCGGCGACATCAAGTGGACGCTGGGCCGCGAACCGTCGTACCTGGCCACCAAACCCGAGGTGCTCGACCACTTCGCGCACTGCCTGCAGCAGATCAAACAGCGGGTGCGCGTCGAGGAACGGTTCGGCTGGGAGTTCGAGACGGCGGACGCTGTCGGTGGTGCCGTACAGATCGCCTGCCGCGACGCCGACGGGCAACCGCACACCATCCGGGCCGACCGGTTGATCAAGGCCTACGGAGTGCGCGTGACGCCGAACGACGCCTTGGCGCTGTCCAGCGATCTGGTGAGGTCGGTGTCACCCGACACCTGTGATGTGCGCTCCGGCGAGATCTCCGACAGCGACACCCCGGTGTGGGTGATCGGCAGCGGCAAGACCGCCATGGACACCGTGCACGCTCTGATCACAACGTATCCAGGTCGTGAGGTGAACATGGTGGCCGGATCGGGGACCTTCTTCTCCAGCCGGGATCGGCTGTTCCCCACCGGTGCCCAGCGCTGGTGGGGTGGGGTCGAATTGACCAAGATGGCCATCGAGATGACGCGGCGCTTCGACGGCACCAACGAGAACGAAGTTGCGTCGTGGTTCCGGTCCGTCTACGGCACCTGCCCGACGCCGCGAGCCACCAACTTCATGGCCGGCGTGCTGTCCGAAGCGGAGAACGCCACCATCGCCGCGGGTCTGAACGAGGTGGTGATGGACCACTTGGTGGATGTCGTCGACAACCGTGGCTCCGTCGATCTGGTTTTGCGCAGCGGGGATTCGAAACCGGTCACAACTGGCAGCTGGATCGTGAACTGCACCGGCTACCTCATCACCGATGAGCATCCGTATGAGCCGTACCTGTCCGGCGCCGGATCGATTCTATCGATCCAAATCCGTTCCGCGACTTTGCATCTGACGTCATACGCGGCCTACTTCGCGACGCATCTGATGTTCCTCGGAAAGCTGAACACCGTGCCGCTCTACCAACTCGACCTGGAGGACCTGTCGAGAAAGTGCAAGACGGCGTTGCCGTACGCGATGTTCGCGCTGGCCCAATACAACCTGAGCCTGCTGTCGGATACGTTGCCGGTCAAAGTGTTCCGTGAATGCGGCCTGGACTTCAACCGCTGGTATCCGAAACCGCGCCAGTTGGCAGCCACCGCCCGGTTCATCGCGACTCACCACCGCGACCGCGAGCACCTGCGTCGCGCACTGGACACGGTGGGGGAGCGCTTCGATGTCCGCTGCGGACCGTTGATCACAACTTCCGCAGTCGCAGCCGGTTGATCGAATGGTCGGAATCCTTGCGCAGGACCAGGGTGGCCCGCGGCCGGGTCGGCAGGATGTTCTCGATCAGGTTGGGCCGGTTGATGGAATGCCAGATGTCGCGCGCGGCGAACACGGCCTGCTCATCGGTCAGCGTCGAGTAGTGGTGGAAGTGAGAGGCCGGATCGGCGAACGCCGTCGAGCGCATCGTCAGGAACCGGGAGATGTACCACTGCTCGATGTCTTCGATGCGCGCATCGACGTACACCGAGAAGTCGAACAGATCCGAGACCATCAGTGCCGGGCCGGTCTGCAGGACGTTGAGCCCTTCCAGGATCAGGATGTCCGGATGCCGTACCACCTGCTTCTCACCCGGCACGATGTCGTAGAGCAGGTGTGAGTACACCGGCGCACAGACTTCGTCGGCACCCGATTTCACCGCGGTGACGAACCGCATCAGCCCGCGCCGGTCGTAGCTCTCCGGGAACCCCTTGCGGTGCATGAGGTTCCGGCGGTGCAGCTCCTTGTTGGGGTAGAGAAATCCGTCGGTGGTCACCAGGTCGACCCGGGGGTGATGGCCCCAGCGGGCCAACAGGGCCTGCAGCACACGGGCGGTGGTGGATTTCCCGACCGCCACACTGCCCGCGACGCCGATGACAAACGGCACCGGCCGGTCCGGATTCTGCTGCGGCTCACCGAGGAACTCCGCCGTCGCGGCGAACAGACGCTGCCGGGCGGCCACCTGAAGGTGGATCAACCGCGCCAGGGGCAGATAGACCTCTTCGACCTCGAGGATGTCGAGTTTCTCGCCCATACCCCGCAGGCGCAGCAGCTCATCCTCGGTGAGTTTCAGCGGTGTCGACATGCGCAGTGCACGCCATTGACTTCGGTCGAACTCCACATAGGGGCTCGGCTCGCTCGGCCGCGGCATTCGGTCAGTCTTACATCTACGGTTGTGGGCATGGGAAACGGGATGGACTTGGGAATCGGCTCGGGGACGGACTCAGCCGATTTCGTCCGCGAGTACCTGCTGCTCGGACTGCGGTTCGATCGTGTCGAGGACGGCTACGTCGACTCCTTCACCGGTGACCCGCAGCTGCGTCGCGCGGTCGAGAACGAGCCCGCGCCCGACCCGGCCGAGCTGGCCCGCCAGGCAGATCGGTTACTGGCCCAGATCCCCGACGACCTCGACCACGACCGGGCCGAATACATCGCCGCGCACCTGCGTGCGCTCAACTGCGCGGGCCGAAAATTCGCCGGTGAGCAGGTCGGTTTCGTCGACGAGGTGCAGGCCTATTTCGACGTGCGGATCAGCAAGGGCGACCCCGAGCGCTACCGCCAGGCCCACGCGAAACTCGACGATGCACTGGGCGGCACCGGCCCGCTGGCCGAGCGAATTCAGGCCCACCGCACCGGAGACGAGATCCCACCGGCCCGGCTGGAGGAGTGCATCCACGCGTTCTCCTCGGCCCTGCGCGACAAGGTGCGCGCCGCGTACCCGCTGCCCGAGACCGAGACCATCACCTACGAGGTGGTCACCGACAAACCGTGGTCGGGGTTCAACTACTACCTGGGCGACTACAAGTCGACCGTCGCGGTCAACGCCGACCTCAAACAACAGATGGCCAACCTGCCCCGGCTGGTGGCCCACGAGTCCTACCCGGGCCATCACACAGAGCACTGCCGCAAAGAGGCCGGCCTGGTGGCCCGCGACGGCGAACTGGAACAGACGATCTTCCTCGTCAACACCCCGCAGTGCCTGATGGCCGAGGGCCTGGCCGACCTGGCGTTGCATGCCATCGTCGGGCCGGGATGGGGCGCATGGGCCGCCGACATCTACGCCGACTTGGGGCTGCGGTTCGACGGGGAGCGCGCCGAGGCGATCTCCGAGGCGGTGGCCGGGCTGGCCGACGTGCGCCAGGACGCGGCGCTGATGCTGCACGACGAGCATCGCGACGTCGACGAGGTGGCGGAGTTCCTCAAGCGGTGGCTGCTGGTCGACGACAACCGGGCCAGGCAGTCGCTGCGGTTCCTGTCCTCGCCGCTGTGGCGGGCCTACACGAGCACCTACATCGAGGGTTACCGGTTGCTGCGAGCGTGGTTGGACGACCGGCCCGACGGTGTGACGCTGACCCAGCGCTTCGGTCGGTTGCTCGACGAGCCGCTGATTCCCTCGACGTTGCGGGGTTCCTGAGCCGGTGGATGGCCGGCTGTCGAAGCTGGGCAGCAAATCTCTCAATCCGGTTTCGACGGCGCCGCGATGGTGCGTCATGCGTTTGCCTTACGGCGTTCGATGTTGTGTCGGCAATCACGTATGACCTCGGTCCCAAGTGATTGAATCGCCTAGTTACCGATAAGTAACATTGTTGCCGAAGGGTCCGGTGGCAGTGCCGGGCCGGGCAAAGGAAATGGCCATGGCAGCAACAAGGGGAAGTCTGAACAGGATCAAGCGTGCGGCCGGCGTGGTCGTGGCGGCGGGTGCGATGGCGCTTGCCGGCATCCTCGGCTCTGGCGCGGTGGCCAACGCCGGACCCGTCACGAAGGTCGGTAGCGATCCGGTGGCGCCGGTCAGTCCTGGCGGTAAGAAAGCGCCCTTCACCAAGGTCGGTAGCGATCCGGTGACGTCCGCCATCTCTGGCATCTCCGGGGTCCCCGCCATCTCCGGCGCCGAGATCCCGCCCCTCGTCAGCCCGTGGCCCGGCGGTGCGTGGGCCGGCCACGACTGGAGCAAGGGATACCCCGGCGGCGGTTTCGCCAACGGCAAGGGCGGCGGCGCTGCCATCCACGGCAGGGCCGGCGGCGCCTGGAACCACCGGGACTGATCGGATAACCCGAGAAAGCTGGGCGGACTCAACGGGTCCGCCCAGCGTCGAACGATGTTTGCTGATGGGCGCTCTGACCTTCGGCGCTCCCGCCGGCCGGGTGCTTGTCCTGCCGTTCGACCCCTAAAGGGAAACGGCAGTTGAAACTGCAAATACTGACCTTGATTTGCGGTGCATCCCGTCGCGGGGTCCGCGCTGCCCAGCTGGTTGATCGGCTTCTTCGATGAAGCGTAAAATGTTTGCTGAACATCACGGCGATGCAACCGGGTGGCAGCAAGGGAGTCGACATGGCTGCAACGAGGACGAAATCGAACCGGGTCAAGTTGATGGCCGGCGTGATCGTGGTGGCGGGCTCGATGGGGCTGGCCGGACCTACGGCGGTGGCCAATGCCGATCCCGTCGTCGTTTTGAATGGCGAAACGGTGGATCCGCCAACACCCGGCCTCGTGATCCCGTGGCCCGGCGGCGCGTGGGCCGGCCATGACTGGAGCAAGGGGTGGCCGGGAGGCGCCTGGGCCGGTCACGACTGGAGCAAGGGGTGGCCGGGCGGCGGCTTTGCCAACGGAAAGGCTGGCGGCGCTTGGAACCACACCAAGTGATCTGCTGCTGATCCCGTCGGCATTGCGGGCTTAGGCTCGCACGATGTCGTCTCTGCGGCGAGACATCCCCACCATCGCCACCCCGATCAACCTTCTGCTGGTGCTCTGGATGGCGGTCGGCCGGGGCCTGTTCGTGCCGCTGGGCTGGATGACGGTGTTCGTCGTCCTGTGTTCGCCCGTGCTCGTGCTCGCGTTGGTGGCGACCACCAGGATGATGCGTCGGTTACCCGGGCCGGAACTCACCTCCGGGCAGGCCTGGTCACAGATCGTCGTGTGGTCGTCGATGTTCGGCTTCGGCCTGTTCGGCGCCGACGGAGGCGACAGTGGCACCAGCCCGTCGATCCTGATGAAGCTGCTCGGTGAGCGGCCATGGGCGGAAACCGTGAGCCTGCTGCTCTGGTGGGGCTGCGTTTTCGTCGGGCCCGCCGCGTGGTTCGTGCTGCTCTCCAAGCTCACCAAGGGCCTCGCGGTCGCGCCGCAACCTCAGCAGCCGTACCCCCACCCCGGCTATCCAGCCCCGGGCCCGATCAACGGCCACAACCGCCCCGACTAGGCTAAAAGGCATGGCAGCAGACTCGTCATCCACCTTGCCCGCGGCTTCCGGCGCTGATTACGCCGACACCTCAAGCGCCGCCTACCAGGCCGCGTTGCAGGTCATCGAATCCGTCGAGCCCCGGGTCGCGGCAGCCACCCGCAAAGAGCTTGCCGATCAACGTGATTCGCTCAAGCTGATCGCCAGTGAGAATTACGCCTCCCCGGCCGTGCTGCTCACCATGGGCACCTGGTTCTCCGACAAGTACGCCGAGGGCACCGTGGGGCACCGCTTCTACGCGGGCTGCCAGAACGTCGACACTGTCGAGGCCCTGGCCGCAGAGCACGCCCGTGAGCTGTTCGGCGCCCCCTACGCCTACGTCCAGCCGCACTCCGGCATCGACGCCAATCTCGTTGCCTACTGGGCCATCCTGGCCACCAAGGTGGAGGCACCGGGCCTGGCCGAACTGGGCGCCAAGCACGTCAACGACCTGTCCGAGGCGGACTGGGAGACCCTGCGCAACAAGCTGGGCAACCAGCGTCTGCTCGGCATGTCCCTGGATGCCGGCGGGCACCTCACCCACGGCTTCCGGCCCAATATCTCGGGCAAGATGTTCCACCAGCACAGCTACGGGACCAATCCCGAGACGGGCTTCCTGGACTACGACGCGGTCGCCGCAGCGGCTCGCGAGTTCAAGCCGTTGGTGCTGGTCGCGGGCTACTCGGCCTACCCGCGCCGGGTGAACTTCGCCAAGATGCGCGAGATCGCCGACGAGGTCGGCGCCACCCTGATGGTCGACATGGCGCACTTCGCCGGGCTGGTCGCGGGCAAGGTGTTCACCGGTGACGAGAACCCGGTGCCGCACGCCCACGTCACCACGACCACCACCCACAAGTCGCTGCGCGGCCCGCGTGGCGGCATGGTGCTGGCCACCGAGGAGTTCGCGCCGGCCGTGGACAAGGGTTGCCCGATGGTGCTCGGCGGTCCGCTGAGCCACGTGATGGCGGCCAAGGCCGTCGCGCTCGCCGAGGCGCGTCAACCGTCGTTCCAGACCTACGCCCAGCAGGTCGCCGACAACGCCCAGGCGTTGGCCGACGGCTTCGTCAAGCGGGACGCGGGCCTGGTCACCGGCGGCACCGACAACCACCTGGTGCTGCTCGACGTGCGGTCGTTCGGTCTGACCGGCCGCCAGGCCGAGTCCGCTCTGCTGGACGCGGGCGTCGTCACCAACCGCAACGCGATCCCGGCCGACCCCAACGGCGCCTGGTACACCAGCGGCATCCGGCTGGGCACCCCGGCGCTGACGAGCCGCGGATTCGGCGCCGACGACTTCGACCGGGTGGCCGAGCTGATCGTCGACGTGCTGTCCAACACGCAGCCCGAGGGCACTTCCAAAGCCAAGTACAAGTTGGCCGACGGAACCGCCGAGCGCGTGCACGCGGCTTCGGCCGAGCTGCTCGACGCCAACCCGTTGTACCCGGGTCTCACTCTCTGAGCTGGAGTGCCGCGACACACAGGGGCCTGAGTTTCGGAAACCTGTAAACCCGGGTTACAGTTACCGCATGGCACAGAAACCTGTCGCTAATGCGCTGACCTTGGAGCTTGAGCCCGTTGTCGAGGCGGAGCTGCGTCGCCACCTGGATACCGAGGATCTCTGGTACGCGCACGATTACGTGCCGTTCGACCAGGGCGAGAACTTCGCCTTCCTCGGTGGCCAGGACTGGGATCCGTCGCAGGTAACCCTGCCCAAGACGATCACGGACGCCCTGGAGATCCTGCTGATCACCAAGGACAACCTGTCCGGATACCACCGCGAGCTCGTCGAGCATTTCATCCTCGAGGACAAGTGGGGCCGCTTCCTGGGCCGCTGGACCGCCGAGGAGCACCTGCACGCCGTCGCACTGCGCAACTACCTCGTCGTCACCCGCGAGATCGACCCGACGGCCAATGAGGACGTGCGCGTCGAGCACGTGATGAAGGGCTACCGCGCCGACAGCTACAGCCAGATCGAGACGCTGGTGTTCATGACGTTCTTCGAGCGTGCGCACGCGGTGTTCACCCGCAACCTCGAGGCGCAGATCGCCGAGCCGGTGTTGAAGTCTCTGGTCGGCCGCATCGTCCTCGACGAGGAGCGGCACGAGGAGTTCTTCGCCAACCTGGTGTCACACCTGCTGGGCACCCACCGCGACGAGACCGTGGCGGCCATCGCGGCCCGGGCCCGCGAGCTGGACGTGATCGGCGCGGACATCGACGCCTACCAGGACAAGGTCGCCGTCGTGGCCGAGGCCGGCATCTTCGGCAAGGCCGATCTGGCGAAGGTCATCTCCGACCGGATCAGCGCCTGGGGGCTGGCCGACGAGCCCGCACTCCAGGAGTTCATCAACACGTAACGCGCCGGGCGTCATTCACGCGGCGCGCCAGCCAGCAACCCCGCCGAGGCGGGAGTAGCGTCAAATCCGATGGCTAGCGACATGCTCTGCTGTCCGGACGGTACCGATCGGTTAGATCACGAGAGGACCGGCTCCGGTCCTGGTGCCGCAGTGTCCACCGAGCAACTCGTGTGGGGCCGCGCGGGTTCTAGGAGCGCCACGTGACTGATACTCCTGTCCGTACCTATGTGCTCGACACATCCGTGTTGCTGTCCGATCCATGGGCATGCACGCGGTTCGCCGAGCATGAAGTGGTGGTCCCGCTGGTCGTGATCAGCGAGCTGGAGGCCAAACGGCATCACCACGAGCTGGGCTGGTTCGCTCGGCAGGCGCTACGGATGTTCGATGATCTGCGGCTTGAGCACGGACGGCTGGATCAGCCGATTCCTGTTGGCGCAGAAGGCGGCACGCTGCAGGTCGAGTTGAATCACATCGACCAGTCGGTGTTGCCAACGGGCTTCCGCACCGAGACCAACGACACCCGGATCCTCGCGTGTGCGGCCAATCTCGCTGCGGAGGGTAAGCATGTCACGCTGGTGAGCAAGGACATCCCGCTGCGCGTCAAAGCCGGCGCGGTGGGCCTGGCTGCCGACGAGTACCACGCGCAGGACGTCGTGGTGTCCGGCTGGACCGGGATGACCGAATTCGACGTGGCGCCAGAGGATATCGACACGCTGTTCGCCGACGGCGAGATCGACCTGACCGAAGCTCGGGATCTGCCCTGCCACACCGGAATTCGGTTGCTGGGTGGCAGTTCGTCGGCTCTCGGAAGGGTCAACGCCGAGAAGCGGGTGCAGCTGGTGCGCGGTGATCGCGAAGTGTTCGGCCTCCGGGGAAGGTCAGCCGAACAGCGCGTCGCCCTCGATCTGCTGCTCGACGAATCCGTCGGCATCGTCTCGCTCGGCGGCAAGGCCGGCACCGGCAAATCCGCGCTCGCTCTGTGCGCGGGCCTGGAAGCCGTGCTGGAACGGCGAACTCAGCGCAAGGTCGTGGTGTTCCGTCCGCTGTATGCGGTCGGCGGACAGGATCTCGGCTACCTGCCGGGCAGTGAGAGCGAGAAGATGGGTCCGTGGGCCCAGGCCGTCTTCGACACCCTCGAAGGGTTGGCCAGCCCGGCGGTACTGGAAGAGGTACTCGCCCGCGGAATGCTGGAAGTGCTTCCACTGACCCATATTCGGGGCCGGTCCCTGCACGACTCGTTCGTCATCGTCGATGAGGCGCAGTCGCTGGAACGCAATGTGTTGCTGACCGTGCTGTCACGGCTCGGCGCGGGTTCGCGGGTGGTGCTGACCCACGACGTGGCCCAGCGCGACAACCTGCGGGTGGGCCGCCACGACGGCGTCGCGGCGGTGATCGAGAAGCTCAAGGGCCACCCCTTGTTCGCCCACATCACGCTGCAGCGCAGTGAGCGTTCGCCGATCGCGGCGCTCGTCACCGAGATGCTGGAGGAGTTCAGCCCCGGCGCGCTGCCCTGAGTCCGAGTGATTTGTGCACCTCCCGTAACGGCAGGCGTTACGGGAGGTGCACAAATCGCCAGCCGGTAGGCTGCCGGAGTGGCGAGGCTCCCCAACAGTCAGGCGTGGCGGTGGACTGCAGTCGGCGTGACGGCCGCCATCGTGGTCGTGGTGGTGGGGGTTCTCACCGGCCACATCCACCGGGACGGCCCCGATGACGTGGATTGTTCCAAGGAGAAGTGCGTCGCGCTGACCTTCGACGACGGACCCGGGCCGTACACCGACCGGCTCCTGCAGATCCTCAAGGACAACGACGCCAAGGCCACGTTCTTCGAGATCGGCAACAAGGTCGCCGCCAATCCCGAGGGCGCCAAGCGGGTGGTCGAGGCCGGGATGGAGCTGGGCAGCCACACCTGGGAACACCCCAACATGACGACAATCCCGCCCGAGGAGATCCCGGCCCAGTTCAGCAAGGCCAGCGACGCGATCGAGGCCGCGACGGGCCAGCGGCCGAAGCTGGTGCGCACGGCGGGCGGGCTGATCAACGACCAGGTTCTGGCCGAGGCCCGTAAGCAGGGGTTGGCAGACATCAACTGGGACGTCATCCCGTTCGACTGGGCCAACGACGCCAACACCGCCGCCACCCGGTACATGCTGATGACGCAGATCAAGCCGAACTCGGTGGTGCTGTTCCACGACACCTATTCGTCCACCGTGGATCTGGTGTACCAGTTCATCCCGGTGCTCAAGGCCAACGGCTACCACCTGGTGACCGTCAGCCACATGCTCGGTGAGCGTGAGCCCGGCACCAGCTACGGCAGCCGGGACAACGGGCCGCCTGTGCCGCCGGCCGAGGCGCTCAAGGACCTCCCGCCGGAGGAAATCCCGTCGCTGCCCGCGACACCGTCGCCCGCTCCGATGCCGAACTTCCCGATCACCGACATCCCCGGTGCGAATTCGGGCGGTCCCAACAACGGGGCATGAGACGCACATCGCGTCGGTTTGAGGACCAAAGACCCTAACCGGCGGGCCCGGGCACGACGAGGCTTGAAGCATGCCCGACACGATGTTCGATACAGCGACCCTCACCCGTGCGGTGCAGCTGGCATCGCGTGCGCCCTCCCTGCACAACACCCAACCGTGGCGCCTGGTGGCCGAACAGGACTGCCTACACCTGTTCCTCGACCCGTACCGGGTGGTCAGAGCGACCGACCGGTCCTCGCGTGAAGCGGTCATCAGCTGCGGCGTGCTCCTGGACCACCTGCGCGTCGCCATGGCCGCGGCCGGGTGGGACACCGCCGTCGACCGCTTCCCCAATCCGAACGACCCCGACCACCTGGCGACACTGCAGTTCTCGCCGATGTCCTTCGTCACCGACGCCCACCGCCGGAGGGCAGACGCCATCCTGGCCCGGCGCACCGACCGGCTGCCCATGACCGGGTATGCGGACTGGGATGCCTTCGAGGTACTGCTGCGGGCGCGCTTGGCCGAAGGCCCGGTGCACCTGGACGTGCTGGCCGAGGAGATGCGCGAAACCGTCGCCGAGGCCGCCGAGCTGACCGAGTCGCTGCGTCTCTACGATTCCGCCTACCACGCCGAACTTGCCTGGTGGACAACACCGTTCGCGACCGAAGACGGTATCCCGCAGAGCTCGCTGGTGTCGGCCGCCGAAAGTGAGCGCGTCGCGGTGGCACGCACCTTCCCGGTCACCGCACACACCGATCGGCGTCCCACGGTCCGTGACGATTCGGCCACTCTCGTGGTGCTGTCCACCGACGGCTACAGCCGGGCCGACGCCCTCGATGCCGGCGAGGCGCTCTCGGCGCTGCTGCTGGAATGCACGCTGTCGGGCCTGGCCACCTGCCCGGTGAGCCACGTGACCGAACTGCACGCCAGCCGCGACATCATCGCGACCCTGACCGGCCGCGACGCCTGCCCGCAGCTACTGGTGCGGATCGGCATCGCCCCGACGATCACCGACGCGCCGCCGCCAACCCCGCGCCGCGCCGTCGAGGCCTTCCTGACCTTCGAATCCTGACCGTCCCGATAGGAGCTGACCCATGACCGACACCCTGATCGATCCCGCCTCCGCCACTGCTCCCACCGCTGGTGCGGCCGTCGTGGTCGAAGCCGACGGCCGCACCGCCAGCAACGACGCCCTGCACACCGCGATCGACGAAGCCGTGCGGCGCGGCGCGCCCCTGCGGGTGCTGACCACCTGGGGAGCCCGGCACCGCGAGATGTACGACGAGACCGCCGTCGCCGAGCGCGACCGGCTGTCGGCCGCACAACTCGAGCGCCGCCTGAACCGTGCGCTGAAGCGCTCGCCAGACCTCGATGCGCAGAGCATCGACGGCTACGACAGCGTCGCGGAATACCTGACGGCACATCCGGAGTCGGCTCAGGTGCTCGTGCTCGGTGCGGACCAGCAGGATGCGGCCGGGCTGCAGACCGCGGTGGCGCGCTCGGGTTGCGCGGTGCTCACTTGCGATCGGCGCCCCCGGTTGTGAGACTCGGGGGATGATCAGGGTTTTTCTGGTCGATGACCATGAGGTGGTTCGCCGCGGGCTGATCGACCTGCTCAGCGCCGACCCGGAGCTGGACGTGATCGGCGAGGCCGATTCGGTGGCGCAGGCGCTGGCCCGGGTGCCAGCGCTGGCGCCGGACGTCGCGGTGCTCGATGTCCGATTGCCCGACGGCAACGGCATCGAGCTGTGCCGGGAACTGTTGTCGCGCATGCCCGATCTGCGCTGCCTGATGCTGACCTCGTTCACCTCCGACGAGGCCATGCTGGACGCCATCCTGGCCGGCGCCAGCGGCTATGTGGTCAAGGACATCAAGGGCATGGAACTGGCCAAGGCGATCAAGGACGTAGGGGCCGGGAAGTCGTTGTTGGACAATCGCGCGGCCACCGCGCTGATGGCCAAGCTGCGTGGGGACGCAGAGCGTGCCGACCCGCTGGCCGGGCTGACGCAGCAGGAACGGGTGCTGCTGGATCTGCTGGGGGAGGGGCTGACCAACCGGCAGATCGCGGCCCGGATGTTCCTCGCCGAGAAGACCGTCAAGAACTATGTGTCGCGGTTGCTGGCCAAGCTGGGGATGGAACGCCGTACGCAGGCCGCGGTCTTCGCTTCCACGCTGGATCGTCGTAATCACGAGTGATACCAGGGTCTTTGGTCCCTGGCGGATAGGGCTTTCGCCCATGGTGCCGCGATCCTCGCGCCAATAATCTCGGGGCTATGAGCCACGATGTCGACACCGCCTCGGGAGCCGGAATGTCAACGCGCAGTGATCCGGTCGAGATTCTGTCCGAGCGAGAGAGCTGGGAGCTGCTGGGCAGTGTGTCGCTCGGCCGCCTCGTCACCGCTGTCGACGACGAGGCGCACGTCTTCCCGGTGAACTTCGTAGTGCAGAACCGGACCATCCTGTTCCGCACCGCGGCGGGCACGAAACTGATCAGTGCGGCGATCAACAACCAGGTGGTGTTCGAAGCCGACGATCACACCGCGGCCGAAGGCTGGAGCGTGATCGTGCGAGGTGTCGCACGCACCCTGCGCACGGACGAGGAACTGGACGACGCCGAGCAGGCGCAGTTACTACCGTGGACGGCGACGGCGAAGACGCACTATGTCCGGGTGTCACCGGTCCGGGTCACCGGTCGCCGCTTCCGCTTCGGGCCTGAACCCGAAGCGGAGTGACGACCTGGACGCGCTTGGTGCGTTGCAGCCGGTAGTGCCAGCATGGTGGACGTGACTGGTCACGGAGCCCACCCCGACGATGAACAGCGAACTCCTCCGTTGCGGAACACTCTCTCGCAGCTGCGGTTGCGCGAATTGCTCACCGAGGTCCAGGACCGCGTCGAGGAGATCATCACCGGCCGCGACCGGATCGACGGACTGGTCGAGGCCATGCTCGCGGTGACCTCGGGCCTGGACCTCGAGCTCACGCTGAGCACCATCGTGCGGACCGCGATCGAGCTGGTCGACGCCCGCTACGGCGCGCTGGGTGTGCGAGGCGACGACCACGAGCTGACCGAGTTCGTCTATCAGGGCATCGACGACGAAACCCGGGCCGTAATCGGACATCTGCCCGAGGGACGTGGCGTGCTCGGCGTTCTGATCGACGATCCGAAACCAATCCGCCTCGATGACATCCACCAGCATCCCGCTTCCGTCGGATTCCCGCCCAATCACCCGCCGATGCGGACCTTTCTCGGTGTCCCGGTGCGGATCCGCGACGAGGTGTTCGGCAACCTCTACCTCACCGACAAGACCAATGGGCAGCCGTTCAGCGAGGACGACGAGGTGCTCGTCGAGGCCCTGGCCGCGGCAGCCGGCGTGGCCGTGGAGAACGCCCGGCTCTACCAGCTGTCGCGTGACCGGCAGGCCTGGATCACGGCCACCCGCGACATCGGCACCGAACTGCTGAGCGGCACCGAGCCGGCGACGGTGTTCCGGATGGTCGCCGATGAGGCGCTCAAACTCACGGGTGCGGACCGCATCGTGGTCGCCGTACCCGGCAGCGAGGTTCCGGCCGCCGAGGCGGACGCCCTCGTGGTGGCCGCCACGGCGGGCAGCCCGACCACGATCGATTCGATTCCGCTGGGCCGGCACGCCGCCGAGGACGCGGTCGGCGAGGCTTTCCGTGACGGCACCCCTCACCGGTTGGATCGCCTTGAGCTCGACGGTGCGGGTGGCCCGGCGCTGGTGCTGCCGCTGCGTACCTTCGACACTGTCGCCGGGGTACTGGTGGCTGTGCGCGCCGACGGCGCCCGGACTTTCACCGCTGAGCAACTCGACATGGCCGCGGCGTTCGCCGACCAGGCCGCGGTGGCCTGGCAGCTGGCCAGCTCGCAGCGCAGTGTGCGTGAGCTGGAGATCCTCGCCGACCGCGACCGGATCGCCCGGGACCTGCATGATCACGTGATCCAGCGCCTGTTCGCGGTGGGCCTGTCGCTGCAGGGCACGATCCCGCGGGCACAGTCTTCGGAGGTCCAGCAACGGCTCACCGACACCGTCGACGACCTGCAGGCGGTCATCCAGGAGATCCGGACCGCGATCTTCGATCTACACGGCGCCCAGGCCGGTACGACGCGGCTGCGGCAGCGTCTCGATGAGGTGATCGCCCAGTTCGCCGACGCTCCGATCCACACCAGCACGCGGTTCGTCGGACCGCTGTCGGTGGTCGATGCGACCCTGGCCGATCATGCCGAGGCGGTGCTGCGCGAGGCGATCAGCAACGCGGTACGTCATTCGGGGGCAACCGAACTCGCCGTTCTGGTGGAGGTGGCCGACGACCTGTCCGTCGAGGTGTCCGACAACGGCTGCGGGATCGCCGCCGAGGTCACCGAGAGCGGCCTGGGCAATCTGCGCGCCCGTGCCCTCAGCGCCGGTGGCCAGTTCACCATCACCGACCGGCCCGGCGGCGGAACCGTGTTGTGTTGGGCCGCACCGCTTCCCGAGTGACGCTTACCTGGCGAGCAGACAGAAAACTGCCCATCTTCCGAAGAAAATGGGCAGTTTTCTGTCTGCTCGCGCAGAGAAGGCGAGGGGTTTACTCGCCGTCCTTGACCTTCGCCATGGCGAGCACGTCGAGGCGCTTGTCCAGCTCGGCCTCCGACAGCTTGTCGCCGATCAGGCCGCGGTCGATCACGGTCTGGCGGATGGTCTTCTTCTCCTTGAGGGCCTGCTTGGCGACCTTGGCGGCCTCCTCGTAGCCGATCGCCGAGTTCAGCGGCGTCACGATCGAGGGGGACGACTCGGCCAGGGTGCGCAGGTGGTCCTCATTGGCGACCAGGCCGTCGATGCACTTGGTGGCGAACAACTTCGACACATTCGCCAGCAGGGTGAACGACTCCAGCACGTTGCGCGCCATCATCGGGATGTACACGTTCAGCTCGAAGGCGCCCGACAGGCCGCCGACAGTGACGGCGGCGTCGTTGCCGATGACCTGGGCGGCCACCTGGGTAACCGCCTCGGGCAGAACGGGATTGACCTTGCCCGGCATGATCGAGCTACCCGGCTGCAGGTCCGGCAGCTGGATCTCGCCCAGGCCGGTCAGCGGGCCCGAGCCCATCCAGCGCACGTCGTTGGCGATCTTGGTCAGCGAGGCCGCGATGGTCTTCAGCGCGCCGGACGCCTCGACCAGCCCGTCGCGGGCGGCCTGGGCCTCGAACGAGTCTGCGGCGGTGCGCAGTTCGGCCAGCCCGGTCTGGTTGACCAGCACCTCGACCACCTTGGGGCCGAAGCCGTCGGGGGCGTTGAGCCCGGTGCCCACCGCGGTCCCGCCGATGGCGAGCTCACCCAGGCGGGGGAGCGTGGCCTTGACCCGCTCGATCCCGGCCTCGACCTGACGGGCATAGCCGCCGAACTCCTGGCCGAGCGTCACCGGCACCGCGTCCATCAGGTGGGTGCGGCCGGACTTCACCACGGTCTTCCACTGCTTGGCCTTGGCGGCCAGCGACTCGTGGAGCACCTCGAGCGCCGGAATCAGGTGGCGCACAGCGGCTTCGGTGGCGGCGATGTGGGTGGCCGTCGGGAACGTGTCGTTGGAGCTCTGCGACATGTTCACGTCGTCGTTGGGGTGAACGGTCACGCCGTTGCGGGCGGCGATCGAGGCGATGACCTCGTTGGCGTTCATGTTCGAGCTGGTGCCCGAGCCGGTCTGGAAAACGTCGATCGGGAACTGGTCGTCGTGCAGGCCGTCGGCGATCTCACCGGCCGCGGCGATGATGGCGTCGGCCTTCTCGGCGGCCAGCAGACCCAGGTCCTTGTTGACCTGCGCGCAGGCTGCCTTCAGCAGGCCCAGCGCGCGGATCTGGGTGCGCTCCAGCCCGCGGAAGGAGATCGGGAAGTTCTCCACGGCCCGTTGGGTCTGCGCCCGCCACAGGGCGTTGACCGGCACGCGGACCTCGCCCATGGTGTCGTGCTCGATACGGAATGAACCGTCTGCTGCGTCGTCGACAACACTGTCGGTGCTCATACTGGCCTTTCTAGCGAGTTACGGGAGCGGGTAGGCGGCGGTCTTGTCGCCGGTGAAGTCGATGGCGGAGTACTCGTTGAGTTTGGTCAGCCGGTGGTAGGCCTCGATCATCCGGACGGTGCCGGACTTGGACCGCATCACGATGGACTGGGTCGTGCAGCCACCGGGGTAGTACTGCACGCCCTTGAGCAGGTCACCGTCGGTGACGCCCGTCGCGCAGAAGAAGACGTTCTCACCCGAGACGAGGTCGTCGGTCGAGAGCACCTGGTCCAGGTCGTAGCCGGCGTCGATGGCCTTCTGTCGTTCGGCGTCGTCGGTCGGGGCCAGCTGGGCCTGGATGGCGCCGCCCATACAGCGGATCGCGGCGGCGGCGATGATGCCCTCGGGCGTCCCGCCGATGCCGGCCAGGATGTCGGTGCCCGAGTTGGGGCGGCAGGCCGAGATCGCACCGGCGACGTCACCGTCGGTGATCAGCCGGATGCGGGCACCGGCGGAGCGGGCATCTTCGATCAGCTGGGCGTGCCGCGGCCGGTCCAGGATGCACACCGTCAGGTCGCTCACCGAGGCGCCGCGCACCTTGGCCACCCGCCGGATGTTCTCGCCGATCGGGGCGGTGATGTCGATGGCGTCGGCGCACTCGGGGCCGACGGCGATCTTGTTCATGTAGAACACCGCCGACGGGTCGAACATGGCGCCGCGCTCGGCGACGGCCAGCACGGAGATGGCGTTGGGCATGCCCTTGCTCATCAGCGTGGTGCCGTCGACCGGGTCGACGGCGAAGTCGCACTCCGGTCCGTCGCCGTTGCCGACCTCTTCACCGTTGAAGAGCATCGGGGCTTCGTCCTTCTCGCCCTCGCCGATCACCACGACGCCACGCATCGACACCGAGTTGACCAGTTCACGCATGGCGTCGACGGCGGCCCCGTCCCCGCCCTCCTTGTCGCCGCGACCGACCCAGCGGCCTGCGGCCATGGCGCCGGCCTCGGTCACCCGGACGAGTTCGAGGGCAAGGTTGCGATCCGGGGCTTCTCCCCGCGTGGGACTCATGGCCCAGATTGTCCCAGAACGTGGTCAGCGTTTGGGAGCTGGGATACTGGCGAGCATGTCCTCCGAGCCGACCTCCCAGCCAACCCCGGTCCCGAAGCCGGAAAAGTCGCGGTTGCTGCAGGACGGCCGGGACATGTTCTGGTCGATGGCCCCGCTGGTCGTGGCCTGCATCGTCCTGGCCGGAATGCTGGGCATGTGCTCGTTCCAGGCAGGTGGGCCCGGGGCCGGCCCGGCCCCGGAATTCGATGCGCCGGCCGCCCTGCAGGCTGACGCCGACACCCTGAAGATCCCGATCCGGCTGCCCCAGCTGCCCGAGGGTTGGCAGCCCAACTCCGGCAGCCGCCACGGCATCGACGGCGGTCTGACGCTGCCCGACGGCCAGCACGGCCGCGCGGTGTCCTCGCGCATCGGCTACCTGGCACCCAATGGGAAGTACCTGAGCCTGACCCAGAGCAATGCCGACGAGGCCGCCCTGGTGGCCTCGATCAAGCCGGATTCGTATGCGTCCGGCACGCAGGACGTCGACGGGGTGACCTGGGTGGTCTACGAGAGCAGCGACCCGGAACCGGTGTGGACGACGAGGCTGAGCGGACCGGCGCAGGTGGCCATCACGGGCGCCGGTGGTACTGATGAGTACCGTACGCTGGCGGGTGCGACGCAGAAGCAGTCGCCGCTGCCGATCAAGAGGCCGTGACGCGCTACCGGATGGAGCCCGTGTTGTCGTCGCCAGTTGCAGATCTCACCGGGTGGACCGCCACCCCATTCACCGCCGCCGATCAGACCTATGACGTGTACCGCAAGGGCGAAGGCCCCGGCGTCGTCCTGATTCCGGAGATCCCCGGCCTCCATCCCGGCGTGCTCGCGCTGGGCAACCATCTGGTGGACAACGGCTTCACGGTGGCCGCACCGTCGCTGTTCGGTACCCCGGGCGCGGCCGCCGTCCGTCCGGGCGCCATCCCGGTCATGGTCAAAGCCTGCGTGACAAAGGAATTCGCGGCGTTCGCGACGAACGCCGACCGTCCCGTCGCGCATTACCTGCGGGCCCTGGCCCGCGATCTCAACGCCAACACTCCCGGTAAGGGCGTCGGCGTCATCGGGCAGTGCTTCACCGGCGGGTTCGCGCTCGCTGCCGCGGTGGACGACAGCGTGCTGGCGCCGGTGCTGAGTCAGCCGTCGATCCCGGTGGCCCTGACCGCGGCGCAGAAACGCGATCCGGGCATGTCGGAAGCCGAGCTCAAGATCGTCGAACAGCGGGTCGCCAACGACGGCCTGTGCGCGCTGGCCCTGCGGTTCAGCCAGGACCGGATGGCCCCCGGGGAGCGGTTCGCCACTCTCAAGGCCCGGCTCGGCGACGCCTTCGAGGTCATCGAGATCAACTCGAAGAAGGGCAATCCCGACGGCATCCCGGCGTCCGCACATTCGGTGCTCACCGATCAGGTGCGCGAGGTCGACGGGCATCCCGCGTATGAGGCGCGCAAGCGTGTGGTGGCGTTTCTCACCGAGCGGCTGAGTGCGAGCTAGGTGAGCGGCTAGCTCTCGGCCTTGGCTTCGGATTCGGCTCGGGGTTCAGCTTTCTGACCCCCGAGCCGTTTCTGGAACCAGTCCCACAGCCGCCGCCACGGGCGTTCTCCCGGCTCGTCGGGTTCGGTCGTCTCGAGCTCGACGCCCTTGAAGACCGCCAGGTAGACGCTGACCGTGGTGACGATGATGATCATCAGCACCGGCCCGATCACCAGACCGAAGAACCCGAACATCGAGATGCCGGCGAACACCGCCAGCAGCATGAGCGCGGGATCCAGCCGGGCGGCCTTGGGCACCAGCCAAGGGCGCAGCACGTTGTCGATGTTGGTGACGACCAGCAGATGGAACGCCACCACGAAGATGCCGCCGACGATGTTGCCGAAGAACATCATTCCGATGCCGAACGGAATCGTGACGATCCCCCCGCCCAGCGGGATTACCGACAGCGCGGTCAGCAGGATCGCGAAGACGAAGAATCCGTTGTGGAAGCCGGCGATGTAGATCGAGATGGCACCGGCCACGCCCTGGCAGAACGCGATCACGAACTGGCCCTTGACCGTTCCCTTCACCATGGCGCCGGTCTTGGCCAGGTACAGGTCGGTGATCTCCTCGCCCAGCGGGTTCAGCCGGCGGATCAGCGTGGCCATCTCGGCGCTGTTCACCAGCATCGAGATGAACACGTACAGGAAGATGATCGACGCCGTGATGGCACCGACCATGCCGCCGACCGCGCCCTGCAGGATGCCCAGCAGCCACTCGCCGATGTGCTGGGAAAGCTTGACCACGGTGTCGCGCAACGAATCCGCGGTGAGGTGGATGTCCAGGAACGGCACCCGTCCCAGCAGCGAGTTGACCAGCTGCAGGGCCCGGTCGCCGAGCGTGCTGACATCGGTGTCGGCGATCCAGGTACTGACCGTGTTGACGAGCTGGGTCACCTGGACGATGGCCATGAACACCACCAGCGATACCGGGATGATCACCATCAGGATGGCGACCAACACCGTCAGCGTGGCCGAAAGGCCGGTGCCCATGCGGCGCTGAAACCGTTGATACAGCGGCGTGAACAGATACGCGCCGACCGCGGCCATCACGATCAGGACGAAGAAACCGCGCAGGAAATAGGCACCGAGCAACACGGCCAGCACGGTCACGACTGCCAGCGCCCGCTTCTGGGTGAGGCTGAACTCGTCTTTCATCGGGCCCCTTCCCGCCGTTGGGCTGACCCTATCGTCACGCCGCCGCGACGGTCGGCATTGAGCGTCACTCCAGGGTGACGGTGGTGCCCGGTGCGGAGCGGTGGGCGGCCTGGCCGGCACGTTGGGAGGCGACGAATTTCATCGAGAGCCGCTGCATCAGGCCCGGAGCCAGCCGGGCGATCAGCCAGGAGGCATGGGCGCGACGGGGTTTGACGAGGATGGCCTTGTTGCGGGCGATGGCGCGCAAGGTGTCGGCGGCCAGCCGGTCGGCGTCGTAGGCGGTCTTGACCCCTTGGCCCTGCAGGAAGTAGTCGCGCCCGACGAAACCGCCGACCGCACCCTTGTCCAGGATCGGGGTCTCGACCGCGGCCGGGCATACCGCCAGTACGCCCACGCCATGGGCGGCGGCCTCGGAACGCAGGGCCAGCGACAGGCCGACGACGGCGTGCTTGGTCATCACGTAGCTGGTGAGCTGGCCAGCGGCGGCCAGGCCGGCCATCGAGGCGGTGTTGATGATGTGGCCGTGGCCCTGCCGGATCATCTGCGGATACGCCGCTGCGACACCGTGCACGACGCCGCGCACGTTGATGTCGATGATGGCGTTCCACTGATCGAGGGTCAGCAGTTCGGTGTCGCCGCCCCAGACGATGCCGGCGTTGTTGAACATCAAGTCGAGCTTTCCGGCCCGCTCCACCACGTCGTCGACCGCGGCCTGCACGGCGGCCGCATCGGTGACGTCGAGACGAGCCGATCGGGCGCCGAGCGTTGAGGCGGTCGCCGCGGCGGCGTCGCCGTCGATGTCAGTGCAGAGCACCTGGGCACCGGCGGCCACCAGCGCTCGGCACAGGGCCGCGCCGATCCCCGATCCGGCGCCGGTGACCAGCGCCTGCTTGCCGGACAGCTCGCTGGTCACGCCTGGGCCAGCTTCATGACGTGACCGAGCACGTCGGGGTACCGCTTGAGGTGTGCACCGCCGTTGAGGTCGAGCACCTCGCCGGTCAGCCAGGACGCCTGCGGCGAGCACAGGAACACCACCGCGCCGGCGATGTCCTCGGGTGTACCGGCGCGGCCCAGTGCGGTGTTGTCGATGTAGTCCTCGACCACACCCGGGATCATCGCGGCGGGTTCGGTCAGTGGGGTCCGCACGAACCCCGGCGCGATCGCGTTGACCCGGATGCCGCGCGGCCCCAGTTCCAGTGCAGCCACCTGGGTCAGCATCGACAACCCGGCCTTGGCTGCGCAGTAGGCGCTCATGCCTGCCGCGGGTTGGCGTCCGTTCAACGATGAAATCGACACCAGGACACCGCCTTCGGGCAGGTTGCGGCCGGCGTGTTTGGCGACGATGAATCCGCCGTTGAGGCAGACATCGACAACCGAGCGGAAATCCTCGACCGGCATGTCGGCGATCAGGCCGACATTGCTGAACCCGGCGCAGTTGAGCACGATATCGACTGGTCCGGCCGTCTCGAACAGCTTCTGTACCGAGTCCTCGTCGGTGACGTCGGCATAGGCGCTGGTGTGCGGCGCACCGAGTTCGGCAGCCCGGGCGGCTGCGCCGTCGGCGTCACGGTCGGCAAGAACGATTCGGCAGCCGTCGGCGGCAAGTGCCTGCGCGCTGGCCCAGCCGATTCCCGACGCTCCGCCGATGATGATCGCGACGCGATTCATTGACATACCGCTGCTCATTCCTTGTCCTCGCGCGAGCGCTCGTCGGCCTGATCCGGGCGATGATCGCCCCACTTCTTGTCGATGGCGTTCCACGGGTCGGCCAGCTGCCCGGGATAGTCCTTGTACGCGGACTTGGACCGCAGGAACGCACGGATCAGGGGTGCCGCCAGGCCGATCGGGAAACGCTTGAACCCGGCGTTCGCCCTGGTGTCTGCCAGCAGCTGCGGCCATGAGTGATGCTGGAACCCGAGCGCTTCCTGCGAGCGGCTGGTGTCCATCCAGTCGGTGGCGAACCAGGCGGTGTCATCGTCGGGGTTGCCGGGCCGGCCGATCGGCAGGCCGCCCTTGATCCCCATCGCGGCAGCCGCTTGCGAACCGACCGCGGACTGGATGTGCCGGTGCGTTTCGGCGTCGCCGCCGATCAGCAGCACCTCGTGGTTGGCGGTCTCGGTCGGGACCGTGCTGGCCGCGACGAACGCTGCCGCCACGTCGCGCACGTCGACGGTCTGCAGTCGCCCGTCGGCGGGTAGCACGCTCTCGAACGAGATGAGGTCCACGTCTATGCCGAGGCTGAACTCGGAGCTCATCACCCCACCGAGCCGCAGGATCAGCCAGTCCAGCTTCGAGGCCCTGACCAGGGCTTCGGCCTCGACTTTATGGGCGCCGTAGATGTCGGACGGGTTGACCGGGGTGTCGGGGGTAAGCACATCGTCGATGTGGTGCGGATTGCGGGCGCCGTAGACCGCGATGCTGGAGGCCTGGACGAACCGCGGCGGTGTGGGCTGGGCCTCTGCGGCCCCCAGCAGCGATGCGGTGGCCTCGACGTTCACCTTCCGAGCCAGCCCGCGGCGCATGTAGCAGAACGGCGGGATGATCGCGGCGAGGTGGATGATCGCGGCCGGTGCGACCGCAGCCACGAGTGCGTCGACGGCAGCGGCGTCGGTCAGATCCGCCCAGCGCACCTCTACGGAGGCCGGGAGGGCGGCGGCGGCCTTGCGGTTTCCAGGGACGTCGAGATCGGTCGCGACCACCGTGCGTCCGCCGGCGGCCAGCGTCTTCACGACGGCGGAGCCCACCAAACCGAACGCTCCGGTAACCAAAACAGCGTCGGACATAGGCCTCCTCACTAGAACGTGTTGCAACACTAGCGAACGTGGATGTGGTGTGTGTCACGGCAATCCCGACCGGGTCCGAGGGTTTATCGGGGGCCGTTCGCCCGCGTTTGCTCAGCAACCGGCGCGCAGCCGTCTTACTGGGGGAGGACCGGAGAAGGCGAATGTTGCTGCGGTTGCCTCAAAAGCATTGATCAATGGCACTGTCGGCGGATTGGTGTGACCGGGCTCACGCGGCACACCTCACTGTGATGCATTTGCAGGAACGGTCGTTGTTACCGGATTTGGAAATTTGCCCGAGACATATGCAAGGTGTGGCTGTAGGTATCGACGAAAGTGAGCCAATCGCAGGCGTTTGTGATGTACTCGGTTGCACGCGTCAGCAATTGGGGAGGTGTGGGATGTCTGAAGATGTCGTGACGGGGGTTAACGACAGCGACTCCGGCGAAATTGCCGAAGGGGTTGCTGTGGGTTCCTCGGTGGTCGTTTATCCGGGAACTGACGACGAATTGCACGGCACGGTCGTCGAAGATTTCGCCGACTTGGCCGGGACCGCGGTCGAGGTCGCTGGGGAGCGAATTGTCGAACCGGCGCGACGCTGGGCAGTCAACCTCGACGACGGTGGCCTGGTGTTCGTCGACGACGACAGCATCGCGCTCGCAGCGCAAGCTGCCTGAGCTCTGACCCGTTCAGCGCAGGCTCAGCGGAAGCTGGCGTAGCCTGCGTACCAACAGGCTGGGCTGCCATTCGGCGTCGCCTGCTGGACGAATTGTGCTGGTGGCGGACAGCAACGCCGAGATCACGATGCGGGCCTCCAGCCGCGCCAACGCGGCCCCGAGGCAGAAGTGCCCGCCCTTGCCAAACGCGACGTGGCTCTTGATGTTCGGTCGTTCCAGCCGGAACTCGTTCGGAGCGTCGAACACCGTCTCATCGCGGTTGGCCGCGCCCCACAACAGCAGTAGGTGGCTGTCCGCGGGCAGGGCGACGCCCGCCAGTTCAGCATCAGCCAGCACGTGCCGGTAGTGCCCCCGAAACGGCGATTCGAACCTCAACACCTCCTCCAGAAACGGCGTGATCTCCGCGGGATTGTGCCGCAGCCGTTCGGCGATCTCGGGGCGGCGGCTCAGAATCAATACCGCGCTGCCGATCAACGACGCGGTCGATTCCGCGCCCGCGCCGACCAGCTGGATCAGCATCATTACCGCGACCTCCGGGGACACGCGCTCGGCTGCGCAGTACGCGGCCAGGTCCCCGAGCAGATTGTCCCGTGGGTTTGCCGAAGCTGCACCGAACTGTTCGGTCAGGTACCCGCCGAGCTCGACGGCCGCGATCCCCGACGCGGTCAGCTGCTCGGAGTCGACCAGCCCGTCCAGCAGCTGAGTGCTGGCATAGGCCCAGGCCACCAGTCGGTCCACGTCCGCGGCCGGCAGTCCCAACAGTTGTGCGACCACCAGCATGGGCAGCCGGTCGGCCAGCGCGGACATCCACTCGAGCTTCCCGCTCGCACCGGCCAGCAGCTCGGCGGTGAGGTCAGCGATGAACGGTTCCAGCTCGGCTATCCGCTTGGCCGCCATCCGGGGCAGCACCATCTTGCGATGGGCGGCGTGCGCCGGATCGTCGGCGGTGGCCAACACGTGGATGGGGCTCCCCGGCTCGCCCATGCCGAATGCGGAGACGGTGCCGTCGGGCTGAGACCACATGGTCGCGGTGAGATTCGAGGAGAAGTCCTGGAAACGCGCGGTGGCCTCGATGACGGCGTCGAACGACGTCGCCACGAAGAACGGAGAGTCCCCGACCTGCGCCACCGGGGCGATGGTGCGCAACCGGTCGTAGAGCGGATAGGGATCTTGCAGGCAAGCCGGTTCGAAGAGTTCGTGTGCCAGAAGCATTTGCCCAGGTTGGCTGGCGATTATGGGCCAGTCAACGAAGCCGGGACATGTTGATACCGGCCACTGGGCATCGCAGTGACGGGGGTGTCTCAGCGGGGAGCGGTGACCAGCGGAGCGAGTGAGAATTATCGGAAGTTTTGTCTCAAGGTGCGATAAATTGGCATTGATGTCTCCCGAGCGCAAGGACTGGTTGATCGGCGGCGACCGCCGAGTCGAAGCTGCCGAGCGCATCTATACCGCGGCTGCTGAGATGGCCGCCCGAGATGGGTTCGACGCGCTGGACATCGACGCGCTCGCGGCACGGGTGCACTGCTCGCGAGCGACGGTGTACCGGCATGCGGGCGGGAAGGCGCAGATCCGCGACGCGGTGCTCGCCCGGTTGGCCGCTTCGATCGTGGCGGAGGTGCGGCGAGCGGTCGACGGTCTGACCGGTGCGCACCGGGTTCTGACCGCTATTACCGTTGCGCTGCAACGTATTCGAGCCGATCCGATGTTCGGGCTACTGCTCGGCTCGCTGCGTAGCGGGGGCGGGATGGCCGACCTGACGCAATCGCCGGTGCCGGCCGCGTTCGCCACCGAACTCACCGGTCTGGGCGAAGACGACCCCGCGGCCGCGGCATGGATCGTGCGCCTGGTGCTGTCACTGCTGGTCTGGCCGGGTGCCGATGAGGCCGCCGAGCAGGAGATGTTACGGCGCTTCGTCGCCCCGGCGTTCGGCGACGCTCAGCCCTGATCGGCGCGGCGCACACATCGAAAGCCGATGTGGCTCATACCTGTATCCACCATCTGGGGCCGCCTCGCGGCGGGGCGGTACCGCATGCAGTAGCTGTCGGCACACAGGAACGAGCCGCCCTTGATCACCCTGCGCCCGATCTGGAACTGCGGTTGGTTCGGGTCGTAGGTGTCCGCGGCGCAACACGGTGTGGTGGCCCGGTCCTCGCCGTACCAGTCCGTGGTCCATTCCCAGACATTGCCTGCCATGTCGAACAGGCCGTAGCCGTTGGGCTCGAAGCTGCCGACTGGTTTCGTCGTGCCGTAACCGGTATCGGGGAGGTACGGGAACTCGCCGTGCCAGTAGTTCGCCAGGCGCTGTCCGGGTTGCTCGGGTTCCTCGCCCCAGGTGTATGCCGCGCCGCAGATCCCGCCGCGAGCCGCTGTCTCCCACTCGGCCTCGGTCGGAAGGTCGAGCCCGGCCCAGTCCGCGTAGGCGGCGGCGTCGTCGAAGGCGATGTGTACCACGGGATGCTGCTCGCGTCCCTTCAGTGACGACCGCGGCCCGCGGGGGTGATTCCAGCACGCGCCCGGCGTCCATGCCCACCACTGGTTGAGGTGCCGCAGGTCCACCGGGCCGGCGGTGCGCTGGAAGACCATCGAGCCGGGAACCAGGTTCTGCGGTGGGGCGCCCGGGAAGTCGTCCGGGTTCACCGGACGTTCGGCGACGGTGAGGTAGCCGGTGGCGTCCACGAATTCGCCGAACTCGGCGTTGGTCACCTGATGGCGCTGAATCCAGAATCCCGCGGTGGCGACCTCACGGGCCGGCGCCTCCTCGGGGTAGTGCGAGTCAGAGCCGAGGACCGTCGTCTGTGCCGGAATCCAGACCAGATCGGCTGCTGTCATGCGTCGAGTCGACCACTTCGGTGCGGACTCAGTCAAAGACCGTCGTCCAATCGTCACGCATACTCGCCACCGCCCAGCCGCGGTCGGCGGCCAGCCCCAGCGCGGTATCCGCGCCTGCGGTGTAATCGAATTCGCGTTCGGCGTCGTCGTGACGCACCAGCAGACCCAACGACGGTCCTGTCCCGCCGCCGGCGTATTCGAGCATCTGGATATCGCCGTTGGAGTTGCCCGCCGCGAAGATCGGCCGACGCCCGACGCGTCCCCAGATACGCACCGCCTTGACCGGGCCGTCATTGAGGAACTCCGGGGTGGCCGTCGTCTTGAGCTGACCATCGACGAAGTCGAGCCCCACCGAACTGCCGATCACCCGCTCTGGCGGAACGCCGTACATCGATGCAGTCACCGGGCGCATGAAATCACGGCCGCCACCGGAAACGATGTAATTCGTGAAGCCGTTGGTCTCCAGATAACGCAGCAACTCGACCATCGGCAGATAGCTGCACGCGGTGTACGGACGGCCTAGCGTCGGGTGCTGCGCCTTGGCGAAGAACGCCTTGATCTGATCGGCGTGATCCTCGACAGACATTCCGGCGTAAGCCGAAAGTATGCCGCCAGCAAGGATTTTCAGGGCGGAATCATCACCGTTGTAGTGCTTGGTGACCGCATCCCCGAACCAGGCCAGGTCACCGGCCGCCGCAGCCTGATACGGCTGCGTGGCTGCCAGCGCCGGGTCGGCAGCGGCCTGCTCGGCCAGTCGGCGCACCAGAAAGTCCAGCTGGATGTAGGCCGGCTTCTCGCACCACAGGGTTCCGTCGTTGTCGAACACCGCGACACGGGCTTCCGGCGCAACGAAATCCGGACCGTTGGTGGTGACGCGGTCCACGAAGTCGACGATCGCCGACTTCGTGGGTCCCTCGGCCCAGGAAAGCAGTTCCGTCACCGCCTAGCCGCCGCCCGTTGCGAGGAACTTCTTGAGTTCGTCCACGGCGTGATTGATGGTGAACGAAGCCGGCTCCTGGCGCGGCGGGAATTCCTTGAAGGTGTCGAGGAACTGCGTCACGATCGCGGAGCCGTAGAACATGAGGAACAGGCGGTCGATCATCCAGTCCCAGTAGGTGTTTGATGTAACGTCCGCACGCTCGAAGGGGTCGGTGCGCAAATTGAACAGCTTGGGCGCACGCAACTTGGTGAACGGCTCGAACCATACCTGCAGGGTGCCCTGGCAACGTTGCTCCATGAACACGATCTTCCAGTTGTCCGCTCGGATGCCCAGCACGTCGCCGTCGTCGGAGAAGTAGATCATTCCGCGGCGCGGGCTCTTCTCCACCTCGCCGGTGAGGTACGGCAGCAGGTTGTACCCGTCGATATGGACCTTGTACTCGGTCTTTCCATCGGCCCCGGCCGTATGGCCGTTCTTCAACTTCTCGACGATATCCGGGTCGCCCGCCACGGCCAAGAAGGTGGGCAGCCAGTCGTGGTGCTGCACAATCTCATTGGAGATTGAGCCCGGCTTGATCTTCCCGGGCCAACGAATCATCTCCGGAATGCGGAACGCGCCCTCCCAGTTGGTGGCCTTCTCACTGCGGAACGGGGTGGTCGCACCGTCCGGCCAGGAGTTCGCGTGTGGGCCGTTGTCCGTCGAATAGATGACAATGGTGTCCTCGGCGATACCCAAGTCGTCGACCAGGTCGAGAAGTGTGCCGACGTTGCGGTCGTGGTCGATCATGGTGTCGTGGTACGGGGACTGCCAGCGGCCGGCTTGTCCCCGACTCTCCGGCTTGGTATGAGTCCGGAAGTGCATGTGGGTCAAGTTCATCCACACAAAGAAGGGGGTGTCGGCTTCGTGCTGGCGCCTGATGAAATCGGCACACGCGGAGGTTGTTTCGTCATCGACGGTCTCCATCCGCTTCTTGGTCAGCGGTCCGGTGTCCTCGATGCGCTGCTTGCCCACCGGCCCGTAGCGCTCGTCCACCTCGCCGGAGTCTTGGTCGGTGGCCCAGGAGTGAATGACGCCTCGGGGCAGCAACGCGGCCCGCATCTTCGGGGCTTCCTCGGCGGTGGGGTAGTCCTCGTGCTCCGGTTCCTCCTCGGCGTTGAGGTGGTACAAGTTGCCGAAGAACTCATCGAATCCGTGCGCGGTGGGTAGGTACTTGTTCAGGTCGCCGAGGTGGTTCTTGCCGAACTGCCCGGTGGCATAGCCCAGTGGCTTGAGCAGTTCGGCGATCGTCGGGTCCTCCTTCTGAAGTCCTACGTCGACGCCGGGCATGCCCACCTTGCTCATCCCGGTGCGGTACACGCTCTGACCGGTGATGAACGATGCCCGGCCCGCGGTGCAGCTCTGCTCGCCATAGGAATCGGTGAACAGCATGCCTTCGTTCGCGATGCGGTCGATGTTCGGCGTGAAGTACCCCATCATGCCGCGGCTGTAGCAACTGAGGTTCCAGATGCCGATGTCGTCGCCCCAGATGACCAGGATGTTCGGTTTTCCGTTCGGCATGACTCAGTCCTTCGCTAGAAACTCGTGCAACTTCTCAACGACTTGGTCGACGCTGAAGCTCGCCGGCGCGTGTCGTGGCGGGAAGTCCTTGAACGTCTCAAGGAACTTCGTCGCCATCGCGGTCGCGTAGAACACGAAGAAGTCGTGCCGCAACAGCCATTCGTAGTACGTGTTCGACGTGATGTCGGCGAACTCGTACGGGTCGGTGCGCAGGTTGAACAACTTCGGCACCCGCAGCGGGGTGAACGGCTCGGCCCAGACCCGCAGGGTGCCCTGGCACCGCTGTTCGGCGAAGACGATCTTCCAGTTCTCGAACCGCAGCGCCACCAGGTCCCCGTCGTCGGAGAAATAGAAGAAGCCACGCCGTGGGCTGGTCTCCGCCTCGCCGGTCAGGTATGGCAGCAGGTTGTAGCCGTCGATGTGAACCTTGTACTCGGTCTCCCCGTCGGCGCCGGCCTTGTGGCCCTTCTTGAGCTTCTCCGCGATGTCGGGATCACCTGCCGCGGCCAACAGGGTGGGCAGCCAGTCGTGGTGCTGGATGATCTCGTTCGAGACCGAGCCGGCCTTGATCTTTCCGGGCCAGCGGATGAGTTCGGGTACCCGGAAAGCGCCCTCCCAGTTGGTGTTCTTCTCGCTGCGGAACGGGGTGGTGCCGCCGTCAGGCCAGGTGTTGCGGTGCGGGCCGTTGTCGGTGGAGTAGATGACGATGGTGTCCTCGGCGATGCCGAGCTCGTCGAGCACGTTCAGCACGGTGCCGACGTTGCGGTCGTGGTCGATCATCGTGTCGTGGTACGGCGACTGCCACAGCCCGGCCTGCCCACGGCTCTCCGGCTTGGTGTGGGTGTAAAGGTGCATGTGGGTGAAGTTGCACCACACGAAGAACGGATTGCCCTCCGCATGCTGACGCTTGATGTAGTCGACCGTGGAGTCGGCGATGTCCTCGTCGATGGTCTCCATCCGCTTGGTGTTCAGCGGGCCGGTGTCCTCGATGGTCTGCTTGCCGACGGGCCCGAACTTCGGGTCGTCCGGTTCGGTGGACACCTCGGTGGTGGCCTTGCACTTGAGCACGCCCCGCGGCTTGGCCAGCTGGTAGAGCCGCGGGTACCGATCCTCGTGCGGGTAGTCGAAGTTCTCGGGTTCTTCCTCGGCGTTGAGGTGGTAGAGGTTGCCGTAGAACTCGTCGAAGCCGTGAACGGTCGGCAGGTATTTGTTGAGGTCGCCGAAGTGGTTCTTGCCGAACTGGCCGGTCGCGTATCCGAGCGGCTTGAGTAGCTCGGCGATGGTCGGATCCTCTGCGGCCCAACCGATGTCCACACCGGGCACGCCGACTTTGCTCATTCCGGTGCGATAGACGCTCTGCCCACTGATGAACGCCGCGCGGCCGGCGGTGCAGCTTTGCTCGCCATAGGAGTCGGTGAACCGCATGCCCTCGCTGGCGAGGCGGTCGATGTTCGGGGTCTGGTACCCCATCAGGCCGTCGCTGTAGCAACTCAGGTTGCTGATGCCGATGTCATCGCCCCAGATCACGAGAATGTTCGGCTTGCCGTTTGGCATGGTGCGGTCCTCCTGTCGATCCCCGACTTTTTCGTCTCTGGCCGACGGTATGTGGTTTCGGCGGCCACCGGTGGGCTTCTCGACCCTTCTCAGCCGATATTTACCCAGGCGCTCACTTTTCGGACCGGGGTATCGATCGGGGTCTAAGGTCGAATTTGCCATCTCCGTCGATATTCTCGTTGTTCGGCGGGCGTATTGCCTTGTTGCCCAAGTAAATATCCATTCAGGAACGCCGACACGAACATCGGTTGATCGACAGATGGCCTCGAATCTTGGCTCAGGCTGGCTATTCTGTCGGAATCGTGGGTTCGTCCCGTGCCGACTGTCCGGCCGCTGTCTGCGATTGCTCTGATTGCCGTGGGAGCATCGCCGATGGCTACGTGCGCCATTCGGGTGCGGATCATTCGCGGAAACGTAGTGGGTTCAGGGGGATCCATGAGCAGATTCACCGAGGCGATGTACGCAAACGCACACGCAAGCACCAGGGGGATGGTGACCGGTGAACCGCATGCGCCGGTTCGGCATACCTGGGAACAAGTACATCAGCGGGCGCGTCGGGTCGCGGGCGGCCTCGCCGCGGCAGGCGTAGGCCGAGGCGATGCGATCGCGGTGCTGGCCGGACTTCCGGTCGAGGTTGCGCCTACCGCCCAGGCGGTCTGGATGCGTGGTGCCAGCCTGACCATGCTGCACCAACCCACCCCTCGCACCGACCTCGTGAAATGGGCGGCTGAAACGGCCGAGGTGGTCGAAACCATCGACACCGACACCGTTGTGCTGTCCGAACCGTTTCTGGGTGCCGAGCCCGCGCTGGCCGAGCGCGGGCTGGCCGTAGTCACCATCGAGCAGCTGCTCGGTACGGAGCCCATCGACCCGGTGCACGTCGACGAGGACGACCTGGCGCTGTTGCAGCTGACGTCGGGCTCCACGGGGCCTCCCAAAGCGGTCCAAATCACCCACCGCAACCTGTATTCCAACGCTGAGGCGATGTTCGTCGGCGCCGAGTACAACCTGGAAAGCGACGTGATCGTCAGCTGGCTGCCGCTGTTCCACGACATGGGGATGACCGGGTTCCTGACGGTTCCGATGTACTTCGGTGCGGAGCTGGTCAAGATCACGCCAATGGATTTCCTGCAGGACGCGTTGCTGTGGGCGAGGCTCATCGACAAATACAAGGGCACGATGACCGCGGCGCCGAACTTCGCCTATGCACTGTTGGCCAAGCGGTTGCGCAGGCAGGCCCAACCCGGCGAGTTCGACCTGTCGACGTTGCGATGGGCGCTGTCAGGTGCCGAGCAGGTCGAGCCGGCCGACGTCGAGGATCTGTGCGCTGCAGGCAAGCAGTTCGGCCTGCGACCAGAAGCGATTCTGCCGGCGTACGGCATGGCCGAGACCACGGTCGCGGTTTCGTTCTCGGAGTGCAACTCCGGCCTCGTGGTCGATGAGGTGGATGCCGACATCCTGGCGACGCTGCGACGTGCGGTGCCGACGAAGAGTGGCAATCGTCGCCGGTTGGCGACACTGGGCCCCTTACTGAGCGGGCTCGAAGCCCGCATTGTCGACGAGGACGGGAAAGTGCTTCCGGCCCGCGGTGTCGGAGTGATCCAGGTCCGCGGCGAATCACTGACCCAGGGCTACACCACGGCGGCGGGATTTGTGCCCGCGCAGGACGAGCGGGGCTGGTACGACACCGGCGACCTGGGCTACCTGATGGAGAACGGCCACATCGTGGTCTGTGGCCGGGTCAAGGATGTCATCATCATGGCCGGGCGGAACATCCATCCAACCGACATCGAGCGCGCTGCCAGTCGCGTCGACGGCGTCCGACCGGGCTGTGCCGTTGCGGTGCGACTGCATTCCGGGCGTTCGACGGAGTCCTTCGCCGTCGCAGTGGAATCGAGTGCGTTCGATGACCACAGCGAGGTCCGCCGCATCCAGCATGACGTCGCCCATCTTGTGGTCGCTGAAGTGGATGCACGGCCACGCACGGTCGTCGTCCTACCGCCGGGAGCGATCCCGAAAACACCGTCGGGCAAGCTTCGCCGCGGGTACGCGCTGTCCCTGGTCGACCACTGACTCGCCAAACTGTTGGCATCCTCGCCGTGCCCGGCGCACAGTTGTAGGTGGAGGTATCCGACATGTACGACAAGGATCTGACCAACAAATGGCTCGTCGAGATCGAGTTCTCCGAAGACGAGATCCACACCCACGCCTCGGCTCGGGCACAGGTGCGTGACGACACGATATCCACCACCGGAGACGCCTACCGGAACCCGAAAGACCCCGGTGCGCCGATGATCGGTGAGGAGATCGCGGCGGCCCGCGCACTCATCTCGCTGGGCACCGAACTACTGCATGCCGCATCCGCACGGATCGAACAGTCCACGCACCACCCGGTGCACCTGTACCGCTGAGGCGTGACCGCCTACGCGGTGACGGGCTGCTTGTCGCCGGACTCCATCTGGCGGAACAGGTCGACGTAGTAGGGCATGCACTCGGTCATGGCCTTCTCGGTGGTGAACAGCGGCTTATAGCCCAGGTCGCGTCCGGCCTTGGCGACCGAGAAGTAGTTGTTGAGGTAAAGCCGTTCCACCGCAAGGGGTTCGATCAAAGGCTGGGGGAGGCCGAACTTGAAGTGCAGCCACTGCCAGGCCATCATCACCTTGTGCACCAGGCGCCCTGACACGTAGAAGGTCGGCAGCTTGCGGCCGCACGCCGCGATCACCGGACGGGCGAACTCGAACATGTTGATCGGCTCGCCGTCGTTGATGAAGTAGGCCTGACCGGGCGCGGTGCCACCGGGGACCAGGTGCTGGCCGGCCAGGATGAACCCGTGGATCAGGTTGTGCACGTAGGAGTTGTCGAGCTTGATGTTCTTGTTGCCGACGAGCACCTTGACGTGCCCGGCCAGTACGTTCTCGAACACCTTGCGGAACATGGTCTGATCGCCGCGGCCCCAGATGCCGCTGGGCCGGATCGAACACGTCAGCATGCCCTGTTCGCCGTTCTGCGAGAGCACGAACTTCTCGGCCACGACCTTGGTCTCGGTGTACAGGTCGTTGAACCGGTTGGTGTACGGCATGGTCTCGTCACCGTTGACGATGTCCTGTCCGCCCATCACCACGCTGTTGGAGGCGGTGTAGACGAAGCGCTTGACGCCGGCGGCCTGGCCCGCGTGCACCAGGTTCTTGGTGCCCTCGACGTTGACGGCGAAGCTGCGCTGGCGGTACTCCTCGGTGACCGAGGCGCCGCCCATCAGGTCGATGATCGCCGCGGTGTGAATGATGGTGTCGATGTCCTTGACGGCCGCGGCCACGGTCTCCGGGTTGCAGATGTCGCCCTCGATGACCTCAAGGCCGGCGTGATCGCCCAGCGGCGACGGCGCGCGGTCGAACGAGCGCACCGTGTGTCCGCGGTCGAGCAGCTCGGTCACCAGGTTGGCGCCGACGAAGCCGGAGCCGCCGGTCACCAGGACGCGGCCGAGTTCAGTGGTCAGAGATGCGTCACCCATGCCCGGCAGCTTAACTGAAACAGGTTCCAGTTTCGAGCGCCATCGGCAAAAATGGTTGCTGGATCAAGATTCGTCCGACTCGCGCGCGGCCAGTGCCTGCTCGACGCGCTGCCGAGCTCCGGCTAAGTGCTCCTCGCACCGTTGTGCCAGCTTCTCGCCTCGTTCCCAGAGGTTGAGCGAAGCATCCAGGTCAAGGCCGCCCTGCTCCAGCTGCTGCACGACGGCGATCAGTTCGTCACGGGCCTCTTCGTAGCCCAATTCACTAATAGGCTTCATACTCACACCCTCTACTCGCTACCGTCGCTGACCGCCGAGATCACGCCGTCGGACACCCGCACTCGCAGTCGGGTGCCGTTCGGTGCGTCGGCCACTGAACGCAGGACTGTCGGCGCCCCTGCCACCGGGACCGCCTGGACCACCGCATACCCGCGGGCCAGCGTCGCCGCCGGGCCGAGCGCGGTCAACCGCGCCGACAGGTGGCCGACGGTGTCGGTCTCCGCGGCGATCAGCCGCGTGATGTCGCGTTGCGCGGTGGCCCGGGCGCGCGCGATCTCGTCCGCCCGCGCGGTGAGCGCGGCGAGAGGGTGCGCGAGTACCGGACGGCTGCGCAACTGCTCCAGGTGGTGCTGCTCGCGGTGCACCCAGTTGCGCAGAGCACGGGCGCTGCGTCTGTGCAGATCGTTGATCAGCGCCTGTTCGGCGGCCGCGTCGGGCACGATCCGTTTGGCCGCGTCGGTCGGGGTGGCCGCGCGCACGTCGGCGACCAGATCGGACAGGGGAGTGTCGGGTTCGTGGCCGATCGCGCTGACCACCGGCGTGCGGCAGGCCACGATCGCCCGGCACAGCGTCTCGTCGGAGAACGGCAGCAGGTCCTCCACGCTGCCGCCGCCGCGGGCCAGGACGATGACGTCGACGTCTGGCATAGCGTCCAGCGCTGCTAGAGCGTCGACGATCTGCGGAACCGCGTTGGGCCCCTGCACGATGGTGTTGCGGATCGCGAAGCGCACCGCGGGCCAGCGGGTGCCGGCGACCGTGGTTACATCACGCTCGGCGGCCGAGGCGCGGCCGGTGATCAGGCCGATGGTGTTGGGCAGGAACGGGATTGGCCGCTTGAGCCGCGGGTCGAAAAGCCCTTCGGCCTCCAGGAGCCGGCGCAGGCGCTCGATCCGCGCCAGCAGCTCGCCGATGCCGACTGCGCGAATCTCGCTGACCCGCAACGAGAATGTCCCGCGGCCGGTGTAGAAATTGGGCTTGCCGCAGATGATCACCTGGGTGCCCTCGGTCAGCTTGACCGGGGCGTTGCGCACCAGATCTCGCGGGCAGGTCAACGTCAACGACATATCCGCGGCGGGATCCCGCAGCACCATGAAGACGGTCTTGGAGTCCGGGCGGACCTTCAGTTCGGTCAGCTGCCCCTCGACCCACACCGTGCCGAGCCGATCGATCCATTTGGCGACGCGGGTCGCCACGGCGCGGACCGGCCAGGGGTTCTCCGGTGACTGACCCGGTTCGGTCACTTCGCGGTCGCGCGGGTGATCCTGTTGGCGAGCAGCGTCACGAACGGTGCGCGGGCCCGGCCGGCTTCCTCATAGGCCAGCAGCGCTTCGAGGTCGGCCACACGCAACGAGGTCAACCGGGCGCGAAGCTGCGCCAGCGTCAGCGCGTCGTATCCGAGCTCGCCGGCGATATCGGGCTCTGCGCCTGCAGCGGTGGCGCGCGCGGCCTTCCCGTTCGTCGCGCCGGCCGATTCGGGCTCTCCGGTGCTGTACAGGGCGAACCGTCCCTCGGTGCGCCGCTCGCCGTCGCCGGACGCGTCGGCCTCGACCTCGGAGCCGGAGTCGGAGTCCGACTCGAGATCCTCGTCGAAGGTGGCCCACTCGGGCTGCTCGTCCTTGGGCGGAAACAGCTGCCCGAGCGTTTCGTCGCCCTTGACGACCAGCTCAGCGAGGTTCTGCTGGACGTGCATGACGAGGTTCGCGGCCTGGCTGGCCACCGTCATCGGGTAGGTCAGGATGGTTTGGGGCAGCTTGCGAGTTTCCTCGATCGCGGTCGCCGCGGCACCCACCAGCAGCCGGACCCCGTACGGTGCAGTTCCCATGGCCCACAGCCTACGGCTGGCTCGGCGCGGTGGTAGCCCCGTACCCTGGAGACATGCCGCCGACAATCAACATGGGTATCCCGGGTGCCACGATCTCGGTGAGGTCAGGCGGCGGTTCACAAGTCTCCGGCAAAAGGGTCCTCCTGGCCGAGCCCCGCGGGTACTGCGCCGGCGTGGACCGTGCGGTCGAGACCGTGGAACGCGCCCTGGAGAAGCACGGCGCCCCGGTCTATGTGCGCCACGAGATCGTGCACAACGTGCACGTTGTCGAAACGCTGGCCAAGGCCGGCGCCGTCTTCGTGGAAGAGACCAGCGAGGTGCCCGAAGGGGCCATCGTGGTGTTCTCGGCGCACGGTGTCGCGCCGACCGTCCACGTCGAGGCCGCCGAGCGCAATCTGAGGACCATCGACGCCACCTGCCCGCTGGTCACCAAGGTCCACAACGAGGCCAAGCGGTTCGCCCGCGACGACTACGACATCCTGCTCGTCGGCCATACCGGGCATGAGGAGGTGGTCGGCACCGCCGGTGAGGCACCCGACCATGTCCAGGTGGTCGACAATCCGGACGCCGTCGACAACGTCACCGTGCGCGACGAGAACAAGGTGATCTGGCTGTCGCAGACCACGCTGAGCGTCGACGAGACCATGGAGACCGTGCGCCGGCTCCGCGAGAAGTTTCCGACGCTGCAGGATCCGCCGAGTGATGACATCTGCTACGCCACCCAGAACCGCCAGGTCGCGGTCAAGGCGATGGCACCGGAATGCGAGCTGGTGATCGTGGTCGGCTCGAAGAACTCATCCAACTCGGTCCGGCTCGTCGAGGTGGCGCTCGGTGCGGGGTCGCAGGCAGCCCACCTGGTGGACTACGCCGAAGACATCGACCCGACCTGGCTGGAGGGCGTCACCACCGTGGGCGTCACCTCCGGGGCATCGGTGCCCGAGGTGCTGGTGCGCGGTGTGCTCGAGCGGCTTGCCGAGTACGGCTACGGGACCGTGCAGCCGGTGACCACCGCCAACGAGACGTTGGTGTTCGCGCTGCCGCGTGAGATCCGCCCGCCGCGCTCCTGATCGGCGCTAGCCGTCGATCAGTCGTCGGAATCCCAGGAGTGACGTCCCCTGGCGGATGACCGTGGCCGCGTCCGGTGTTCGACGCGGTGGTCTTCGTCCTCAGAACCGCGGTAACGGACCCGCGACACCGGATGGTGTGTCGAGCGGCCGGAACCGTTGGGTGCCTGCTTGGGCTGCTCGAAGGAATCCTCGAACGGCTGGTAGTCGTCGAACCGGCGGCGCGGTCGCTGCGGCCGCTCACGCGGAGCGTCGAACGAGCCGGTGTCACGGCGCTCCGGCGGCGGCTGCTTGCGTGGTTCGCGCGGCTGGGTCCGCACCCTCCGGCGCGGCTCGCCGCTTCCCGGCTCGGCCGAGCGCGGGGGCCTGGGCCGTCGTGGCCGCTCGGGCATCGCGCCGTCGAGTTCGCTGCCGAGATCGCCGTCGGCGGCACGGCCAGGGCGGGGCCGCGGGGCTGCGGGCCGCTTGGTCGGCCTGCGCTCGCCGCGGGGTCGTCCGGAGCCTGCTGCGGCTGCCGCTGCTGCCCCCGTGCCGGGCTCTGCGGCTGCCGGGCGGCGGCGGGGCGGGCGTTGGGACGGGCGGCGCCGAGGCGGGGCATCCGCTGCCGGGTCCTGCTCCGCGGTCCGGTCCCGGCGAGCCGACGCCGTGGCGGGTTTGCGGAGAACCAGCCCGGAAAGTTTCGCTGTGACAGATGACACAATTCCAGCGGCGGGCGTGGCCCTGCCCGTTTTGGCTGTTCCGGCGTCAGCCGTTTCGTCTGCGTCGGCTCCGCGCTTCGCCGTCAGACCGACATACCACCGGCCCAACCCGATCAGCAGGACTGTCGCCGAGAGGAACAGCATCAGCGGGAAGCGTTCGATCAGCGGGTATCCGCAGTTGATCGCCAGGTCCTTCACGCCGTCGAGCTGGCCCCCGTGGAACAGGAAATAGGACCCGGGAACGGCGACGAAAAGGATGAGAGGGGGCTGGATCACGGCGGTGAACAGGCCGGCCTGCTGAACCGTCAGAACAGCCAGAAGGCAGCCCAGGGAGTAGCAGATCGCGAATACAGAGCTGAGCTCGCGATCGCCCGAACCGGCGTCGAAAGCAAAGCCGATCGCGGTTGCGGTGATCGCCAGCAGCACAGCTCCCCACCACGGCACACCGGCGAATCGCGGGTGTACAGAGCGATGGTCAGCCGGCACTGCCGACTGCGCGCGCTGTCCTGACACACGTAGACCGTACCGGCTCAGTCTGGTCGCGTGCTGCCAGCTCGCGCTGGCGTGCCTGTCACACCGGCCTAGACTGTCTTCCCTGTGAGCCTGAACCTGGGAATCGTCGGTTTGCCGAACGTCGGAAAGTCGACTCTGTTCAATGCCCTGACGCGTAATGACGTGTTGGCGGCCAACTACCCGTTTGCGACCATCGAGCCCAACGAGGGCGTGGTGCCGTTGCCCGATCCCCGGCTCGACAAGCTCGCCGAGATCTTCGGCTCGGAGAAGACCGTGCCGGCCCCGGTGACGTTCGTCGACATCGCCGGCATCGTGAAAGGCGCCTCCGAAGGCGCCGGCCTGGGCAACAAGTTCCTCGCCAACATCCGCGAGTGCGACGCCATCTGTCAGGTGGTGCGCGTGTTTGCCGATGACGACGTGGTGCACGTCGACGGGCGGGTGGACCCGCGCTCGGACATCGAGGTGATCGAGACCGAGCTGATCCTGGCCGACATGCAGACGCTGGAGAAGGCGGTGCCGCGCCTGGAGAAGGAAGCCCGCAACAACAAGGAGCGCAAGCCGGTTCTGGATGCGGCGGTCGCGGCTCAGGCGGTGTTCGACGACGGCAAGACGCTGTTCTCCACCGGCAAGGACTGGTCGGTGCTGCGTGAGCTGAACCTGATGACCACCAAGCCGTTTCTGTACGTGTTCAACGCCGACGAGTCGGTGCTCACCGATGAGGCGAAGCAGGCCGAGCTGCGTGCACTGGTGGCCCCGGCCGACGCGGTGTTCCTGGACGCCAAGATCGAATCGGAGTTGATCGAGCTCGACGACGAGTCGGCCAACGAGCTGCTGGAGTCGATCGGGCAGACCGAGCGTGGCCTGGATGCGCTGGCGCGTGCCGGCTTCCACACCTTGCGGCTGCAGACCTATCTGACGGCCGGGCCGAAAGAATCGCGCGCGTGGACCATCCACCAGGGCGACACCGCTCCCAAGGCGGCCGGCGTGATCCACACCGACTTCGAGAAGGGCTTCATCAAGGCCGAGGTGGTTTCATTCGACGACCTCGTCGAGGCCGGTTCGATGGCCGCTGCCAAGGCCGCGGGCAAGGTCCGGATGGAGGGCAAGGACTACGTGATGGTCGACGGCGACGTGGTGGAGTTCCGCTTCAACGTGTGAGTCGACAGAAGAAGGCGTAGCCGCCGGTCACTTTGTTCCAAATCGAGGAAGCCTGTCGTAATTCCTTGCTAGATTCTGGTCGCTTGACTGGAGAACCGGCGAAGGAAATTTCACGGTATGGAAGCTTTCCTGGCAATCGGCCTTCTCGCGCTCGCGGGTTGGGGCTCGTATCGGATTGGTCGATACATCCTGAAAGAGCGGTATTTCGCCAGCGACGAGTTCTTAGCGCATAAGAAGCAGATCGCATTGTTTGTTGCCGAGCACAACGAACTTGCCCATTACATTGCCGAGATCCGTAGTCGCGGAACGTTCGAGCTCGGTGCGTCGTATACCGGGTCGCAGGCGCATCTAGCCTCGTTCCAAAACACGAGCAACTGGAACTACCGCCGGGACCGGAACGTGGCGACTTACCACGCACCGAACGTGCATAACTGTTCGCTACAGGTGGTGCGCAATGCTAGCGGAGACCCTCTGAAGTATGTGATGAAGTACTTCAACATCAAGGCTGACGAGGCACACCTCGCTGAGGTCGAGAATCTTGGCGACGACATCGCCCGTCTGCAGGAAGCTGTCTACAACCTTCAGCAGCGAGAGGCGAGCATTACCCAGTCGATCAACCCGCCGACATTCATTTTGAAGCACTACGCGGGCGAGTTCATGAAGCACGTCGGGGTGGAGGTGTCGCCTATCACGGTCCCGTACCCGGTGTACGTCTTTGAGTACGTGAGTGCCGGTGGGAACAGCTCGCAGCGTGCAACCGTCACCTTTGACACCCCGACGATCGACGCGCTCATCGAGACGCTCTCGCAGAAGATCCGTTGGAGAAAGAGTGCCGCGGGCCAGCGTGCGCTAATGACCTCCAGACTGCGGAGCGCCATCAAGGCACGCGACAACCACACCTGCCGATACTGTTCGGTGTCGCTCGTAGCGGAGCCGCACCTCCTCCTCGAGGTTGATCACATCATCCCGGTCTCCCGGGGTGGTTTGTCGACTCCGGAGAATCTTCAGACGCTGTGCTGGAAATGCAACCGGTCCAAATCGAACAAGGTTGCGTCGGCGTGACCTGGGTGCGCGGGTGCAAAGGCAATCGAGGGCGCGGCGACGTGATGAAGTTTCGCTTCAACGTATAGCCGGCACCGGAACGTCAGTCACCCCGTTCTGGCTGTAGCAATGAGTTGTGAACTAGGCCCGATGCGTATGTCAGTCTGATGGAATGTG
>NZ_CP034072.1:2348429-2595805 GCF_003855255.1 Mycolicibacterium nivoides | reverse complement strand
TCCCGAGCCCTCCAATTTCGATTGGGGGGCTCGGGCATTTTTGTATGTAGGGATTATGCGGGGACGTTTTCAATTTCAATACTGAAATTGAAAACGTCCCTTTTTAATTGAAAAGCGCCGGCATCGTGCGGCTTCTCTCCAATTCCAACAATGCACGCTTTCGGTCCAGGCCGCCGCCGTACCCGGTGAGGCTGCCATTCGCGCCGATCACCCGATGACAGGGCACGATGATGCCGATCGGATTGTGCCCGTTGGCCAGGCCGACGGCTCGCGATGCGGATGGTGAACCGATCTGACGCGCGATCTCTCCATATGAGCAGGTTTCGCCGTAAGGAATCGTCCGTAGTGCCTCCCACACGCGGCGCTGAAACTGCGTCCCCACCATGTCGAGCTCGAGGTCGAATTCCGTACGTTCGCCGGCGAAGTATGCGGACAGTTGGTCGGCGGCGTCGGAGAATGCCGTGTCATCGGCCTCCCAGCCTTCGCGGCTCGGTTCGTAGGTCTGGTCGACCATCCGTAGGTGCATGAGCTTTCCATCCCGGCCGGCCAGCGTGAGAAGGCCGACCGGGCTGTCCATGGTGCGGTAGTGCAGTGTCGTCATGACTTCTCCTGTCGATCGTGCGGGGGCCATTCGTTCACCGCGTGGTCCAGTGTGGTCCACAGGTGTTGTGTCGCGTATGCGCGCCATGGCCGCCATCTGGTGCTGTGTTCGACGAGCCTGTCAGGGGCCAGGTCCAGATGGTCCGCGGCCGCGCGTACGCCGAGATCGGTGGCGGGGAAGGCATCTGGATCACCGAGGCCGCGCATGGCGATCACCTCCGTGGTCCACGGCCCCACCCCGGGGAGCGCGAGCAACTGCTCGCGCGACCTCTCCCAGTCGCATCCCGGATCGAGGACCAGATCGCCATCGGCGATCGCCGACACCAGGGCCGTGACGGTCCGCTTCCTGGAGGCCGGCATGGCCAGATGACCGGGATCCAGGGCGGCCAGGTCGCTGATGCTGGGAAACACGTGCGTCAACCCTCCGGCCTCGTCGGAGACGGCGGTCCCATAGCCGGCGACGAGGCGTCCGACATGGGTGCTCGCCGCCTTGATCGACACCTGCTGGCCGATCACCACTCGGAGTGCGAGCTCGGATTCGTCGACGGTGCGGGGGATACGTTGTCCTGGCGCCTTGGCGACCACCGCGGCGAGCCGCGGATCGGACTGGAGCGCCTCCACCACCGCTTCGGGATCGGCGTCGAGATCCAGCAGGCGCCGGCACCGTGCGATGGCGGCCGACAGGTCGCGGAAGTCTTCCAGGACCAACTGGCAGCGGACATGATCGGGCTGCGGAGTCAGGCCGACCACGCCGTGGCCGTGCGGCAGCCGCAGGGTGCGCCGGTACTGCCCGTCGCGCACCTCCTCCAACCCCGGCACCGCACTGGCCGCGAGATGCCCGAACAACCCTTCGTAGGCGAAGGGAGTTCGTACCGGCAGTCGCAGTGACAGAACGCCGGGGGCAGCGGAGGCATCGGCGGCGAATCGGTTGCGGGCCCGCAACCGCAGCTGGGTCGGCGTCAGATCGCAGACCGCCCGCACGGTGTCGTTGAACTGTCGGATGCTGGCGAATCCCGCGGCAAACGCGACGTCGGCGAACGGCAGCTCGGTGGTTTCGATCAACACCCGCGCTGTCTGGGTGCGTTGCGCCCGGGCCAGAGCCAGGGGATTGGCCCCCAGCTCGGCCTGCATGATGCGTTGCAGCTGCCGGCTCGTGTAGCCGACGCGGGCCGCCAGCCCCGTCACTCCGTCGCGGTCCACGGTGCCGTCGGCGATCAGCCGCATGCATCGCGCAACGATGTCGCCGCGCACGTTCCATTCGGGGGAGCCTGGCGAGGCGTCGGGGCGGCAGCGCTTGCAGGCTCGGAAGCCGGCTGCCTGGGCGGCGGCCGCGGTCGGATAGAACCGCATGTTGCGGGCGAACGGTGGCCGTACCGGACAGCTGGGGCGGCAATAGATGCCTGTGGTGAGCACGGCGGTCACGAACCAGCCGTCGAACCGTGCGTCCTTGGACTGGACTGCCCGGTAACAGCGGTCGAAATCCTCGTGCATGTATTCCACGATGGCACGGCATCCGGCGCTTCACTAGCGGAAAAGCGACATGGTCGTGGGAGCGTGCTCGTGGCTAGACTGCGACCTGTGGCCGAGCTGGTGCAGCACTACCTGGACCGGATCCGTGCCGAGCAGATCGAACTACGTGACGGCGCGCTGGCGAGCTATATCCCTGAACTCGCCAAGGTGGACCCCGAGGGCTTTGGGCTGAGTTTGTCGTCCTCGGACGGATTTGTCTACGAATCGGGCGACACCGCAGTGGAATTCACCATCCAGTCCATCTCCAAGCCGTTCACGTACGCGCTCGCGCTGGACCAGATCGGCCAGGATGCCGTCGACGCCAGGATCGGCGTCGAACCCTCGGGTGAGGCGTTCAACGAGATCAGCGTGGACGACGTGACCAAGACGCCGAAGAACCCCATGATCAACGCTGGTGCCATCGCGGCGGTTTCGCTGATCCCGGGGGCCAGTGCCGATGAGCGGTTCGACCGCATCCACGAGTTCTATTCGGCATGCGCGGGCCGGCGACTCGAGATCGACATGGATGTGTACGCCTCGGAGAAGGCGACGGGCAACCGCAATCGGGCGATCGCGTACATGCTGACCAGTTTCGGTGTGCTGGACGGCGATCCGGACGACGTCCTCGACGTGTACTTCCGCCAGTGTTCGGTCAAGGTGACCAGTACCGACCTGGCCCGGATGGCCGCCACGCTGGCCCGGGGCGGGTTCAACCCGTTGACCGGGCGGCGCGTCATCGATGCGAACGTGGTTCGGCGCACTCTCAGTGTGATGGTGACCTGTGGGATGTACGACGCGACAGGCGATTGGGTCAGCGCCGTAGGGCTGCCCGCCAAGAGCGGGGTCGGCGGCGGCATCGTGGCGGTACTGCCCGGCCAACTCGGCATCGGTGTCTACTCGCCGCGTCTGGATTCCCGTGGTAACAGCGTGCGCGGGGTACATGTGTGCCGCAACCTTTCCTCGCAGTTGGGACTTCACTTCCTCACGGTCGGCCGTGAGTCGTCGTCGACGTTGCGAGCGGCGTACCCGGTCAACCCGGGCATTCGGGTCTACGAGGTTCAAGGCGATCTGTTGTTCGCCGGTGCCGAGCAGGTGTTACGGACCGCCGAGCACGATCGTGGCGAGTATGACGTCGCCGTGCTGGACGTGACCCGGGTCGACGACATCAACGATGCGGCACGCGGCATGCTGACCGGGATGCGGGCCAGCCTGGCCGCCACGGGCAAGGAGGCCTATCTCGTCGACCCCGACGGCCGCGTGGTGCCTGCCGACCGGCGCGACGACTATGACGGCGTCGTGTTCCGCACTCTCGACGAGGCGGTCGAAGCAGCGCGGCAGTGGGGCGCGGGTTAGACCGGTACGGCCACGCGGGTCGGCTCGCCCAGCCCCCGCAGGGTGACCGATTCGCCCAGCGACCAACGGGCCCTTTCGGTTTCGGACGCATTGGCGATGGTGTCCGATGATGCCACCAGGTGCCCGGGCACCTGTTTGGAGAAATCGCACAACCGCGCGGCCTCGTTGACCGGCTCTCCGATCACGGTGTACTCGAAGCGCTGCTTGGCCCCGACGTTGCCCGCCACCACTTGACCGGCGGCCACCCCGATCCCTGCCTCGAGCTCGGGTACCTCGACACGCAGCCGCTGCGCGATCGCCCGTGCGGCTCCCAGGGCTTCGTCCTCGGCGTTGGGCAGCGAGACCGGCGCACCGAACACCGCGAGTATGGCGTCACCCTCGAACTTGTTGACCAGGCCGCGGTGATTGTCGACTTCGTCGACGATGACGGCGAAGAAGCGGTTGAGCAGATCGACCACCTCGACCGCGGGCCGCGTTGTGACCAACTGCGTCGAGCCGATGACGTCCACGAAAATCACTGCGGCGTGGCGCTCCTCGCCGCCGAGGACGGGCTTCTCCTGCTCAGCCAGTGCGGCGACCTCGCGGCCGACATGTCGGCCGAACAGATCGCGGACCCGTTCGCGCTCGCGCAGGCCGTGCACCATCGAGTTGAATCCGCGTTGCAGCTGGCCCAGTTCGGTGCCGTCGAACACCACGAGGTTGGTGTCCAGATCACCTTGTTCGACACGGTTGAGGGCCGCGCGCACCACTCGGATCGGGGTCGCGGTCAGATACGACAGAATCCACATCAGCAGGAATCCGAACACCAGCGCAAACGAGCCGAGACCGATGACGGCGTAGGCGAATTGGACCGGTGTCAGGTTGTTGAGCGTCACGGCGAACACCGCGGCCAGCATGATGCCGAGGATCGGCACCCCTGAACTCAGGGCCCACACCACCATGGTGCGGCCCATGATGCCCGGAGCCAGCCGGACCGGTGGCGGGCCGGCCTCCAGCGCCTGGGCGGCCACCGGCCGCAGTGCGAACTCGGTGAACAGATGGCAGCTGACCGACACCACGATGCCCGGGAAACTGATGCCCAGCAGGAACTTCGGAATGTAGTTGGTGTCGACGAGACCGTAGAGCGTCGTCAACAGTGCGGTGCCCACCCCCCACAGGAACAGCAGCACGCGGGTGAGCCGGAACGGGGCGAAGAATGTGTTCCGCTGATCCGCGACGGTGGGTGGGCGCTCCTCGATCGCCCAGCGCACGTTGTCGATCACCCGGGTCGTCGCCCAGAACACCCCGACGATCAACGCCGAGGCCATGTAGATGGGCGCCACGATGAAGGTGATCCAGCGGACCTGCGGATCGAAAACATCCGGAGACGGGAACAACAGCGTGACGATGATCATCGAGATGCCGATACCGAGCAGGTTCACCAGGATCACGAACGTCGTGAGAATGACCTGGATACGTACCCTGCGCCGGCGCTGGCTCTCCGATACCCGCCCCAGCACCCACGATCCGTACTCCGGGGTGATCGGGATCCGGCTGTTCTGGCGGGTGACACCTTCAAGGACGCGGCCCAGCCGTCGTGCCAGCGATTTGTCGGAGTTCATTGTGGCGTCAGCCTAGTTCGTTGCGGATGCCCTTAAGGTGGATCGGGTGCGCCTCGTGATTGCCCAGTGCACCGTCGACTACGTCGGGCGGCTGACCGCTCATCTCCCATCGGCCCGCAGGCTGTTGTTGTTCAAGTCCGACGGTTCGGTCAGTGTCCATGCCGACGATCGCGCCTACAAGCCGCTGAACTGGATGAGCCCGCCGTGCTGGCTCGTAGAGCAGGACGGCGAGGGAGCACTGGTGTGGGTGGTCGAGAACAAGGCCGGCGAGCAGCTGCGCATCACGGTCGAGGACGTCGAGCACGACTCCAGCCACGAACTCGGTGTCGATCCCGGCCTGGTGAAGGACGGCGTGGAGGCACACCTGCAGGTACTGCTGGCCGAGCACGTCGAGCTGCTGGGCGCGGGCTACACATTGGTGCGCCGTGAGTACCCGACCGCGATCGGCCCGGTCGATCTGATGTGCCGTGACGAGCTGGGCCGCTCGGTGGCCGTGGAGATCAAGCGCCGCGGGGAGATCGACGGCGTCGAACAGCTGACGCGTTACCTCGACCTGCTCAACCGCGACACCGTGCTGGCCCCGGTGGCCGGGGTGTTCGCCGCCCAGCAGATCAAGCCCCAGGCCCGAACCCTCGCCAATGATCGTGGAATCCGTTGTGTGACTTTGGATTATGACCAGATGCGGGGCATGGACAGCGACGAATACCGGCTGTTCTGATGCGCCGCCGGCCCCGCGAACACCGCCGGCTGGCGCCCTTGCCGCCGTCACGCCGGGTCGAGACCGGGCCCGACGGTTACGACTACGAGGTGCGGGTGGTCACCGCATCGCGTGCGGTGAAGGTCTATCGATGCCCTGGGTGCGACCACGAGATTCGCGTGGCTACCGCGCACGTGGTGGTGGTACCGATCGATGTCGGCGATGTCGATGATCGCAGGCATTGGCACACCGCCTGCTGGGCGAATCGGGCCAATCGCGGCCCGACGAGAAAGTGGTCTTAGTGCTCTGAATCCGCGGCAGGTTCGACCAGCTCGATCAGCACGCCGCCGGCATCCTTGGGGTGGATGAAGTTGATCCGCGAATTCGCGGTGCCCTTGCGGGGGGCTTCGTAGAGCAGCCGCACGCCCTGGCTGCGCAGGCGCTCACTCAGTGCGTCGATGTCGCTGGTCCGGTAGGCCAGTTGCTGCAGGCCGGGGCCGCTGCGGTCGATGAACTTGGCGATCGTCGACTTCTCGTCCAGCGGGGCCAGCAGCTGGATCTGGGCACTGCCCTTGGGCGCGCCGCGCACCGAGAGCATCGCCTCGCGTACACCCTGCTCTTCGTTGATCTCCTCGTGGAGGACGATCATGCCGAGGTTGTCGTGGTACCACTTGGCGGCGGCATCCAGATCGGGAACGGCGATACCGACATGATCGATCGCCGTCACCAGCGCCGAGGCGAGTGTGGGACGGGCATCAACCTGATCGGCGGTCATAACGTAACGGTAACCTCAACCTGAACGTTTGCGTATGTGTGATCGCCCACACAGCTCTTGGACACGGCTTTGGAGGTAGGAAATGACTGCGGAAAATCGCACGTCGGTGATCGTTGCTGGAGCGCGTACTCCGGTTGGCAGATTGATGGGCTCGCTGAAGGATTTTTCCGGCAGTGACCTGGGCGCGATCGCGATTCGCGGCGCCCTGGAGAAGGCCAAGGTCGATGCTTCGCTGGTGGACTACGTGATCATGGGTCAGGTGCTGACCGCAGGGGCCGGTCAGATGCCCGCTCGCCAGTCCGCGGTGGCCGCCGGCATCGGCTGGGACGTACCCGCGCTGAGCATCAACAAGATGTGCCTTTCCGGCATCGATGCCATCGCCCTGGCCGACCAGCTGATCCGCGCCGGTGAGTTCGACGTCGTCGTCGCCGGAGGCCAGGAATCCATGAGCCAGGCTCCGCACCTGCTGCCCAAGAGCCGCGAGGGCTACAAGTACGGCGATGCGACGCTGGTCGACCACCTGGCCTACGACGGTCTGCACGACGTGTTCACCGACCAGCCCATGGGCGCGCTCACCGAGCAGCGCAACGACGTCGACAAGTTCACCCGCGCCGAGCAGGACGAGTTCGCCGCCCAGTCGCATCAGAAGGCCGCCGCGGCGTGGAAGGACGGGGTGTACGCCGACGAGGTGGTGCCGGTGTCGATTCCGCAGCGCAAGGGTGACCCGATCGAGTTCGCCGAGGACGAGGGCATCCGTGCCAACACCACAGCCGAATCGCTGGGTGGTCTGCGTCCTGCCTTCCGCAAGGACGGCACCATCACCGCCGGGTCGTCGTCGCAGATCTCCGACGGCGCGGCCGCGGTCGTGGTGATGAGCAAGGCCAAGGCGCAGGAGCTGGGCCTGGACTGGCTGTGTGAGATCGGTGCGCACGGTGTGGTGGCCGGTCCGGACTCCACGCTGCAGAGCCAGCCGGCCAACGCGATCAAGAAGGCCGTCGAGCGTGAGGGCATCAGCGTCGATCAGCTGGACGTGCTCGAGATCAACGAGGCGTTCGCTGCGGTTTCGCTGGCCTCGACCAAGGAGCTGGGCGTCGACCCGGCCAAGGTGAACGTGAACGGCGGCGCGATCGCGATCGGTCACCCGATCGGCATGTCGGGTGCCCGCATCACGCTGCATGCCGCGCTGGAACTGGCCCGCAAGGGTTCCGGCTACGCCGTGGCCGCGCTCTGTGGCGCCGGTGGCCAGGGCGATGCGCTGATCCTGCGTCGCTGACAGCTATCAACGACGGCGTGTAGTAGCTGGCCGTCCGGTCCGGCACAATGGCGGCCATGACACGCTCCTTCGACCTGCGCACGGTTTCGGGCTGGTTCCGGCTCATCGCTCTCGCTGAGGCGGTGAGCTGGGCCGGTCTGCTGGTCGGCATGTACTTCAAGTACCTGGGCAGTCCCCGCACCGAGATCGGAGTCAAGGTGTTCGGCCCGATTCACGGTGGCGTTTTCGTCGCCTTCGTGGTGGCCGCCGTGCTGGTCGGCATTGCCCACAAGTGGGGCGTGGGCACCTGGATTCTGGCGTTGCTGGCCAGCATCGTGCCCTTGGGCAGCGTGATCTTCGTCATATGGGCAGACCGGACCGTCCGCCTCGCTCCGGTGGACGGTTCTGCCCTGGTGCCCCAACCGGGCGGCGCCGTGCCCGAAACAACGTGACAGACTTGGTGGCGTGACTCGTCCACGACCTTCTGTCGGGCCGGCGCTGGCCGGCGCGGTTGACCTCTCGGCACTCAAGCAGCGGCCCGCGACGGGCGGTGCGGGCGGTGGCAGCCCAAGCGCCGCCGGCGGCCCCAACGTCACAGAGGTCAACGAAGCCAACTTCGAAGCCGAGGTGCTGGTCCGCTCGGGCCAGGTACCGGTGGTGGTGCTGCTGTGGTCGCCGCGCAGCGATTCCAGTGCCGCGCTGGGGGACACCCTGGCGGGTCTGGCTGCGGCCGACAACGGCAAGTGGTCCCTGGCACTGGTCAACGTCGACACCACCCCGAGGGTGGCGCAGATGTTCGGCATCCAGGGCGTGCCCACCGTAGTTGCGCTCGCCGGGGGACAGCCGATCGCCAGCTTCCAGGGCGCTCAGCCGGCTGACGAACTTCGTCGCTGGGTCGATTCGCTGCTCGAGGCGACCGCGGGCAAGCTGCCCGGGTCCGGTTCCGGTGACGATGAGCCAGAGCAGGTCGATCCGGAGCTGGCCGCGGCCAGGGCCCACCTGGACGAAGGGGACTTCGACGCAGCGGCTGCCGCCTATCAGGCGATTCTCGACGCACAGCCCAACCACACCGAGGCCAAGGGCGCGGTGGGGCAGATCGCGTTCCTGCAGCGGGCAAGCGCACAGCGCCCTGACGCGGTGGCCGCTGCCGACGCAGTTCCCGACGACATCGAGGCGGCATTCGCCGCTGCTGACGCCGAGATTCTGGCCCAGAACGTGTCCGCGGCCTTCGATCGGCTCATCGCGCTGATCAAGCGCACTGCGGGCGACGACCGGACGAAGGTCCGCACCCGGCTCGTCGAGCTGTTCGACCTGTTCGACCCGGCCGATCCCGAGGTGGTCGCCGGCCGTCGCAATCTGGCCAACGCGCTGTACTAGAGCGCCTCAGGCGGGCTCGAACCACAGCATCGCCAGCGGCGGCAGCACCATCACCGCCGAGGCCGGGCGGCCGTGCCACGGTTCGTCGGTGGCCTGCACCGCGCCGAAGTTCCCGATGCCCGACCCGTTGTAGATGGTCGCGTCGGTGTTCAGCACCTCCTGCCAGGCACCGGCGTGCGGCAGTCCCAGCCGGTACTGGCTGTGCTCGCTGCCGGCGAAGTTGACCACACACGCCAACACGGAACCGTCGGCACCGAACCGCAGGAAGCTCAACACGTTGTTGGCCGAGTCGTTCGCGTCGATCCAGGAGTAGCCCTCGGGGCTGGTGTCGCGGCTCCACAGCGCCGGGTGGCTGCGATAGATCGCGTTGAGATCGCGCACCAACCGCTGCACGCCGCCGGAGAAGCCCTGCTCGTCGAGTTGAAACCAGTCCAGCCCGCGCTCTTCCGACCACTCGGCCCGCTGGCCGAATTCCTGGCCCATGAACAACAGTTGCTTGCCCGGGTGGGCCCACTGATAGGCCAGCAGGCTGCGCAGTCCCGCGGCCTTGGCATGGTCGCCGCCGGGCATCCGGGTCCAGAGCGTGCCTTTGCCATGCACGACCTCGTCGTGGCTGATGGGCAGCACGTAGTTCTCGCTGAAGGCGTACAGCATCGAGAACGTCATCTCGTGGTGGTGATAGCTGCGGTGCACCGGGTCATGGCTGACGTAGTCGAGCGTGTCGTTCATCCAGCCCATGTTCCATTTCATCGAGAAACCAAGGCCGCCAAGGTTGGTCGGGCGGGTCACACCGGGCCAGGAGGTCGACTCCTCGGCGATGGTGACGATTCCCGGTGTCACCTTGTGCACGGTGGCGTTCATCTCCTGCAGGAACTGCACCGCCTCCAAATTCTCCCGGCCACCGTGGATGTTGGGCGTCCAGCCGTCAGCGGGGCGGGAGTAGTCGAGATAGAGCATCGAGGCCACCGCGTCGACGCGTAGTCCGTCGACGTGATACTCCTTCAGCCAGTACAACGCGTTGGCGACCAGGAAGTTGCGCACTTCGGGCCGGCCGAAGTCGAAAACGTAGGTGCCCCAATCGAGCTGCTCGCCGCGGTGCGGGTCGGAATGTTCGTAGAGCGGGGTGCCGTCGAAACGGCCCAGCGCCCAGGCGTCCTTGGGGAAGTGGGCCGGCACCCAGTCGACGATCACTCCGATCCCGGCCCGGTGCAGCGAATCCACCAGGAACCGAAAGTCGTCGGGAGTTCCCAGCCGGGACGTCGGGGCGTAGTAGGAGGTCACCTGGTAGCCCCACGAACCACCGAACGGATGCTCGGCCACCGGGAGCATCTCGACGTGGGTGAAGCCCTGTTCCACAACGTATTCGGTCAGTTCGGTGGCCAGTTGCCGGTAGCTGAGCCCCGGGCGCCAGGACATCAGATGCACCTCGTAGGTGCTCATCGGTTCGAACACCGGGTTCTGCGCAGCGCGCCGCGCCATCCACTCGCCGTCGTTCCAGGTGTAGGAACTGGTGGTGACCCGGGATGCGGTTTGCGGAGGTACCTCGGTGGCGAAAGCCATCGGGTCGGCGCGGTCGGTGGTGCCCCCGCCGGCGCCGTGCACGCGGAACTTGTACAGACCGTCGGCAGGGAAGCCGGGCCAGAACAACTCCCAGACCCCCGACGAGCCCAGCACCCGCATCTGCGCCTCGTTGCCGTCCCAGTGATTGAAATCACCGATCACGCTGACGCCCTTGGCGTTCGGGGCCCACACCGCGAAGGACACGCCGTCCACGACGCCATCGGGAGTGGTGAAGCTGCGCGGGTGCGCGCCCAGGATCTCCCACAGACGCTCGTGGCGTCCCTCGGCGAACAGGTGAAGGTCGAGTTCGCCGAGTGTTGGCAGGAACCGGTAGGCATCCGCCGTGGTGTGGGTGAAGATCGATTCGTCCGCGCCGGGATAGCCGATTTCCAGACGGTAGTCGGCCAGGTTGGTGAATGGAACGGACACCGCGAAAAGCCCGGAGTCGATGTGCTGCATGGGGAATCGGTCACCCCCGATCACCACCACGACCTTGGAGGCGTGTGGGCGATAGGCCCGGATCACGGTCCGGCCGCTGTATTCGTGGGCGCCGAGCACCGAATGCGGATCGTGGTGCTGTCCGATCAGCAGCCGCTGGATGTCGGATGGGTCGGGCCGCAGTTGTAGGTCGGTGAGGTGGTTGCTTCTCGTCATTTCGTTCTCATTCCCTGCGTAGCAAGCCCAGTCGTTGCTCATAGGGTACGAGTGGCATGTTCAATACGTGCGCCACCGCCTTGGCGGGATCGATGCGGACGTAATTCGACTGCCCCCATTGGTATTCCTCGCCGGTGATCTCGTCGCGTACCCAGAACCGGTCATGTGATTCCATACCCAGTGCCTCCATGTTCAACCACAACATGGCTTCCTCGGCGCTGAACGGGTTGAGCGTGACCACCACGAGCACGGCGTCTCCGGTGATCGGGTCGAACTTGCTGTAGGCCAGCAGTGCGTCGTTGTCCACGTGGTGGAAGGTGAGGGTGCGCAGCTGACGCAGGGCCGGGTGCAGGCGCCGGATCTCGTTGAGACGGGTGACAAAAGGCTCGAGCGAACGCCCCTGGGCAAGTGCTGCCGCGAAGTCGCGGGGACGCAGCTCGTACTTCTCGGAGTCCAGATACTCCTCGCTGCCCTCGCGGACGGCCCGGTGCTCGAACAGTTCGAAGCCGGAATACATGCCCCACGAGGGGCTCATGGTCGCGGCCAGCACCGCGCGGATCGCGAACATCCCCGGACCACCGTGCTGCAGTGACTCGTGCAGGATGTCTGGGGTGTTGACCCACAGGCTGGGCCGCGCGCTGTCGGCGTTCGCGGTGATCTCGTTGCCGAATTCGGTGAGCTCCCACTTGTTGGTGCGCCAGGTGAAATACGTGTAGGACTGGGTGAAGCCGCGTTTGGCCAGCCCGTAGAGCCGGGCCGGCCGGGTGAACGCCTCGGACAGGAACAGTACGTCCGGATCCTCGTTCTTCACCTCCGCGATCAGCCAGACCCAGAAGTTCGGCGGTTTGGTGTGCGGGTTGTCGACGCGAAAGACCTTGACGCCATGTGAGATCCAGAAGCGCACCACCCGAAGCACCTCGTGGTACAGCCCGGCGGGATCGTTGTCGAAGTTGAGCGGATAGATGTCCTGGTACTTCTTGGGCGGGTTCTCCGCGTAGGCGATGGTGCCGTCCGGCAGTACCGTGAACCACTCCGGATGCACGGCGGCCCATGGATGATCCGGCGCGCACTGCAGCGCCAGATCCAGTGCCACCTCGACGCCCTGCTTGCGGGCGGCGGCCACGAAGGCATCGAAGTCGTCGATCGTGCCGAGCGCGGGGTGCACGGCGTCGTGGCCGCCCTCGTCGCTACCGATCGCCCACGGCGACCCGACGTCGTCGGGCGCGGCGGTCACCGCGTTGTTGCGGCCCTTGCGATGCACCTTGCCGATGGGGTGGATGGGCGGCAGGTAGACGATGTTGAAACCCATGCGGGCGATCCGGGCGAGCTGCTCGGCGGCGGTCGCGAACGTTCCGTGCACCGGATGTCCGGCTTTGTCCCAGCCGCCGGTGGACCGCGGGAACATCTCGTACCACGAGGAGAACCGGGCCAGCGGCCGGTCCACCCAGACACCGTATTGCTCACCGCGGGTGACCAACTCGCGTAGCGGGTACTGGTCGAGCAGTTCGGTGACCTCTTCGGACAGCGCTGCACCGGCACGAAGGAACGGATCTCCGGGGACACGCAGCGCCGCGGCCGCCTCGATCAAGGGGTCACGCAGTTTGCGGGGCACCCCGGCGGCGGCGCGCTCGAGAAGGCGTGCCCCGACCAGCAAGTCGTTGGACAGCTCGGCCTCACTCTGACCGGCGCGCAGCTTGGCCTCGACAGCGTGACGCCAGGTGGCCAGAGGATCGCCCCAGCCGTCGACCCGGTACGTCCACAGCCCGACGCTGTCGGGCGTGAATTGGCCGTGGAAGACATCGGGTGTGCGCCCGGTGGACATCGGCAGGGCCTGCGGCTTGATGCGCTGTGAAGGACGCACCCCAGGGTTGGTGGGCAACACGGTGTCGATCGGCGCCGGTAGGGCAGCGGTACCGGGTCCCGTGGCCAGCCGCGGGTAGTCGGTGCCGAGATAGCGCACCACCAGCGTGGCCGCGACTGCGTCATGGCCTTCGCGCCACACCGTGGCCCGTACCGGGACCACCTCGCCGACGACGGCTTTTGCCGGGAACTGCCCGCCGAACACCACAGGCGCGACATCGTCGATTCCGATACGACCGGCCACGCATCCACTCCTCACGTCGTCTCGATCAAGCGGCTGTCTGTGTTCACTCGCCTTGTCGCGTCTGATACCCACCGTAGTGGGCTGCCCAATCTCGCGGGCGTTAAGCACGACCTGACCGCTGCTTGTGGCGATGCCGCTCACCGCTGCACGAACCGGAATTGTCAGTAAGGTTGGATCGCGTGAAAGCCCTCAGAAGGTTCACCGTCCGCGCGCACCTTCCCGAGCGGTTGGCGGCGCTGGAACGGCTGTCGATCAACCTGCGCTGGTCGTGGCACAAGCCCACCCAGGATCTGTTTGCTGTCATCGACGCCGACCTGTGGGAGCAGACCAACGGCGACCCGGTGGCGCTCCTGGGGGCGGTCAGCCCGCAACGCCTCGACGAACTCGCCGGTGACGAATCGTTCCTGGGCCGACTGGACGAGCTGACCGCGGACCTGGACAACTATCTGAGCCGCCCGCTGTGGTACCAGCAGCAGATCGCCGACGGGGTCGCGATGCCCAAGGGCATCGCGTATTTCTCGATGGAGTTCGGTGTCGCCGAGGTATTGCCCAACTATTCGGGCGGTTTGGGCATCCTGGCCGGTGATCACCTGAAATCCGCATCGGATCTCGGGCTGCCGTTGGTCGCGGTGGGCCTGTACTACCGCTCGGGGTACTTCCGGCAGTCCTTGACCGCCGACGGTTGGCAGCATGAGACCTATCCGTCGCTTGACCCGCAGGGGCTACCGTTGCGGCTGCTCACCGATGCGTCGGGCGCGCCGGTGCTGGTGGAGTTGGCGTTGCCGGATGCGCGCGAACTGCGGGCCCGGGTCTGGATCGCGCAGGTGGGCCGGATTCCGCTGCTCCTGCTCGATTCCGACGTTCCGGAGAACGAGCACGAACTGCGCGGGGTCACGGACCGGCTGTACGGCGGCGATCAGGAGCACCGCATCAAGCAGGAGATCCTGGCCGGTATCGGCGGTGTGCGTGCGATCCGCGCCTTCACCGAGATCGAGAACCTGCATGCCCCTGAGGTTTTCCACATGAACGAGGGCCACGCCGGCTTCCTCGGGGTCGAGCGGATCCGCGAACTGGTGGCGGCGGGGCTGGATTTCGACACCGCATTGACCGTGGTGCGGTCGTCGACGGTGTTCACCACGCACACCCCGGTCCCGGCCGGTATCGACCGGTTCCCGGTCGAGATGATCAGGAGTTACTTCGGCAGCCCGCCCGGCGGTCCGGCCGACTCCCGGTTGCTGCCCGGTGTGCCGCTGGAGCGGGTGGTCGCGTTCGGTGCCGAGGACGACCCGTCGAAGTTCAACATGGCGCACATGGGTCTGCGACTTGCGCAGCGGGCCAACGGGGTGTCGCTGTTGCACGGCCAGGTCAGCCGGGGCATGTTCAATGACCTATGGCCGGGATTCGACCGGGCCGAGGTGCCGATCGGATCGATCACCAACGGTGTGCATGCCCCCACCTGGGCGGCCCCGCAGTGGCTGGCCCTGGGACGGGAGCTGATCGGCTCGGAGGCGGCGGAGCCGGCGGTGTGGGAGCGGCTGCAGGAGGTCGAACCGGCGCACATGTGGTGGATCCGCTCCCAGCTGCGCGAGACGCTGATCGGCGACGTGCGCGACCGCCTGCGCCGTTCCTGGCTGGAGCGCGGCGCATCCGAGGCCGAACTGGGCTGGATCGCAACGGCTTTCGATCCGTCGGTGCTGACCGTCGGGTTCGCCCGACGAGTGCCCACCTACAAGCGGCTGACCTTGATGCTGCGGGACCCGGAGCGGCTGGAGAAGCTGCTGCTCGACGACAAGCGGCCGGTCCAGTTGATCGTGGCGGGCAAGTCGCACCCGGCCGACGACGGTGGCAAGGCGCTCATCCAGCAGATCGTGCGGTTCGCCGACCGGCCCGAGGTCCGGCACCGGATCGCGTTCCTGCCGGACTACGACATGTCGATGGCGCGGCTGTTGTACTGGGGTTGCGACGTCTGGCTCAACAATCCGCTGCGGCCGTTGGAGGCCTGCGGTACATCGGGGATGAAGAGCGCGCTCAACGGCGGGCTGAACCTCTCGATCAGGGACGGCTGGTGGGACGAGTGGTACGACGGCGAGAACGGGTGGGAGATCCCGACCGCCGACGGAGTGGCCGACGAGGCCCGCCGCGACGATCTGGAGGCCGCGGCTCTCTACGACCTCCTCGAACACGCCGTGACACCGAAGTTCTACGAGCGCGACGAGCACGGAGTGCCGACCCGCTGGGTCGAGATGGTGCGTCACACGCTGCAGGTGCTCGGACCGAAGGTGCTGGCCTCGCGCATGGTGCGGGACTACACCGAGAAGTACTACCTGCCTGCGGCGCAGTCGTTGCGCCAGACCGTCGAGGCCGCTTCGGGGGAGCCGTTCGGTGCGGCCCGGGAGTTGGCCGATTACCGGCGGCGTGCCCAAGAGGCCTGGCCGAAGATCCAGATCACCGATGTGGACAGCTACGGCTTGCCCGATACGCCGCTGCTGGGGTCGCAGTTGACGCTGACCGCCACGGTGCAGCTGGCCGGGCTGCGTCCCGACGAGGTGACGGTGCAGGCCGTGCTGGGCCGGGTGGACGCAGGCGACGTGATCCTGAATCCGGTGACCGTGCCGATGGCGCACACCGGTTCCGCCGACGGCGGTACCGAGGTGTTCTCGACCAGCACTCCGCTGCCGGTGGCCGGGCCGGTGGGGTACACCGTCCGGGTGTTGCCGCACCATCGGCTGTTGACCGCTGACAACGAGCTCGGCTTGGTGGCGCTGGCTTGAGTAGAGCGCTCAAAGTTCAGCTCGACGGCGGACCGTACGCGCTGGCTGCCGGAAGCGACGGCGCGATGTGGGTGACCCTGGTGCACGGTGGCGCCGTCGCGCGGGTTTCGTGCACCGGTGAGGTCAGCACGTACTCGGTCGGAGAGTGCTCACGTCCGTCGATCATCGCGGCAGGACCGGACGGGGCGCTGTGGTTCACCCGGTCCGGCGACGATCGAATCGGCCGGATCAGCACCGCGGGGGAGTTGAGCTCGTTCGAATTGCCCGAGGGCAGTGCACCTTTCGGTATCACTGCGGGCCCCGACGACGCATTGTGGTTCACCACGATGTCGTCGGGCGAGATCGGCAGGATCGGCACCGACGGTGAGATCAGCACTGCGGCCACGGTCGGCGGGATGCCGTCGATGATCACCAAGGGGCCCGATGACGCGTTGTGGTTCACGCTCAATGAGACCGGCGCGGTGGGCCGGCTGACCGTTGACGGGACCCTCAAGGTACGCGAATTGCCTACCGCCGCAGCAGGTCCCGTCGGCATCGCGGCCACCCATGATGACGCCGTGTGGTTCACCGAGATCCGTGCCGACAAGGTCGGCAGGATCCCGGTCAATGACGCCATCCAGGAGTTGGACCTGCCGGGCAAACCACATGCGGTGGTGGCCGACCCGACCGACGGAGTGTGGGTCAGTCTGTGGGGTGCGGATCAGATCGCCCGGATCAGCGGGGACGGGGACGTGGTGACCATCGATCTGCCGTCCGGCAGCGAACCGCACGGGTTGGCGATCGGTCCCGACGGCGCCTGCTGGGTGGCGCTGGAGTGTGGGTTCGTCCTGAAAATGCCCACCTGAGTGCGCGGGGGCGCTGACGGTCGGGTAAGTACATGGGCAGTCTTGTTCCCTCCGGGAACGTGGCGATACGTTCCCGCGCGGAACGGTAACGGGAGGCCGCCTGTGTTGATTCGCTCCTTCGGACTGCTCGCTGCGGTGTCCCTGGCCTGCGCGGCGTCGGTGGCACCGGCGTGGGCCGATCCCGTCGTCGCTCCCGATGTCGAGGTCGTCGCCGACGTGGTGCCCGCACCGGGCGAGCCGGGCGCCGCCGACCTCGTCGAATCGACCCCGCCGGCAAACCTCAAGACTCCCGATGGCTGGAATCTGACGGTGTCGGCCAGTGACGAGACGCAGGCCGTGGTGGCGCCTCTGACGACCGCGATATCCTCGCGCGAATATGTGGTCGGCGGCACGTACCGCGGAGCGATGTCCGGTCCCGACGGCGGTGACCCGCGCGGCACCCTGGAGGCGGGCTATCAGATCGGCTGCGGCATCGACATGAGTACCTCCAACGGCGTCTCCTTGACCGGCACCGCCGGACTCAACTCGTCCATCGGGCTTCTCGGCACCGACGTGGTCTCTCCCTGGCCGGAGGGCATCCTGCCGGGGGTCGGCGCGAACATCGGCGGCGGTATCACGATCGGCCTCAAACCCGGCATCATCAACCTCATCCCGGTGGCCAAGAAGGAGTTCAAGGGCACCGCGCCGTGGGTGATGATCAGCAACTTCCGGGTGAAGATCGACGGCTGTGTGGGGCAGTCGTTCATCCGGTCCTATGCCGTGCTGACCCGGTCCACCGACGAGTCCGAGGCGGTGCTGGCCTGGTACGGCACCACGAAGGTTGTTTAACCCCTAAGCGAACCGCTTGAGGCAGCGTTCCTCGTCACCGAGGATGCCGACCCGGAAGGCATCGATTCGGGCGAAGCCCGACGGCACTGACTCGCCGTTCACGTCGCTGGCCGCCAGCCCGTTGGTGAGGATGCCCGATACCGCCTCGTCGACATCGCCTGCGGTCAGCAGGATGGTGTCACCATTGGGCAGGTTCACCGGTTTGATCATCTTGGCTGTGGCCACCCCGGTCAGGCAGGCGGTGCGCAGCGCTGCCTCGGCGTTGTCGAGCACCAGGCCGCGGGCGTGCTGCAGGGCCAGCGTGTAGCGGGAGATCAGCACGGAGAAGGCGGTGTTGTCACCGCCGGCCAGGTCGCCGACGTCGACCTCGTCGGATGGTGCTGCGAGCGCTTGCAGTTCGGCCAGGTCGACCACGATGGTGTTGGTGTCAGGGCAATAGGAGGCCGGCGGGCTGGGCCGCGCGCTCGGACAGTCCACTGCGGCGTCGGGCCGGAAGTCGAGCTGCGGGGGATCGCCGGGTTTGAAGATGGTGTTGAGCGCGTCGATCATCGAGCGCACCCAGTGTTCGGTGATGTCCAGGTCGCCGCTCTGGTCCTCGGGGAGCAGGACGGGAAGGTCACCGCGCCGCTGGTTGATCTCCTTGAGGTCGATGGCGGCACAGGCCGCGGGGCCGTCGGTGAACCCGAACTGGAAGGCCGAGATCCGTTCGAACGCCGAGCCGTGCTCGTCGATCCCGACCTGGGCCTCAGCCTCGGTGAGCAGCGGATCCCGGAACGCGATGACGGCGGCGAGCAGCTTGTTCAGCCCGTCCGCGGTGCTGAGCGCGAACCGCTGGGAATCGCCCTGGGCCACCCATCGCATGTAGGTGCCGGCCAGGCAGTCGGCCTGCTGTTCGGCGACCAAGGTGGGTGTCTTGCGGTTGATCAGTCCGGCCTGCTGCTGGATCGCATGGCCGTACTCGTGGGCGAGCACCATGACGGCTCCCATGTCGCCGTTCTGCCGGCGCAGGCCGGGCATCAGCACGCCGCGGTCCCAACCGATGGTCCGATCCGGTTTGCAGAATGCGGCGTTGACCAGTCCGTAGGTCTCCATGCCGCAGAACCCGCCGTCGAAACTCTCGGCGTCCCAGGAGATCAGCGCGCGCACCGGTTGGAACTCACCGTCGAACGCCTCTGAATAGGCGCTCGACCAGAACTCTTCGAGGTCACTGACGGCACTGGCGGCGAGGTTGTCGATCTTGCCCCCGTCGGTGTTGTTGACCTTGCGCGAGGGCTTCTCGGCATCGGGACGCAGTCCGCTGGAACCGTCCGTCGCGGGCATGCCGGCGACCGAGAAGGGATCGCTGAACACCGACACCGCCGTGCCACCCACCAGGGCTGAACAGGAGACCAGCGGCAACGCCGTGCACACCGCGAACGCGATGCCGAACAGGGCGCGTCGGCTCATATGGATGCCTTCCGGTGCACTCTGGCGGCCAGCTGTCCGCGGGTATGCCGCACACACTAGTTAACTCAGCGCGCACAGGGTGCGATATCAGCCCGCGCCCCGAAGCCGCTTCAGCGACTGTCGCACCCGGTCAGGGTCGGTGGTGGACCAGAACGGCGGCAGCGACGAACGCAGGTAGCCGCCGTAGCGGGCGGTCGCCAGTCGCGAGTCCAGCACCGCGATAACCCCGCGGTCGTCGGTGTGACGCAGCAGCCGGCCAGTGCCCTGGGCCAGCAACAGTGCGGCGTGGTTGGCGGCGATCGCCATGAAGCCGTTGCCGCCGTGCGCGCTGATCGCCCGCTGCCGCGCGGTCAGCAACGGATCGTCCGGGCGTGGGAACGGAATCCGGTCGATCAGGACCAACGACAGCGACGGCCCCGGGACGTCCACGCCCTGCCACAGTGACAGGGTGCCGAACAATGAGGTCTCGGGATCATCGGAAAACTGTTGCACCAAAGCCGAAGTGGTGTCTTCACCCTGGCAGAGCACCGGGGTGGACAGCCGTCCTCGCATGACCTCGGCGGCGGCCTTGGCCGCGCGCATCGACGAGAACAATCCCAGGGTGCGGCCACCGGCCGCGGTGATCAGGCCCTCGATCTCGTCCAGTGTCCGGGTATCGGTGCCGTCCCGCCCGGGCGGTGGTAAATGCTTGGCCACGTAGAGGATTGCCGATTTGGCGTGGTCGAAGGGTGACCCCACATCGATACCGCGCCATCTCGGTTTGGCGGGCGCGCCGGCCCCACCCGGTTTGGCCGGCCCGCCGGCGTCACCCGGTTTGGCCGGCCCGCCGGCGTCGGCGAAGCCGCCCAGCCCCCAGTTGCGCGCCATCGCGTCGAAGTTCCCGCCGAGGGTGAGGGTCGCCGAGGTCAGCACCGCGGTGGTGTTGGCGAACAGTCTGGTGCGCAACAGGCCCGAGACCGACATCGGGGCCACCCGCAGCAGGGACCGCCCGGGTCGAGGAGCCCCTGTGTTTCCGGCGTTCGATCCCTCGGACTGCTCCACCCAGACCACGTCGACGCGATCGGGGATGGGCGGCACGAACGAGGTGAGGATCCGGGTGGCGGTGTCGCTGACGTCGTTCAGTGCGGTGACGACCTCGGTGCGCGCCGAGGCGGCCTGGGGGTCGCTGGGGGTGGTGTCGATCGCTGTGCGCGCCGCATTGGCCGCGTCGCGCAATGCGGTCAGGTAGGTACCCAGTTCCTCGTCGAGCACGTCGATGCGACCGGCGTCGAGTTCGTGCAGCATCGAGGACAACGTCGCGACGGCGGCCTCGAAGCGCTGCGCCAGTTCGTCATCCACCAATCGCGCCATCCTGCGGTGTGCCACCGCCATGGATGTCGCCGAGAGTTCGGCGGTGGCCACCGCGGTCACCCGGTCGGCCAGTTCATGGGCCTCGTCGACCACGAGCAGTTCGTACTCGGGCAGCACCGAGAAATCGGAGAGTGCGTCGATGGCCAGCAGCGCGTGATTGGTGACGACGACGTCGGCGGCACCGGCCTTCTCCCGGGCCCGCTCGGCGAAGCAGTCGGTACCGAACTGGCAGCGCGACACCCCGATGCACTCACGTGCCGACACGCTGACCTGAGACCAGGACCGGTCCGGCACACCGGGAGTCAGCTCGTCGCGGTCACCGGTCTCGGTGTCCGAGGACCACTCCGTCAGCCGCTGCACATCGCGGCCCATGGCGCTGATCGCCATCGGCGAGAACAACTCGTCCTGGGGACGGTCGGCCGGCTCGTCGGCCGCTCCATTGTGAATCTTGTTGAGGCACAGGTAGTTTCCCCGGCCCTTCAGCAACGCGAACGTGGGCTTGCGGGGCAGCGCGTCGGCCAGCGAGTTCACCAGCCGGGGCAGATCGCGGTCCACGAGCTGACGTTGCAGCGCGATCGTGGCGGTCGAGACCACCACCGGCTGCTCGGTCTGCAGGGCGCGCGCGATCGACGGCACCAGGTACGCCAGCGATTTGCCGGTGCCGGTGCCGGCCTGCACGGCCAGGTGCTCACCGGACTCGAAGGCGTTGGCGACCGCCTCGGCCATCTCCACCTGGCCCGAACGGCTGGCGCCGCCGAGCCCCTTGACGGCGATCTTGAGGAGATTGGTCACCACGTTGGCCACCTCGCGGGATGGCTTCGATTTGGTCGTCATGACTGGATCGGCACAACGCGGGTGGGGATGGCCGGCTCGCCGCGGGACAGTTTGAGCCCGTCCCATGGCAGGCTGTGCAGCCCTGCGGCGACCCGCTCACGTGCGGCGGCCAGGTCGGTGGCGGGGTGGTGTCCTGCGACAGGGACTCCACCGGCCACCAGCGGGACGGTGAGCGGGCGGGCGACGAGTCCCGATGTCTCCAGCGGCTCCTGACCGTACGGGTAGACCACTTCCTCGACGACCGTGCCCGAGGCCTTGGCGAGCCGAGCGGCCTGCTTGCGGCCACCGTGGGACTCCTTGCGGCTGCTGCGCTTGGCCACCGGCATCCCGTCGACCTCGACCAGCTTGTAGACCATGCCCGCGGTCGGCGCGCCGGAGCCGGTGACCACCGAGGTGCCGACCCCGTAGCTGTCGACGGGCTCGGCGCGAAGTGCTGCGATGGCGAACTCGTCCAGGTCTCCGGAGACCACGATCTTCGTGTTCGTGGCACCGAGGTCGTCTAGCTGCTGGCGCACCTGGCGGGCCAGCACACCCAGATCGCCCGAGTCGATGCGCACCGCGCCCAACTGTGGGCCGGCCGCCGCGATCGCGTTGGCCACGCCCGCGGTGATGTCATAGGTGTCCACCAGCAGGGTGGTGCCGACGCCGAGGGCCGCCACCTGGCCGCGGAACGCGGCCTGCTCGTCCGGTCCAGATTGCGTGGTGTGCAGCAGCGTGTAGGCGTGCGCCGCGGTGCCCAGTGCGGGTACCCCGTAACGCTGCTGGGCAGCCAGATTCGACGATCCGGTGAAGCCGGCCAGGTAGGCCGCGCGGGCGGCGGCCACGGCGGCCAGCTCATGGGTGCGCCGCGAGCCCATCTCGATCATCGGCCGGCCGTGGGCCGCGCTGGCCATCCGGGCCGCTGCCGACGCGATCGCCGTGTCGTGGTTGAGGATTGAGAGCACGAGGGTCTCCAGCACCACGCACTCGGCGAAGGTCCCGTGTACCGAGAGCACCGGGGAACCTGGGAAGTAGAGCTCGCCCTCGGTGTAGCCGTCGATGTCACCGCTGAACCGGTAGGCCGATAGGAAATCGAGTGTCGTCGTGTCCAGAAACTCCGAGAGTGCGCTGAGTTCGTGGGAGGTGAACGTGAACTCTGCCAACGCTTCCACCAACCGTCCGGTGCCGGCGACCACGCCGTAGCGCCGGCCTTCGGGCAGCCGGCGGGCAAAGACTTCGAATGTGGTGCGGCGGTGCGCCGTGCCATCGCGCAGCGCGGCCGCGAGCATCGTCAGCTCGTACTTGTCGGTGAGCAACGCGACGGTCACACCAGCAACCGTAGCTGTTCGCAGCTGTTTCAATATCGCGGCACCCCTGCCGGTATTGTGGGCCCATGGTTACACCGGCGAAGGCCCGACCGGGGACCCGCGAGGAGCGCAGCGTCGAGGCGGCGCCACGGGAAGATACAGCCACCGAAAGCCCGTGGGTGACCATCGTCTGGGACGATCCGGTCAACCTGATGAACTACGTCACCTACGTGTTCCAGAAATTGTTCGGATACAGCGAGCCGCACGCCACCAAACTCATGCTGCAGGTGCACAACGAGGGCAAGGCCGTGGTGTCGGCAGGCAGCCGCGAGTCGATGGAGACCGACGTGTCCAAACTGCACGCCGCCGGGCTGTGGGCCACCATGCAACAGGACCGCTGATCGACTGTGCGCAAATGGAAAAGGGTCGAGACCGCCGACGGTCTGCGGTTGCGCTCGGCGTTGGAGGCCCACGAGGCCGCATTGCTGGCGAGCCTGGGAACATCGATGCTCGGGATGCTCGAGGAGCGCGGATCGTCCGGGCCCACAGACGAACTCGAGATGATCACCGGCATGAAGACCGGCAATCCGCAGGCGCCCGAGGACGCCACCATGAAGCGTCTGCTCCCGGATTTCTATCGGCCGCTGACTGAGCATCCCGCCGGTTCGGGCACTGCAGAGAGCCTCAACAGCGCGCTGCGCGGACTTCACGAACCTGCCATCATCGATGCCAAACGCGAAGCGGCCCAACGTTTGTTGGACACCATTCCCGATGGTGGCGGCAAGTTCGAATTGACCGAGGACGACGCCGAGGCGTGGGCCGCCGCGGTCAACGACATCCGTCTGGCGCTGGGCACCATGCTCGACATCGGCGCGCAGGGTCCCGAGCAGTTGCCCGCCGAGCATCCGATGGCCGGGCACGTCGACGTCTACCAGTGGCTGACCGTGCTGCAGGAGTACCTCGTCCTCAGCCTGATGGGGAGATAAGTCCGATGGGTTCGATCACCGACGTCGGCGGCATCCTGGTCGGCCACCACCACCGCATCGACCCCGACGCGACGTTGGGCTCGGGGTGGGCGTCGGGATCGACGGTGGTGCTGGCCCCGCCGGGGACCGTCGGCGCCGTCGACGGACGCGGCGGCGCCCCGGGTACCCGCGAGACGGACCTGCTCGACCCGATCAACACCGTGCGCCACGTCGACGCCGTGGTGCTGACGGGTGGCAGTGCCTACGGTCTGGCCGCCGCCGACGGGGTGATGACCTGGCTGGAGGAGCAGGGCCGCGGCGTGGCGATGGACGGCGGGGTGGTGCCGATCGTGCCTGCCGCGGTGATCTTCGATCTGCCCGTGGGCGGCTGGGCCAACCGGCCGACGGCGGAGTTCGGCTACGCGGCCGCGGCGGCGGCCTCAACGGAGTTCGCGCTCGGGACCGTCGGCGGCGGTGTCGGTGCGCGGGCCGGAGTCCTCAAGGGGGGTGTCGGCACCGCTTCGGTGACCTTGGACTGCGGGGTGACCGTGGGTGCCCTGGTCGTGCTCAACGCCGCCGGTGACGTGGTGGATCCGGCCACCGGTCTGCCCTGGATGGCGGCGCTGATCGAGGAGTTCGGGCTGATCGCCCCGCCCGCCGATCAGCTCGCCGCCTACGGCGATCGACACACCGAGCTGGCTCCGTTGAACACCACCATCGCGGTGGTCGCCACCGACGCCGAGCTCAGCCCTGCCGGGTGCCGTCGGGTGGCCGTCGCCGCGCACGACGGACTGGCCCGGACCATCTCGCCGTGTCACACCCCGCTGGATGGCGATACGGTGTTTGCGCTGGCGACCGGCGCGGTGACCGTCGAGCCAGACGAAAACACACCGGTGGCGATGTCGCCGGAGACGGCACTGGTCACCCGGGTCGGGGCGGCCGCGGCGGAGGTGCTCGCCCGCGCCGTGCTGGTCGGGCTGCTGGCCGCCGAGCCGGTGGCCGGAATACCGACCTACCGTGACATGTTGCCGGGAGCGTTCGAATGAAGGAGTTGTGACGTGCTGGTGATCCGCCGGGATCTCGTCGAGGCCATGGTTGCGCATGCCCGCGCCGACCATCCTGACGAGGCGTGCGGGGTGATCGCCGGACCGGAGGGCTCTGATCGGCCCGAGCGGTTCATCGAGATGGTAAACGCCGAGCGTTCCCCGACCTTCTACCGCTTCGACTCGATGGAGCAGTTCAAGGTGTGGCGCTCGATGGACGAGGCCGACGAGGTGCCCGTCGTCATCTACCACTCGCACACCGCGACCGAGGCCTACCCGAGCCGCACCGACATCTCGCTGGCACAAGAGCCCGATGCGCACTACGTGCTGGTCTCCACGCGCGACCCGCAAGAGCACGAGCTGCGCAGTTACCGCATCGTCGACGGGGTCGTCACCGAGGAACCTGTCACAGTTGTCGATGAATACTGAGCAGCCGAGCAGTACACCTAAGGAGTTTCCATGGCAGTCACCGTCTCGATCCCGACCATCCTGCGTCCGCACACCGACGGGCAGAAGCGCGTCAGCGCCTCCGGCGACACCTTGCAGGCGGTGATCGCCGACCTCGAGGCCAACTACTCGGGCATCTCGGACCGGTTGGTCGACAACGGCAAGCTGCACCGCTTCGTCAACATCTACGTCAACGACGAGGATGTGCGGTTCTCCGGCGGTCTGGACACCACCATCGCCGACGGCGACTCGGTGACGATTCTGCCCGCCGTGGCGGGCGGAGCCTGACGGTCCATGACCAGATACGACTCGCTGCTGCAGGCCCTCGGCAACACCCCGTTGGTCGGGCTGCAACACCTGTCGCCTCGGTGGGAAGACGGTCCGGACGGGCCGCATGTGCGGCTGTGGGCCAAGCTCGAGGACCGCAACCCGACCGGCTCGATCAAGGACCGGCCCGCGCTGCGCATGATCGAGCAGGCCGAACGTGACGGCCTGCTGAGCCCGGGCGCCACGATCTTGGAGCCCACCAGCGGCAACACCGGCATCTCGCTGGCCATGGCCGCGATGCTCAAGGGCTACAACATGATCTGCGTGATGCCCGAGAACACCTCCATCGAGCGGCGTCAGCTCCTCGAGCTCTACGGCGCGCGGATCATCTTCAGCGCGGCCGAGGGCGGTTCCAACACCGCCGTGGCCACCGCGAAAGAGCTTGCGGCGGAGAACCCTTCGTGGGTGATGCTGTACCAGTACGGCAACCCGGCCAACAGCGACGCGCATTACTACGGCACCGGCCCGGAGCTGCTTGCCGACCTGCCCGAGATCACTCACTTCGTCGCCGGGCTCGGTACCACCGGAACCTTGATGGGCACCGGCCGCTTCCTGCGCGAGCAGGTACCGGGTGTGCAGATCGTGGCCGCCGAACCGCGCTACGGCGAGGGCGTGTACGCGCTGCGCAACATCGACGAGGGGTTCATCCCCGAGTTGTACGACCCCGACGTACTGACCACCCGGTTCTCGGTGGGTTCCTACGACGCGGTCAAACGCACCCGCGATCTGGTGACTCGCGAAGGCATCTTCGCCGGCATCTCCACCGGCGCGGTCCTGCACGCCGCACTGGGCATGGGCGCCAAGGCGATCAAGGCCGGCGAGCGCGCCGACATCGCGTTCGTGGTCGCCGACGCCGGCTGGAAGTATCTGTCCACCGGTGCCTACGCCGGTAGCCTTGATGACGCAGAAGATGCGTTGGAAGGGCAGCTATGGGCGTGAGCGGGCAGGCATGACGAACCCGGGTCTACCCGCGTCCAGCGCACCGAAGAAACGCCCGGCATGGATCGTCGGCGGCGTCACGATCGTCAGCTTCGTCGCGCTGCTGTACGTGATCGAGATCGTCGACACCGCCATGGGCCACCGGCTCGACCAGGACGGCATCCGGCCCCTGCAGACCGACGGACTGTGGGGCATCCTGTGGGCGCCCCTGCTGCACGGCGGCTGGCCGCACCTGATCGCCAACACCGTGCCCGCCCTGGTGCTCGGCTTTCTCATGACGCTGGCCGGGATGGGGCGGTTCATCGCCGCGACCGCCATCATCTGGATACTCGGCGGCTTCGGCACGTGGCTGATCGGAAACATCGGTCTGCACTGCCCCTACGTGACCGTGCAGTGCACGAGCACTCACATCGGCGCGTCCGGCTTGATCTTCGGCTGGCTGGCGTTCCTGATCGTGTTCGGGTTCTTCACCCGCAATGTGTGGGAGATCGTGATCGGCGTCGTCGTCCTGTTCGTCTACGGCGGCGTCCTGTTCGGGGTACTGCCCGGCAATGCGGGGGTTTCCTGGCAGGGCCACCTGAGTGGGGCCCTTGCCGGTGTGGTGGCGGCGTACCTCTTGTCCGGACCGGAACGCAAGTCGCGGGAAGCGAAGAAGAATTCCGCCCAGCCACGGCTGAGCGCGTGACCATATGAACGACCCCCTGGCCCCCGTCGGCATCTTCGACTCCGGCGTCGGCGGACTGACCGTGGCCCGCGCGATCATCGACCAGCTGCCCGACGAGGACATCATCTACGTCGGGGACACCGGCAACGGTCCCTACGGGCCGCTGACCATCCCCGAGATCCGGGCGCACTCGTTGGCCATCGGCGACGACCTGGTGGCCCGCGGCGTCAAGGCTCTGGTGATCGCGTGCAACACCGCGTCGTCGGCCTGCCTGCGCGACGCACGTGAGCGCTACTCGCCGGTGCCGGTGGTCGAGGTGATCCTGCCCGCGGTGCGGCGCGCGGTGGCCGCCACCCGCAACGGACGCATCGGCGTGATCGGTACCGCCGCCACCATCGCCTCCGGCGCCTATCAGGACGCGTTCGCGGCCGCCCGTGACACCGACGTGTTCGGGGTTGCTTGTCCAAGGTTCGTCGACTTCGTCGAGCGCGGGGTCACCAGCGGCCGCCAGGTGCTTGGTCTGGCCGAGGGATACCTGGAGCCACTGCAGCGCGCCGAGGTGGACACCCTGGTGTTGGGCTGCACGCACTATCCGATGCTGTCCGGTCTGATCCAGTTGGCCATGGGCGACAACGTCACGCTGGTGTCCTCGGCAGAGGAGACGGCCAAGGACCTGCTCCGGGTGCTCACCGAACTCGATTTGCTGAAACCCCACGAATCCGGCCCGGCACAACGGGTGTTCGAGGCGACCGGCGATCCGGAGGCGTTCACCACGCTCGCCACCCGCTTCCTGGGACCGGGGCTGGACGGGGCGCGGCAGGTCCGGCGTCACGCGGGCGTCGGAAAATGATCTCCGTCGCCCAAACCGGCGATGTCTTGGCAACGCGCACATCGGGCATGGCAAGCTAGACACTGTGCGATTGACCATCCTGGGATGTTCCGGCAGCGTTGTCGGCCCGGATTCGGCGGCCTCCGGCTATCTCGTCACCGCACCAGACACGATTCCGATGGTCGTCGACTTCGGCGGTGGCGTCTTGGGTGCGTTGCAGCGCTACGCCGATCCGAATTCGGTCAACGTGTTGCTGTCGCATCTGCATGCCGATCACTGCCTCGATCTGCCCGGCTTGTTCGTCTGGCGCCGGTATCACCCGATCCCGGCCACCGAACGCGGCCTGATGTACGGGCCGGCCAACACCTGGGCCCGGCTGGGTGCGGCGTCGTCGCCCGAAGGCGGCGAGATCGACGACTTCACCGACATCTTCGAGGTGCGGCACTGGGAGGACGGCTCCCCGGTGCAGATGGGCACGCTCAACATCACGCCGCGACTGGTGTGTCACCCCACCGAGTCCTACGGCATGCGCTTCACCGATCCGTCCGGGGCGACGCTGGTCTACAGCGGTGACACCGGATACTGCGACGCGCTCGTCGACCTCGCCCGTGGCGCCGACGTCTTCCTGTGCGAGGCGTCGTGGACGCACGACCCCTCACGTCCGCCCCACCTGCACCTGTCAGGCACCGAGGCGGGGCGCGCGGCCGCCGAAGCCGGCGTCGGTGAACTGCTGCTGACCCACATTCCGCCGTGGACCTCACGCGAGGACGTGATCAGCGAAGCCAAGGCCGAGTTCGACGGCCCGGTTCACGCCGTGGTGTGCGGCGAGACCTTCGACGTCACCCGGCGCTGACCCGCTAGGGTTGGCGGGTGTCCAAGCGAGAAGACGGTCGTCTTGACGACGAGCTGCGCCCGGTAACCATCACCCGCGGTTTCACATCGCATCCCGCAGGCTCGGTACTGGTGGAGTTCGGCCAGACCCGCGTCATGTGCACCGCCTCGGTCACCGAAGGCGTGCCGCGCTGGCGTAAGGGTTCCGGACAGGGCTGGCTGACCGCCGAATATGCCATGCTGCCGGCCGCCACTCACGACCGCTCGGACCGCGAATCGGTCAAGGGCCGCGTCGGCGGCCGCACCCAGGAGATCAGCCGACTGGTCGGACGCTCGCTGCGCGCGTGCATCGATCTCGGCGCGCTGGGGGAGAACACCATCGCGATCGATTGCGACGTGCTGCAGGCGGACGGCGGTACCCGCACCGCGGCCATCACCGGTGCCTACGTCGCACTCTCCGATGCGGTGACGTATCTGGCTGCGGCCGGGCGGCTTTCCGATCCGCGCCCGCTGTCGTGTGCGATCGCGGCCGTGTCGGTGGGTGTGGTCGACGGGCGCGTCCGCGTCGACCTGCCTTACGTCGAGGATTCCCGCGCCGAGGTGGACATGAACGTGGTCGCCACCGACACCGGCACCCTCGTGGAGATCCAGGGCACCGGTGAGGGCGCGACCTTCCCGCGGTCCACGCTGGACAAGATGCTCGACGCCGCGCTCGGTGCCTGCGAGCAGTTGTTCGTGATCCAGCGCGAGGCACTCGAACTGCCGTACCCGGGCGTGCTGCCGGAAGGGCCCGCGCCCAAGAAAGCGTTTGGAAGCTGAGTGCCGTCCCTCCTTGTAGCCAGCCGTAACGCCAAGAAGCTGGCCGAGCTGCGCCGGGTGCTGGATGCCGCCGGGATCACCGGGCTGGACCTGGTGTCCCTGGCCGACGTGGCTGCGTACGACGAGGCGCCCGAAACCGGTGCGACGTTCGAGGAGAACGCACTGGCCAAGGCTTCGGATGGCTTTCGCGCCACAGGATTGGCTTGTGTGGCAGATGATTCCGGGATCTCAGTGGACGCCCTGAACGGGATGCCCGGGGTGCTCTCGGCGCGGTGGGCCGGGCGCCACGGGGACGACAGCGCGAACACCGCGTTGCTGCTCGGGCAGCTGGCGGATGTGCCCGACGAACGGCGCGGCGCGGCGTTCGTGTCTGCGTGTGCGTTGGTGTCTGCGTCCGGTTCCACGGTGGTGCGCGGGGAGTGGCCGGGCACGGTCACCCGCGAACCCCGCGGCGACGGCGGGTTCGGTTACGACCCGGTGTTCCTGCCCGAGGGGTCCACTTCGACCGCCGCCGAGCTGTCACCCGCCGAGAAGGACGCGGCGTCGCATCGCGGCCGGGCGCTGGCGTTGTTGGTGCCAGCGCTGCGGGAGTTGGCCGGGTCCTAGCGGGCCCGCTGACTGTCCGCGCTTACAGTTCGAAGCGCTTCTTGAGGTCGAGCGTGTTGAAGTGCTCAACGATGATGCCCAGGAGCGGGATCGTGCCCGCGAGCAGCACGCCGATCGTCTTGCCGATGGGCCAGCGGACCTTGACCGCGAGGTTGGCCGTGAACAGCAGGTAGATGAAGTACACCCAGCCGTGCACGATGCCGATCCAGCTCGGCGGGTTGTCCACCTGGACGATGTACTTGAGCACCATCTCGTAGCACAGCGCGATCAGCCAGATGCCCGTCGTCCAGGCCAACACGCGGTAGCCCAGCAGGGCCTTGCGGATGGTCTCCTTGGGCATCGAAACAGGCGGCGTGACCTCGGCGCCCGGTTCTGGTGCGGTCATCTGTCGGTCCTGTCTTTCTTCTCGGGCTGGGCGTCGGACTTGGCCAGCTCGGCAAGGTAGGCGTTGTACTCGGACATTTCTCGGTCGTCGGCGTCGGCCGCTGCGGCCTTGGGGCGTTCGGGCAACAGGCCCGCGGGGATCTCGGTGAGCTCACCGTTATCCCGCTCCGGCGGTGCCTCCTCATAACGGACGAACTTGTAATAGGCGTAGAAGCAGAACCCGGCGAACATCGGCCACTGGAGGGCATAGCCCAGATTCTGGAAGGTGCCCGAGGCGGATTCGTAGCGGGTCCACTGCCACCAGGCCAGTGCGAGGCAGCCGGCCGCGCCAAGGAAGACCAGTGCGATGAGCGCTGGTCTCCTACGCCGTGTAGTGGACATTCGTCCATGGTACGGCGCGGGTCGCGGGGGTCGAAAATACGTGCCCGGATGGGCCGCGAGTGGCACTTAGGCTTTTCGCGTGCTCGAAGAAATGCTGCTCGACGCCGCGATCGTTCAAGCCGAGGCGCAGGCCTATCTCTCGGACCTCGTCGGCGAAGGCACCCCGTATGACGGCGGCTGGAGCTTTGATGCCGAAACCCATCAGTTTTCGCTGGCCTCGACGAGCGGCGTGGCACCTTTCGTCGCACGGGGCGAGCTGCTCGGCGCTGCCTCGGCGGAACGGGGGATGTGGCAGTGGGGATGGGCGAACCCCGATTTCCCGCGTCCGGACGAATACGGAAGCGCCGTGCTCCGCGACCGCGGTGAGCTGAACGGTATTGCCGAATTGCGTGATGCGGAGGTGCCGCTCGGCGACGCGACGCCGCGGGAGTTCGCGTGGTGGATGGGCGCCGTCGCGTCGCTCAATCTCGGGTTGAAGCCCTGCTATACCTTCGCGCTCGAGGATGGGATCGTCGGCGTGATCGTGCTGACCGACGATCGGCTTCAGTTGCCCGCGCCGAGCGCGCCCCGGCTGATGCGTTGTGTCGGCGAGGCGTTGCAGGCCATGCCGGTCGCACCCCGCAGCGTGTACGTATGGGCGGCGTTGCGGGAAGTGTCGGTCGAACAGATTCCGGGCGGTCTGCGGGTCGTGCTGCCCGACGGCCACGCCGAACTGCTCTTCGACGAGCACGACCGGCTGATCAACATGTCGGGTCAGGTCCTACCGTCCGGGTAGTGCGTCCACTGCCACTAGACCTTAGGGCCGATGAATTCGTCGAGGCGAGCGGTGGCGGCTTTGCGGTACACGGCAACGTCGTACTTGCTGGGGCGGGTCCACGGAATCCCGAGCTCATCGAGCGCGGCGCAATAGAGGGCCCGAATGTCGTCAGACCTATTCGAGAAGTGATAGCGGATGCTCTTGACGCCGCGATCGTCCGCAATCACGCGACAACCGTCGCTGTGAATCAGGCCGCGCACGAAGTCCTCTGGGGCTCGCTTGACAAGTGCCTCCTGCCAAGGCTCCAACCGAATCGGTCTGGTGTGTTTCCTGCCCGGACCATGCTGCGGAAGAAGGCATGGCCAGTGGTTCGAGCAGAGCGACACATCGGCGCAGTTGTCTTTGCGACGGACAAGGGCCGCGTGCTGACCAGGCATCAGAATGTCGAGGGCGTCACGGCAGCTGTCGATGATGCCTGGGTACTTTGTGTCGAGCGTGATCCTCAGGTGCCATGTCCGCGCGCCTCGGGAGATGCACCCATCGCCGAGGTACATACCAAGGACGTAGCAATATGCCTTGGCGGGAAGCGCGGAGAAGTCGTGGACGGTGCAGCGTCCTGAAGCGTCGGTTGTCGACCTCGGACGGATTCGGGGTTTGCAGCGCCATTGCCAGACGGTCTTGCGGGGTATGCCCGTGTGCCGGGCGATAGCGCAGTCGTTCAAGCCGGCTCTGATGAGCTGCTGAACCTTGTTGAACTCTTCTGCCGACCGCACGACGCACCCCTTCGTCAGGCGATGCCTCGACGATATTGATGGCTACCGACAGTCGAAGCTGATAAAGCGGGCTGTACGATCGTGGCTCTGCGGGCGTGGCGGAACTGGCAGACGCCCGGGCTTTAGGTGCCCGTGTTCGAAAGAACGTGTGGGTTCGAGTCCCACCGCCCGCACTCTTCAACTCGTTGGTGATCCAGGTTCACGGTCGGTGGTCGGTTCCCGAGCCCTCGACGGCCGGCGACCGCAACTCCTCACGCAGCGACGCGATCTCCGCGCGTAGCTCATTGATGTGGGCCGCCGTCACCGCTGCACTGGCAGCGTCGTCGACAGCCACGGTCTGCACGATCCACGACGCGATCGTCGCGGTGATCGAACCGACCAGGCTGATCCCGCCAATCATCAACAGCGCTGCGATGACTCGTCCGGTCGTGGTGACCGGGTACATGTCGCCGTAGCCGACGGTCGTGATGGTGGTGATCGCCCACCAGATCGCGTCGCCGAAGTTGGTGATGTGGGCGTCGGGCTGCCCACGCTCGGCCTGCAATACCGCCAGCGACGCGACATAGACCAGCAGCACCGCACCCGAGATCGTGTAGAGGATGACCTTGCCGCGGATCGCGTGGCCGACGGCTTTCTGGATCACGCCGATCAGCACGACGAGACGGAGCAGCCGCAGCGGCCGCAACAGCGGCAGCAGCACGATCGCCAGATCGACGAGGTGGGTCCGGAACCACTGCTTGCGGTCGTCGGCGAGATACAGCCGGGCCGCATAGTCCGCGGTGAACACTGCCCAGGTGAGCAGGGTCGCCAAGTCGACGGCCCGGGCGGCCAACCCGTGCGGCTGCACCAGCACCTCCACCGAGTACGCCGCGAGGAACACCGCTGCCACCGAGGCCAGCGGCCACTCGGCGCGTGCCTCCCACCTGTCGAGGCGCTGCTGGATCGTCACCGCAAAAGTGTGCGACACAAATCCGCGATCGGCTGAGGCAACCCGGCGGATTTCACTCTCGGCGGCCAGACCGTATCGTTCCATCTCGCCGAGGCGCGGCGGAGGCGTACCACGCGCGGGTGGGCGCGGAAGGGGAACGGACACACGTGAGCAAGCGGATAGTCGCGTTGATTCTGGCAGTGGTGGCGATTGCCGCGGGTTGCGGTAAAGGCGATGACGCGTCCGGGCAGACGATCACCCCCGGACACTCCCAGGCGTCCCCGTCGGGCACCTACACCGCGTTCGCGGAGGAGGGGACGGACGAGGACGGCGTGAAGCCCTGGGTCGCGGTGGTTCGCGACAAGGCCGGCAAGGAGGTCTTCCATGACCATTCCTCCTACAGCCCCCGCAACGGCGTGATGATGACCTGGCTGCCCACCGAACCCGAACAGCTGTGGGTGTATTCGGGCGATGGAGGGGTCTACAGGATTGCTCCGGGAAGCCATGGCGGGTGGACACGGAGTGCCGTCAAGAGCGAGAACGTGCCGTCGGAGATATCAAGTCTCTGGGAGTCTTCGCGTTCCTGAATCGAAGCACTGCCGCTTGGGTGCAGACTCGAGGCGTGAGACGGGAGGAGAACCGATGATTGACGTCCTTCCCGACATGCCCGAGGGTGTGTTCGGTATCCGAGTGTCGGGTCGAGTGCGTGGTGACGATCTGCGCGAATTCCGGCCGACGATGGACGAATTGCTCGACACCGGCGAGATCCGGATCGTCGAGGTCATCTCGCCGGACTATGAGGGATTCGGAAGCGGCGGGCTCGTAGAGGATTTGAAGCTGGGCCTCGGTGTGCTGCTGCGCCATCACTCCGCGTTCAAACGGATCGCCGTCGTATCCGATATGGAGTGGGTCGCCCACGCCATGCACGCTTTCGCGTGGATGATTCCGGGGGAACTCAAGGTCTTCGGGCTTGGTGAGCTCGATGAGGCCAAGGAGTGGGCGGCGGGCTGAGGCCGCGGGCAAGCCGAAATCAACGCAAACGTCGTTGGGGGCGCCGGGTTGCGACATTTCCGTCGCACTCGGCGCCAAACATAGGCGAACCAGCCCTACTTGTTGAACTTCCCGCTCAAATACTCAGCGCGGCAGGCATTTCGGGCCAGCTTGCCGCTCGTCGTGCGGGGGATCACGCCGGCCGCGACCATGCGTACGTCGGCCACCCGGATCTGGTGGTGGCGTGACACGGCCGCGCGGATCGCGTCGACGATCGGGCCGGGCTCGGCACGTCCGGCTCCGGCGGCCCGCTCGGCCACGATCACCAGTTCTTCACCGCGGTCTCCGACCACCGAGAACGCCGCGACATAGCCCGAGCGCACGGCGGGGGACGCCGCGCTGACGGTGGTCTCGATGTCGGTCGGGTAGTGGTTGCGTCCGTCGATCAGGATCATGTCCTTGATCCGGCCGGTGAGGTAGAGCTCGCCGTCGAGGTAGACGCCGAGGTCGCCGGTCGCCAGCCAATGGCCGTTGTCGGGCACCTCCTCGGCGTGGCTCCCCGTCGTGAGCCGGGTCTGCAGCTTGTTGGCGAACACCCGCTCGCTCTCATCGACGCGGCCGAAGTACCCCTGGCCGACGTTGTTGCCGTGCAGCCAGATTTCGCCGACTTTGCCGTCGGCCAGCTCGTCGCCGTCGGGGCTGGCGATCACCGCCCACTGATTCGGGATCGGCTGGCCGCAGGACACATGCGCCACGGCGCCCTCGTCGGTCGGGGAGATCGGCACGGCGCGTCCGGCGCTGAGCTGGTCGCGGTCGAGGTACACGGCGCTGGCCGCGGCGCTCGGTGCGATGCTGGCCACCGACAGCGTCGCCTCGGCCATCCCGTAGGACGGTTTGACCGCTGTCGCGGGCAGCCCGTACGGGGCGAATGCCGAGGTGAACTTCTCGACCGAGGCCATGGTCACCGGCTCGGAGCCGTTGAGGAGCGTGACAACGTTGGTCAGGTCCAGTGTCTCGCCCTCAGGCGGCAGGCCGCGCTCGGAAGCCAGCTCGAAGGCGAAGTTCGGGGCAGCTGCGAAGGTGCGACCGTGGGCGGCCTCTTCGGCCAGGCGCTTGATCCAGCGGTACGGGCGGCGGACGAACGCCATCGGGTCCATCAGGCTGATGTGGCCACCGCACAGCGCCGGGAACATGATCATGATCAGGCCCATGTCGTGATACAGCGGCAGCCAGCTGACACTGCGGATGCCGGTGTCCAGGTCGCCGGCCAGGATCATCTGGATGACGTTGGTACACACGTTGCGGTGGGTGATCTCGACACCGGCCGGGGTTCGGGTCGACCCCGATGTGTATTGCAGGTAGGCGATGTCGTCTATGTCGACCTCGGGGCTGACGTACATCTCGGCCAGCGTGTCCGGGACGGCGTCGACGGCGATCACGCGGGGGCGCTCGGCGGCCGGCAGCGTCTTGATGAAGGCGCGGACCGATTCGGCCGCGGACGTCGTGGTGAGCACCGCTGTCGGTTTGGCGTCGGACAGCACCGCGGCCAGTCGCTCGGCGTGACCGGCCAGGGCCGGCGCGAACAGCGGGACAGCGATGTTGCCGGCGTGCACCGCCGCGAAGAACGCCGCGACGTACTCGACACCTTGCGGGGCCAGGATCGCCACCCGGTCGCGGGGCTTGGTGACCTGCTGCAGTCGGGCGCCGACAGCGCACACCTGCGACCACAGGGCGTTCCAGCTCAGCTCGACGGCGCGGCCGTCGGGATCGGTCGAGTAGTCCAGGAAGCGATACGACGGCTCATCGCCAAAGATGAGCCGGTTGCGATCCAGGAACGACGTCAGTGTGACGCCGTCGGGTACGACGATCGTGCCGTCGTCGCGAACGTAGTTCTCGATGTTCGACGCCGACGAATCAACAGCACTGGTTGCAGCGGGATCCCGACCCATAACCCGTAAGACTAATAGCGGCTCTAATAAAGCCTGGCAGCGTGGTCGGGTGTGGGTTGTCACCGGGTACCGAAAATGTGTCGTGCGTCTCTCTATCTGGGCCCGTCAACTGCATAAGTCCCGTTATTGTCCGTGAATTCCACGATCACCCGGCGCAGCGTGTCGTTGATCTCGACCGCGCATGTGAAGGTTTCCCCGGCTCGCACGATCGGATCCTCGCCGTTGTTGCAAGCCACCGCGACGATCCGGTTGGCCCCGTAGCCGTTGATGGGGTCGGACAGGATCTGCGCTACCCCGGACTCGGCCTGATGGACGTCGAGGCGGGTGCTGTCGGCATCCACACGGCTCCACGCCCACACACCGGTGCCGACCATCGCGAGCGCAACGACGGCGACGGCCGCACCGATGAGCAGACGCCGGTCGGCAGGTTTGGGCTTGGGCGGCGGTGGCGGCTGTGGTGGTCGCGGCGGCCGCGGAGCGGGCCGGCCGTGGTGTTGCGGCGTTGGGAGCGGTGCCGGTCCTCGGACGGGTGGCGGCGTCCGCGGGGGCCGGGCTGGGTGAGCTCCCGGTGGCGGCGTGCCGCCGGGCAGGGGTGCGCCGCCGGGCCGTGCCCACCACGGCTGCTCGGGACCGCTCATCGGCTCTCCTCGACTCGGCTCATCGGATCACGCGAACCGTTGGTAGCACTGCGCATCATCGCCTTGCAGGCCGTACCGGTAGGCCAGGATGCGGGTGAACCCGGCCGGCAGCACCCGGCCGTTGACATCACTGGCAGCCAGTCCGTTGGTGAGCAGGCCGCTGATCGCCTCGTCGGTGTCACCGGCCGACAACGTGATCGGGTGACCTTCCTCGGCCATCCTGGCCTGCCCCACGCCGGTCAGGCAGCCCGTGCGCATGGCGGCCACCGGAGTGTCGAGCACCAGGCCCTTTTCGTGTTGTACGGCCAGCGCGTAGCGCGACGTGAGAACGGAGATCGCCGAATTGTCGCCTTGCAGTAGCTCGCGTTCGTCGTTCTCGTTCCTGGCTTCCCCCAACGCTTTCATCCCGTCCAGGTCCACCACGATGGTGTTGGTCGCCGGGCAGTAGGACGCCGGTGGCGACGGTCCCGCGTCGGGACATGCGGTGGGCTCGGTGCTCAGCTTCGGTGGGTTGGCCGGTGCGTAGACCTGCTGCAGCGACTGCATGGTCTTGCCCAGCAGATCGGCGGTGATCGTGCTGTTCGCGCTCTGCGCTCCGCCGAAGAAGTCGAGGAACTTGGGCAGATCGCCGCGGCGCTTCTTGATCTCGTCGGAGTCGATGGCCGCGCACTGGTCGACGTTGCCGCTGAAGCCGATCTGGAACGCGCTGACCCGGTCCAGCGCCGACCCGTGTTCGTTGCCGGTGAGCGTGGCGTCCATCCGCGTCATCAGGGGATCGCGGATGTAGATCAGACCGCCCAGGACGTGGTTGAGGCCGTCACCGGTGCTCAACTCGAAGCGCGGTGACTTACCCGCGGCCACCCAGCGCAGGTAGACGCCGGCGAGGCAGTCGGCTTGCTGTTCCGCCACCAGTACGGGCGTGCTCTCGTTGATCAGCCGGGCCTGTTGCTGGACGGCGTGGCCGTACTCGTGGGCCATCACACCTACCACACCCATCTGGCCGAAATACTGGGCCGCGACGGGAATCGCCACGCCGCGGTCCCAGGCCATCACGTCGCTCTTGAGGCAGTAGAAGGCGTTGGTCAGCCCGACGGTGTTCTCCCCGCAGATGTCGAGCCCGGGGGAGAGGTCGGAGTTGAACGAGACGAGCCGGGACACGGGGGTGAAGGTTCCCGGCAGCGAGCCGCCGGTGTAGTTCTGCGACCAGAAATCCTCGATGTCGTCGACGGCGAGCAGGGCCAGGTCGTCGATCTGGCCGCCGTCGGTGTTCTCGGCCTGGCGCGTGGGTCCGGGTGCGTCGGGCCGGATGCCGCTGTGGCCGTCGGTCACCGGCAGGCCGCCGACGCGGTCGGGCAGGAACAACATCGAGGTCGCCCGGCCGCCGACCACTGTGGCGTTCCCGCAGCCGGCCAGGAGTGCCGCACAGCAGACCAGACCGAGCCACCAGCGAAACCTCGCCAATTGAGCCGCCTTCCGTGCGATCCGCCTCAGCCAGTTCTACCTGCTCGTGGCGACGTTCGGCACGGGCCGTTCGATGACCTGCGCGACAATGGCACCCGTTATGAGCACGTTCGACGGTCTGCTGGCCCGGGTCCTGGCCTACGCGGCGGAGCCGGGGACTTCGGTCATCGGGATCGCCGGGGCGCCGGGCGCGGGCAAATCCACGCTGACGGAGGCGCTGGTCGCGGCCGCGCGGGTACGTCTCGGTGCCGACGCGGTCGCCCATGTGCCGATGGACGGATTTCACCTCGCCGATGTGGAGCTGCGCCGGCTGGACCGGATGGACCGCAAGGGGGCGCCCGACACCTTCGACGTTGCCGGCTACGCGGCGTTGCTGCGCCGCATCCGTGCGCGGACCGAGGTGGTCTACGCGCCGGGCTTCGAGCGTGACATCGAGCAGCCCGTCGCCGGCGCGATCCCGGTGTTCCCGGATGCGGCCGTGGTGCTCACGGAGGGCAACTACCTGTTGCTCGACGATCCCGGTTGGTCGGCTGTGGCCGCTGAGATCGACGAAATCTGGTACTGCGCAGTACAAGACGATGTGCGTGTCGCGCGTCTGGTGGCCCGTCACATTACGTTCGGCAAACGGGCAGATGAGGCGCGGCGCTGGGTTGCCGAGGTCGACGAACCCAACGCGCGGTTGGTGGCCGGCACCGCGGTGCGGGCCGATCTGTCGGTATCGGTCGACACCGTGCTTGGCCCAGTGATGCCCAACTCACACTGATGTCGTTTGTGTGGATAATCACGCCTGATCGAGTTGCTATAACGGTCGGCCGACGGCCAGAATCGATGTGTAAATCTGGAATCATTCCAGAAAAAACATGCGAGATTGGATAGGTTGCGATGGCGCTTTTGACGATTGGTTCTCAGTTCCCGGAATACGACCTGACGGCCGTGGTTGGCGGAGATCTGTCCAAGGTCGACGCCAAGCAGCCCGATGACTATTTCACCCGCGTCACCAACAAGGACGACGAGGGCAAGTGGCGGATCATCTTCTTCTGGCCCAAGGACTTCACCTTCGTGTGCCCGACCGAGATCGCCGCGTTCGGCAAGCTCAACGAGGACTTCGAGGATCGCGACGCCAAGGTCATCGGCGTCTCGGTGGACAACGAGTTCGTGCACTTCCAGTGGCGTGCGCAGCACGAGGACCTGAAGACGTTGCCGTTCCCGATGGTCTCCGACCTCAAGCGTGAGCTCTCGGCGGCCGCAGGCGTTCTGAACGCCGACGGTGTGGCCGACCGTGCCACCTTCATCGTTGATCCCAACAACGAGATCCAGTTCGTCTCCGTGACCGCGGGCTCGGTGGGGCGCAACGTCGACGAGGTGCTGCGTGTGCTCGACGCGCTGCAGTCCGACGAGCTGTGCGCCTGCAACTGGAAGAAGGGCGATCCGACGCTGAACGCCGGTGAGCTGTTGGCCGAGGCGGTCTGACCGTGAGCATCGACAACATCAAGGAAGCCCTTCCGGAGTACGCGAAGGACCTCAAGCTCAACTTCGGCAGCATCGTGAAGTCGACCGAGCTCACCGAGCAGCAGTTGTGGGGCGCCCTGGTGGCCACCGCCGCGGCGACCAAGTCGGCGCGCCTGCTGAAGGAGATCTCCGAGGACGCCCTCGACGTGCTGAGCGCCGAGGCCTACAACGGCGCCCTCGGCGCCGCCTCGATCATGGGGATGAACAACGTCTTCTATCGCACCAAGGGTCAGCTCGACGGTCGCTACGACGATCTGCGGGCCGGGCTGCGGATGAACATCATCGCCAACCCCGGTGTGCCCAAGGCGGATTTCGAGCTGTGGTCGCTGGCGGTGTCGGCGATCAACGGCTGCTCGCACTGCCTGTCGGCACACGAGACCGTGCTGCGTGACGCCGAGGTGTCCCGCACGACGATCTTCGAAGCCATTCGGCTGGCGTCGATCGTCTCCGGGGTGGCCCAGGCACTGCTCACCGCGGACGCACTCGCCGCGGTCTGATGCTCAAGCCTCCAGAAAGAGGCTTAAGCGCATAACCCAACAGATAAACTCGCCTCTCGCGATCCGAGAGGCGAGTTTTCTGTTGACGGCACCGAGGACGAACACCAGCATCGATCCCGTCGTGCGCAAGGCGATCACCGGCGCGTCCATCGGTAACGCGGTGGAATGGTTCGACTTCGCCATCTATGGGTTTCTGGCGACCTACATCGCGGCCAACTTCTTCCCGTCGGGCAACGAAACCGCCGCACTGCTCAACACTTTCGCCATCTTCGCCGCCGCGTTCTTCATGCGCCCCCTCGGCGGCTTCGTCTTCGGTCCGCTGGGGGACCGGCTGGGGCGACAGCGCGTACTCGCTGTCGTGATCCTGTTGATGTCGGCCGCCACTCTGGGCATCGGCCTGCTGCCCACCTATGCCACGATCGGCGTGGCCGCACCATTGCTGCTGCTCCTGCTGCGGTGCCTGCAAGGGTTCTCGGCCGGCGGTGAATACGGCGGCGGGGCCGTGTATCTCGCTGAATACGCGACCACTCGATGGCGCGGGCTCACCGTCACGTTCATCGCGTGGTCGGGGGTGCTGGGCTTCCTGTTGGGCTCGGTCACCGTCACTGTGCTGCAGGCATTTCTGCCGCCGGAGGCGATGGAGAACTACGGCTGGCGTATCCCGTTCCTGGTGGCCGCACCGCTCGGCCTGGTCGGCCTCTACATCAGGCTGCGACTGGATGACACGCCCGAATTCGCCAAACTCGACGAGGCCGATCGGGTCGCCACGTCGCCACTGCGTGAAGCCGTCGGCACCGCCCGCCGGGCGATCCTGCAAGTCATCGGCCTTTTCATCGTGTTCAACGTCGGCTACTACGTCGTCTTCACCTTCCTGCCGACGTACTTCATCAAGGCACTTCACTTCAGCAAGACGCAGGCGTTCGTCTCGATCACCCTGGCCAGCCTGGTCGCGCTGATCCTGATCCTGCCGCTGGCCGCGCTGTCGGACCGGATCGGGCGCAAACCCCTGCTGATCGCAGGCTCGGTGGGGTTCGTAGTGTGCGCGTATCCGCTGTTCCTGCTGATGAATTCGGGATCGGTGGCGGCGGCGATCGCCGGGCACTGTGTGTTGGCCGCGATCGAGTCGGTATACGTGGCGACCGCCGTGACGGCCGGCGTCGAACTGTTCGCCACCCGCGTGCGCTACAGCGGTTTCTCGATCGGCTACAACATCGCGGTGGCATTGTTCGGCGGGACCACTCCGTATGTGGTCACCTGGCTCACCGCAGCGACCGGCAACAACCTGGCGCCCGCGCTGTACCTGGTTGTCGCGGGCATCGTCTCGCTGGTCACCGTCTTGACCTTGCGCGAGAGCGCGGGGCGGCCACTTTCGGGTGTGGATAACCCAACTGGTCAGCAACGTGCCACGATGAGACCGTGAGCACGACACGAGGACGCCCGACGAAAGCAGACGTTGCCAGGCTGGCCAACGTCTCGACGGCGACCGTCAGCTACGTGCTCAACAATGTTCAAGGGCAACGCATCTCGGAGCAGACCCAGGAGGCGGTGCGCAAGGCTGCGGCCGAACTCGGCTACCGGCCCAACCTGGCGGCCCGCAACCTCGCGGTCGGCGGCAGCGGTGTGGTGCTCTACATCGTGCCGCGCACCGATCTCGGCGAACTGCCTCTGGAGGTCGGCAGTCGCCTCACCACTGCGCTCGGCCGGCACGGCATCGTGCTGTCGATGCAGCTGGAGACGGACGACGGCCAGAACATCGTCGACGCGGTGGCGAACCTCAACCCGGTGGCCGTTGCCGGCGTCTTCCCGCTCACGGGTGCCGCTGCCGCGGCGGTCGAGGCGGCGAGGATTCCGCAGATCTACCTGGGTAGCGAGAAGCTGCGCGCGCTCGGGTCGTTGCACCTGACCGTCGGGGCGATGCGGGTGGAGCACCTGATGGCGCGCGGCCACACGCGCCTGGGCTTCGCCTATTCCGGCGCTGAGGTGCTCCGGCCGCTGGGTGACTACTGGTTGTCGGGTCTTCGGGTGGCCGCCGGCGCGCAAGGCCTGCCCGAGATCGAGGTCGACAGCGTGGCCACCGATGGGTCCGATGCGGCCGCGGTCGTGTCGAAGTGGGTGGCAACGGGTGTGACGGCCGTGTGCGCGCAAAGCGATGAAACGGCGTTCGTGGTGCTGCACGGGATACGCCGGGCCGGCTTGCGCTGCCCTGACGATCTCGCGGTCATGGGGGTCGACGCGATACCGCTGGGTGCGGTGAGCTCCCCGCCGCTGACCTCAGTCGCATTCGACGCCAAGACCATCGTCGATGCCGCGGTCCCGGCCATGATGGCCGAACTCGGATATCCGACGGTCGCTGACGCCGACGGTAGTGACCCTGCCGCGCTCATCGTGCGCGACAGCACCTGAGCATTACATGTGAACAGCAGACCGTAAGGCGAGGCGGCCTTGTCCGGTGGCCGTCCCGACGTGTAACTTACGCGGGTAAGTAACTCTCCGCAGCCCTCAGAGAGGCGGACCGCCGTGAGTGTGAGCACCACCAGTGACGTGTATTTCGATCCCTACGACGTCGAGATCAACGCCAACCCGTATCCGACGTTCGCCCGGCTCCGCGAGGAGTCGCCGCTCTACTACAACGAGCAGCACGACTTCTACGCGTTGAGCCGTTTCGCCGATGTCAACAAGGGGCTCGTCGACCACGAGACCTTCAGCTCGGCCCGCGGCGCGATCATCGAACTGATCAAGGCCAACATCGACATCCCCTCGGGCGCACTGATTTTCGAGGATCCGCCGATCCACACCGTGCATCGCAAGCTGCTGGCCCGGATGTTCACCCCACGCAAGATCAATGCGCTGGAGCCCAAGATCCGGGAATTCTGCGCGCAGTCGCTGGATCCGCTGGTGGGCGCGGGCAAGGTCGATTTCATCAAGGATTTCGGCGCGATCATGCCGATGCGGGTGATCAGTGCGCTGCTGGGCATCCCCGAGGACGACCAGGAAATGATCCGCGACCACGGCAATGACCAGTTGCGCACCGAGGCGGGCAAGCCGATGAAGGCGGCTCAGGAGGGTCTGGTCGACGGCTCGATCTTCGAGACCTACATCGACTGGCGCAAGGACAATCCGTCCGACGACATCATGACCGATCTGCTCAACGTCGAGTTCACCGACGAGCACGGGGTCGACCGCAAGCTCACCCGCGAGGAACTGCTCATCTACATCAACGTGGTGGCGGGTGCCGGCAACGAGACCACCACGCGGCTGATCGGTTGGGCGGCAAAGGTGCTGGCCGAGCATCCGGAGCAGCGGCGCCAGCTGGTCGAGAACCCCGCGCTCATCCCTCAGGCCATCGAAGAACTGCTGCGGTTCGAGCCGCCGGCCCCGCACGTCGCCCGCTACGTCACCCGTAACGTCGAGTTCTACGGCCAGACGGTTCCCGAGGGCAGCGTGATGATGATGCTGATCGGTGCGGCCGTCCGCGACAGCCGTCAGTTCCCGCCCGACGGTGAGGTTTTCGACATCCACCGCGAACAACGCCAGCACCTGGCGTTCAGTGTCGGAACCCACTACTGCCTGGGCTCGGCCCTCGCGCGTCTCGAAGGCCGGATCGCGCTGGAGGAGATGCTCAAGCGCTTCCCGGAGTGGGATGTGGATCTCGACAACGCCATACTTTCGCCGACTTCCACTGTCCGTGGCTGGGATTCGATGCCGGTTGTGATCCGATGACAGCCGGGCTGACCGTCCCCAAGGACTGGGCACAGGTCACGCCCGAGTGGTTGACGGCAGCGCTGGCCGACCATCACCCGGATGCCGTGGTGGACCGCGTGACCGTCGACATGCGCGACGACGGCACCAACCGTCGTGCGCGCCTGTCGGTCACCTACAAGCCAGGGCCGTCTGGGCCTTCCAGGGTGTTCGCCAAGGCAGTCGACCCCGGCCACAAGGAGATGATCAAGTACACCAGCGGCCTGCTGCACGAACCCAGGCTGTTCAACTCGAAAGTTGAACTGCCGCTGGAACATCCGACGGTGTACGCCGCGCCGATCGACGAGGGCGACGAAGACTTCATGCTGGTCATGGAGGATCTGACCGCTCGCGCCGCCGATCCGCGCGACGCCACCCGGCCGCTGACCGTGGAGCAGGCTGCGCACGGCGTGCGCGGCCTTGCCCGGTTGCACGGTGCGTTCTGGGGCGAGCGCGTGCGGCGTCCCGGTCTGGAGTGGCTGGAGCCCTTCGTGCCCTGGGACGGTATGCAGTGGGCGCCCCTACCTGCTGCACTCGCGCGGTTGGGCGACGACGCCCCAGCCTCAGTTCATGCGTTGACGATCGACCACCTGGTGGAAGGGATTTGGAAGCCCTTCATCCAGACCCTCACCTTGCCCGCCACCTCCCAGACGCTGCTGCACGGCGATCCGCACATCGGAAACACCTACCTCTTGCCCGATGGGGATGTCGGGTTCCTCGATTGGCAGGTGGCCCGTCACGGCAACTTCTCCCTGGACCTCGGCTACTTCCTGCAGGGCGCACTGACCACGGAAGACCGCCGGGTGTCCGAACGCCAGCTGCTCGAGGAGTACCGCGACGAGCTCGGACTGCCCGCCGACGAACTGCCGTCACCCGACGAGATCTGGCTGCGCTACCGGGCTTCGGTCGCCCACGGCCTCATGACCTGGCTGGCCACCGCCAGCGCGGGCGAGCTGTGGCAGCGGCCCGACATCGCTCTGGCGCTGGCTCAACGGTATTCAGCGGCCTACGAGGATCTGCAGACCGCGCAGGCGTTGGCCGATCTCATCGGTCAGTGACCTCCGGCAAACCGACCGCCTGACGGGAATCCTCGATCTGGACACCCGCCGAGCCACTACGGTGTCCGGCATGACAGGTGTGGTGGTGACAGGTGCAGCCTCGGGGATCGGCCGGGCCAGCGCGGAGGCGCTGATCGCAGACGGCCGACGGGTCGCGTTGTGGGACATAGCGCCCGAGGTCCGCGAGGTGGCCGAAGGATTGGGCATGCCCTCGACGGTGATCGACGTGTGTGACACCGCTGCACTGTCGGTGGCGGTTGACGAGGCAGCGCAGGCGCTCGACGGGATCGACGGCCTGGTGCACGCCGCGGGCCGCGTGCTCCCCGAACCGGTGGGCGCCTTCACCGAGGAGTCGTGGGACGCGGTGCTCGACGTGAATCTGCGTGCGCAGGCGCTGTTGGTGCAGTTGCTGTTGCCGCACCTGGAGAGGTCCGCGAAAGATGGTGGATCGCCCGCGGTCGTCGGCATCTCCAGCATCGAGGGCCTGGCCGCCAACCCGTTCATCCCGGCCTACTGCGCCTCCAAGGCAGGCTTGCTCGGTATGACGCGGTCAATGGCTGCGCAGTTGGGCCCGTTGGGAATTCGCGTCAACGCCGTGTGCCCGGGCTTCATCCACACCCCGATGCTCCAGATCGCGTTGGACGTCGAGGAGATCCGTGCGAGCTTCGAACAGGCCGCGCCGCTGGGCCGGCTCGGGCAGCCTGACGAGATCGGGGCCGCCGTGGCGTTCCTGATGTCACCGAAGGCGTCGTTCATCACCGGTACGCAACTCGTCGTGGATGGGGGAGTGACCAGCCGTCACCCCTGAGGTAGGTCTTGAGGATCCGAGCGCGCGGCGGACGCGGCATGGCGGACCTACGCGGGATCCATCCGGAAGATCGGCATCCGCCCCAGTAGCGCCTCGAACTCCTCGGGGCCACCGTCGACCACCAGTCCGCCCTGGCGGAGAAAGCCTACCCAGCCGGGAATCAGGCTGGGTAGCAGGCGAAGTAGTGGCCTGGCGTCCTCGTCGGATAGTTCGACCACCCGTACCTGCTCGACTCGACGCCCTCGGCTCAACGTCGCGGCCTGGTCGGCCCGCACGTTTGCGATCCACGCGGCCTCCGGTGCCGCCGCGACGTATTGCTTGCCGTCGACGAACATCGGTGTGACCGGTGTCGCGCGGGGTTGCCCGGATTTACGTCCGGTGACCGTGAGGATCACGGGACCTTTTGCGCCGAAACGGAGTCCGAGCCGGGACAGCGCGATGATCGCCTTGTTGCCGGGCTTGATGTACCAGGGCAGCTTCACTGTTTCTCCAAGTTGAGGAATGTGCTCAAGTTATGCGGCCCAGCCTAACGCTATATTGAGGGCGGGTGTCAAGTTAGTTCTGGAGGTGCGATGCCTGCACAACGCGCGTTACGCGCCGATGCGCGCCGCAATCGCGAGAAACTGCTTCAAGCCGCGCAGGCCGAGTTTCAGGAGCGCGGGCTCGGCGCTCCGCTGGAAGCGATCGCGGCGCGCGCGGGGGTCAGTATCGGCACGCTCTACAACCGATTCGCGACTCGCGAGGACCTCATCGACGCAGCGTTGCCCGCCCTGCTCGCGCAGACGCTGGAGGATCTGTCTGAGCGCGCGCTGTCCGCCGACTCAGCTTGGGATCGCCTCGCCACCTATATTTTTGGATTGTGTGACCTGCAGGCCGGCGACCATGCCTTCAGTGATGCCATGTGCACCTCGCGATACGCCTCGCCGGCGATCGAGCAGATCTGCCAGGCCAGTCTGGACCTCGGTTCACGGTTGATCGCCGGCGCTCAGGCCGATGGTTCGCTGCGTGCTGACGTCACCGTCGACGACCTGTTCACAGCGCTTTGGCTCAATGCCTGCCTGGCCGACCATGGCGGCCCGGACGCCCCAGCGGTGGCCCGCCGCCAGATTGCCTTGCTGCTGGACGGTCTACGCGCCGCCGCGGCGACCCCACTGCCCGCAGGCGCGGCCGAGGCGGCGGCCGTCGCCGCGAGGCTGATGCAGTCCTAGCCCCGATGCCGACCTAGTCGCTGGCCGGGAGCGGCTTGGCTTCCTTCAGGCTGAGGGCGGTGGTCCCGACCGACAGCGTGCCGGCGCCGGCCTTGGTGACCAGCACCTCGGCCCCGCCCTCGTCGACGTAGCGCTTGCCCATCAGATTGCCGTCGGAGAATGCGGGGTCGATGGTGAGACCGGAATCCTTTGCAGGCGTTCCTTGGTCAAGTGCGATCATCGCGACACCACCCGCGCGGAGGTCGTCGAGGCTGTCGGCGCTACGCACCACGATGACCTGGGTGTCGCACACCTGGCTCTGCAGGCGGGTGCCGTTCTTGATCATGCTGACTCCTTAGAGGCTGGTGCGAGTTCGTCTACGAGTTGGCGGCGCAGAACCTTGCCGGTCGGGTTGGTGGGTAGTTCATCACGGAACACCACCCGGTCGGGGGTGCGTGAACCACGCAGCTGCTTGCGCACATGATCGCGCAGCGCGTCCGGGTCGGGTGAGGTGCCCTCGACGGGTACCACGACGGCCACGATGATCTGTCCCCACTGCGGGTCCTCCGGGCCGACGACGGCGACGTCGCGGACCTCGGGATGTTCGACGAGCACGTCCTCGATCTCGGCCGGGGCGATGTTCTCCCCGCCGCGGATGATGGTGTCGTCGGACCGCCCGCCGATGAACAGGTAGCCGCCTCCGTCGAGCATGGCGACATCCTTGGTGGGGAACCAGCCTTCGGCATCGAGCACCGACCCGATGTCGGTGTAGCGGCCGGACACCTGCTCACCGCGCACGAAGAGTTCTCCGGTCTCGCCGGCGCCCAGCACAGTGCCGTCCTCGGCGCGGATCTGGACCTCGATCCCGGGCACCACCTGGCCCACCGAACCGAGCCGCCGAGCGGCGGCCGGATCCTTCGCGGCCAGTGCCTCGCGGTGATCGTCGGGGCCCAGAACCGCGATCGTGGAACTGGTTTCGGTCAATCCGTAGGCGTTGACGAAGCCGACGTTCGGCAGCAGCTGCAGGGCCTTGCGGACCAGGGGCAGCGCGACCTTCGAGCCGCCGTAGGCGAGGTTGCGCAGGGTGGGCAGTTGGAGGCCGGCCGCTTCGAGGGCAGTGACGATGCGGTCCAGCATGGTCGGCACCACGGTGGCCGACGTGACGCCCTCGGTGCGGACCAGATCGACCCATTTGCCGGCGTCGAAGTGTCGCAGGTAGACCATCTTCCGGCCGGCGTACAGGTTTGACATGGCCGCGCTGACCCCGGCGATGTGATACGGCGGGACGCAGATCAGGGCGGCGTCCTCCTCTGCCGCCGATGCGAATTCGACTGTCCCGGTGATGTAGCTGGTGAGGTTGTTGTGGGTGAGCTCGACGGCTTTGGGGCGTGAGGTGGTGCCCGAGGTGAACAGCACGACCGCGACGGCGTCGGGGTCGGCGAACACTGGGTCTGATTCCGGGCGGTGTTCGTATAGGCGCGCCGCGGCCAGGAACTCCTCCGAGGTGATGACCTGCTTGCCCACCCCGGCGACGACATCGGCGTATTCGGCGTCGGTGACCACCAGTGGCTCGGGCAGCCGCTCGATCAGTTCGTGCAGGCCGTCCTTGCTGAGTCGGTAGTTCAGCGGGGTGAACGGCACGGCGGCACGGGCAGAGGCGAACAGCAGCAACGGCAGCATTGCGCCGCCGGTGCCGACATAGGCCACGTGGGCGGCCCCGGATGCCGCGATAACACCGGCGCCGCCGTCGGCCAGGGTGCTGAGTTCCTCGGTGGTCAGGCGGAGATCGTCGGACACCACTGCGGTGCGGTCTCCTCCGCCCGAGACCGCCATCTCCAGCAGTAGCGAGATGCTCATAGGCCCTGTCCCGGTGCGTCGATGAAGATGTCGATGATCGGATTATCCCCGCCGCCGTAGCGGGAGAGGTCGGTGACGCCGGAAGCGGTGAGCACCTCCGAGTCGATGAAGGTCTGTCCGTTCACCTCGGCAGCGGGACGCGACAGGATCTCGACGGCCGCGTCCGCCATGATCTCCGGGTTGCGGGACGACTGCGCCAGGTTCTGCCCGTCGGCCAGGTTCGTCACAGCGGAGGTGACGATGTAGGTCTCGGGCCACAGGCAACTGAAACCGATTCCCGCATCCGCGTATTCAGCGGCCCAGCCCAGCGATAGCAACGTCATGCCGTACTTGGACAGGGTGTAGGAGGGGTGCGCGCCCAGCCAGTAGGGGTTCATGTTCATCGGCGGGGCCAGCGTCAGCACCTGGCCGTTGGTCGACTTGCGCAGGTGCGGCAGCGCGGCTTTGGTGAGCAGGAACGTGCCGCGGACGTTGATGTCCATCATCAGGTCGAACTTCTTGGCCGACAGCGCCTCGGTGGGGTCGGTGGAGATGGCGCTGGCGTTGTTGATCACGATGTCGACGCCGCCGAAGTGCTCGACCGCGGTCTCGATCGCGCGGGCCACGTCCTCTTCTTTGCGCACGTCGCCCACTACCGCGACACCCTTGCCGCCGGCGGCCTCTACCTCCGCGACGGCTGTGTGCACGGTGCCAGGAAGCTTGGGATGCGGTTCAGCGGTCTTGGCCAGCAGCACCACATTCGCCCCGCGGCGAGCGGCGCCGAGCGCAATCGCCAGCCCGATACCGCGGCTGCCGCCGGATACGACCAGCGTGCGATCGGTGAATGACTCTTGCTGGCTGGACATGGTCCTCCTCGTCGAGCGCAGCAATCCGCTGTTGCGCTTTCGTCAACGGTCTGTCAACCGTACCCAAATGGTATTGGCATTCTCATTTTTAGCAAGTGTCGTAATCGTCGGGCTCGGCGCCCGAAGAATCGGTGTCCACCAGACCTGTTCGCCCATGTCGCCGCCGGTCCTCGGAGTGCAGGTCGGAGGGCTCCCGGCCAGTACAGGACCTACATTTCCACCCTGCGGTATTGGCATTCTCATTTTTAGCAAGTACGTTATCCACTGATGAGCGAGCAAGTTGTGCCTCCGGTAGAGACTCCATCAGGGATCCCGCTGGCGCCCGTCTACGGACCGAGCGACCGTGCGGTCGAGCCGCCTGCGCCCGGGACCTATCCCTTCACGCGCGGCAACTTCGCGTCCGGCTATCGCGGGAAGACCTGGACCTTCCGGCAGTACTCGGGTTTCGGCACCGCCGAGGAATCCAACCGCCGGTACCGCTACCTGCTCGATCAGGGTGGGACGGGTCTGTCGGTGGCGCTGGACCTACCCACCCAGTGCGGCTACGACTCCGATGACGAAGAGTACGGCGAGGAGGTCGGTCGTGTCGGCGTCGCGGTGGACACCCTGGCCGACGCCGAGATCCTGTTCGACAGCATCCCGCTGGACAAGATCAGCACCAGCTTCACCATCAACGGCACCGCGGCCATCCTGCTGGCCTTCTACGTCGCCGCCGCGGAGAAGAAGGGCGTGCCGCGCGAGAAGCTGACCGGAACCATCCAGAACGACATCCTCAAGGAATACGCGTCGCGCGGGACCTGGATCTGGCCGCCCGAGCCGTCGCTGCGGCTGATCGCCGACACCATCGAGTTCTGTGCCGCCGAGGTGCCGCGGTTCAACGCGATCTCGGTGGCGGGTGCGCACTTCCGCGACGCGGGCGCCAACGCGGTGCAGGAGATGTCCTTCACGCTCGCCGATGGCGTCACCTACTGCGACACGGTGGTCGAGCGCGGCCGCATGACGATCGACAAGTTCGCCCCGCAGATCTCGTTCTTCTTCTACACCCACGGTGACTTCTTCGAGGAGATCGCCAAATATCGTGCCGGCCGGCGTCGTTGGGCCACGATCGTGCGGGAGCGCTACGGTGCGACCACCGACAAAGCCTCGATGTTCCGGTTCGGTTGTGTGGCGGGCGGGGCCTCTTTGTACGCGCCGCAGGCTCAGAACAACCTGGTGCGCGTGGCCTACGAGTCTCTGGCCGCGGTGCTGGGCGGCGTGCAGTCGATGTTCACCGCGGCGTGGGACGAACCGTTCGCCCTGCCCAGTGAGGAGTCGGCGACGCTGGCCCTGCGGACCCAGCAGATCCTGGCCTACGAAACCGGTGTCACCAAAGTCGCCGACCCGCTTGGCGGTTCGTACTTCGTCGAGGCGCTCACCGACGCCACCGAGGCCAAGATCATCGAGATCATGGACGACCTGGAGAAGCACGGCGGCATGGTCCGCTGCATCGAGGACGGCTACCTGCAAGGCCTGATCGCCGACGAGGCGTTCAAGATCCATCAGGAGGTCGAGTCGGGGGCACGTCCGGTAGTCGGGGTAAACAAGTTCGTCACCGACGAGCCGGCGCCCGATATCGACACCTACGAGCTCGATGCTGAGGGCCGCGATCTGCAGCTCAAGCGGCTGTCCAAGGTCAAGGCCGAGCGCGACGACGTTGCGGTCAAAGAGACTCTGGCTGCCCTGGCCAGAGGTGCCGAAGGCAGTGGACCGGGGGCGGACAACCTGATGCACCGGTTGATCGACTGCGCCAATGCGTATTGCACAGTGGGAGAGATGGTGTCGACCTTGAAGTCGGTGTGGGGCGAGTTCCAGCAGCCGGTGGTGTTCTAGCGATGGCGACTCGTGTACTCGTTGCCAAACCGGGTCTCGACGGCCACGACCGCGGCGCCAAGATCGTCGCGCGGACGCTGCGTGACGCCGGATTCGAGGTCATCTATACCGGTATCCGGCAGCGCATCGAGGACATCGTGTCGATCGCGTTGCAGGAAGACGTCGCACTGGTGGGTCTTTCGATCCTCTCGGGTGCGCATGTCGCGCTGACCACGCGCACCGTGGAGGCGTTGCGGGCAGCCGATGCCGGTGACATCGCCGTCGTCGTCGGCGGCACCATCCCGCAGTCCGATGTCCAGAAACTGCTGGATGCCGGTGCGGCAGCGGTGTTCCCGACGGGGACGTCGCTCGACACCCTGGTAACCGATGTTCGTGCGCTGACAGAAAAGGTTTCGGAGTCATGAGGCTGGGCGTGATGATCGGGGCCGAGCGCGGCGACATGGCCCGCAAGGTCTCCAAGTTGATCTCCGACATCCAGTGGGCCGAGTCGGCCGGACTGGACAGTGCGTGGATGCCGCAGGTGCCCAACGACTTCGACCTGCTCACCATGGTGGCGCTGATGGCGTCGAACACGTCGCGCATCGAACTCGGCACCGCGGTGGTGCCGCTGCAGGCGCAACACCCGATCGCGCTGGCGCGGCAGGCGCTGTCGGTACACGCCATCTCGGATGGCCGTCTGGTCTTGGGTGTCGGGCCGTCGCACCACTGGATCGTCCGCGACATGCTGGGCCTGCCCTATGACAAGCCGGCCGCCTACACCCGGGACTACCTGCAGGTGCTGAACGCAGCCATCTCCGGACCCGGAGACGTTGACGTGGAGAATGATTCCTTCTCCGTGCACAACCCGACGGTGCTGGGCGCCGACACCCCGATGCCGGTGCTGGTGTCCGCGCTGGGCCCGGTGATGCTGCAGATCGCCGGTGAGCACGCCGACGGCACGTCGCTGTGGATGGCCGACGAGAAGGCGATCGGCGAGCACATCGCCCCGAAGATCAACAAGGCGGCTGCCGAAGCCGGTAAGCCCGCGCCGCGCATCGTCGCAGGCATCCCGGTCACGCTGTGCGCCAACTCCGAGATCGAGGAAGCCAAGGACCGCGCCAACCGCGTCCTCGCCGAAGCCGAGACCTCGCCCAACTACCAGCGGCTGCTGGACCGCGGCGAGGCCCGTAACGTCGGCGATCTGCTCGCCGCGGGCGACGAGGAATCAATCCTGAAGCGGTTCAAGCAGTTCGCCGATGCGGGTGTCACGGACCTGTCGGTGCGGCTGTTGCCGATCGGCGACAACCGCGACGAGCTGATCGCGTCGAAGTACCGCACGCGTGAGGTGATCGCCGAACTCGCCAAGGCTGTGCGATGATCCCGTCACAAACCGTAGTCTCGGTGAAATGACCGCGCCGCTGGCGGGCATCCGCATCATCGAGGTCGGCGTCATGCTGGCCGGCCCGTACGCCACCATGATGCTGGCAGACCTGGGCGCTGAGGTGATCAAGGTCGAACCACCCGGCGGGGAGATCTCCCGTCAGGTCAGCGACAGCTATTTCGCCAGCCTCAACCGGGGTAAGCGCAGCATCTGCATCGACCTCGCCTCCGAGGGCGGTCAGGCGAAACTCGCTGGACTGGTGGCTGATTCGCACGCCCTGCTGGTGAACATGAAGCCTTCGGTGATCCGCAGGCTGGGCCTCACCTATGAGAACCTGCGACGCTTCAATCCCACGATCGTCTGTGTCGCGATGACGGGATTCGGGTTGGACGGGGGAGACGACCCGGCGTTCGACTACGTCATCCAGGCCGCCACCGGAGTGGCCGCGATGACCGGCGATCCCGACGGCCCGCCAACCCTGCCGGGCTACTCCTCGGCGGACAACTCGACCGGGCTGACCGCGGCACTGGGCCTGTTGGCGATGATCGTCTCCGGCAACGGCGGCCAGGTGGATGTCTCGCTGCGTGATGTCATGCTCTCGCAGCTGAACTACCGCGCCTCGGCCTATCTGAACGACGGTGCCGAACCGCGCCGCCATCCGTTCGGGGCGCATTCGTATTACGTCCCCGCGCAACTGTTCCCGACGGCCGATGGCTATCTGGCGTTGTTCATCACCCACGACGGGTTCTGGAAGTCGTTTGCCGGTGAGGCCGGGGTCGACGGTTTCGAGACCATGGCCGAGCGGGCGGCTCGGCGAGACGAGGTCCTGGACGTGGTGACCGCCGCGCTGGCGACCGATACCGCCGCGGGCTGGGAGTCACGGCTCAAGCCGCTGGGGATTCCGGCTGCCGCGGTGCGTACCCTGCCGCAGGCGCTGGACGCGACGCCCGAGATGCTCGTCAGCGCGGGCGATCTCCGCTTGGTGGGTAGCCCCGTGCACGTCGCCGGCTATGCGCCGGACTACCGGCCGGCGCCGGCATTCGATGAGTACGCCGCCGCACCCCTGGAGGGATCGGCGGCGCCGTCATCAGATGCTCAATCCTCGTCGTAGGAGACCGTCACTGAATCGCAGTCCGGGATCGCCTGGCAGGTCAGTACGTAGCCCTCGGCCACCTCGTCGTCATCGAGCGCATCGTTGACGCGCATGGTGGCGGTCCCCTCGAGGAGTTTGGCCATGCAGGTGCCGCAGTTGCCGGCCTCGCAGGAGAACGGAGGCGTCATCCCGGCGCGGCGCGCGCTCTCCAGCAGTGTTTCGCCCTGTCGGCGGGGTACGGACAACTGCTCACGATCGAAGACGATCGTGACCTTGCCGTCCGCTTCGCTACCGACCGTCGGATCTGCCGTCATGTGACTCCCCTGTGCAAGTACGTTCTGATATGAAGAGAATACCATTCTCGCTAGCTGATAGTATCTTCTCGGTGTGCTCGACGCCCAGCGGAGCCTGGGGAAAGGGGTTGTGAATCTTGACTGGGATCACAACTGCTCCTCGTGTGCGCACCTCTGCCGTGCTCGCCTTCGATGACCGCGAGTACACCCTGGCCGAACTCGATGCGCTGACCAGCGGGATGGCCACGGAGCTGGAGCACCGGGGCGTCAGGCCGGGTGATCGCGTCGCCATGATGTCGTCCAACCGTCCCGAGTTCGTCGTCGCCCTGCGCGCGATCTGGGGCCTGGGTGCGGTGGCCGTGCTGATCAGCCCGGCCTGGAAGGCCGCCGAGGTCGCCCACGTCCTGGCGCTGACCGCGCCCAGTCATGCGGTGGGCGATCACGAGGTGCTGGCCGCACAGATGCCGATGCTGCATCTCGACGAGCCCGTCACGCCGGGTCTGCGGCGGTTCGATACGCCCGACCCGGACAGTGATGCGCTGTTCGTCTTCAGCTCGGGAACCACCGGCCTGCCCAAGGCGGTGCGCCACACCCATCGCGGGTTCGCCGCGGCCATCGACCACTGGCGTGACGCGCTGGGGTTCACCAGCGCCGACCGCATGCAGATCATGACGCCGCCGTCGCACATCCTGGGGTTGCTGAACATCGCCATGGTGCTCGACACCGGCGCCTGGATGCGCCTGCACCGCCGGTTCGATGTCGACACGATGTTGCGTCACATCGAATCCGATCGCATCACGATCGAAATGGCCGTGGCGCCAATTGCTCTGGCGCTGGCCGCGCACCCCGATCTCGGCCGCTACGATCTGTCGTCGCTGCGCTACGTGATGTGGTGCGCCACCCCGGTGACCCGCAGTGTCGCCGACGCCGTCACCGAACGTACCGGGGTCCGGTGGCTGACCGCCTACGGCACCACCGAGCTCCCCGTGATCGCGTGTAATCCGCTGGATGCCACCCACATCGACACCGTGGGCACCCCGGTGCGCGGGGTCGACGTCCGCATCGGCGAGGACGGTGAGATCCAGGTTCGGTCGGACTCGGTGATGGCCGGATACCTGCCGAAGGACGCCACCACGGGCGCATTCTGCGACGGCTGGTACCGCACCGGCGACATCGGCTACCTCGACGACGACGGATACCTGCGCATCACGGACCGCTCCAAGGAGATGGTCAAGGTCCGCGGCTTCCAGGTGGCACCGGCCGAGGTCGAGGCGGTGCTGCACGGCCATCCTGCGGTCACCGACTGTGCGGTGTTCGGTGTGACCGACGCGGCCGACGGCGAGGCCGTCGTGGCCGCCGTGACGACACATTCTGCGGTGTCGGCAGAGGAGCTCATCGACCTCGTCGGTGAGCGGCTGGCCTCGTACAAGCGGCCCAGCCGCGTTGAGTTCGTAACCGAGATACCCCGGTTACCTTCCGGAAAGGTATTGCGACGAGTGCTGAAGGAGCGGCATGGACGTTCGTCTGACGTCTGAACAGCAGCAGCTGCGAGAGGCCGCAGCGAAACTGGCCGACGATCTCGGACCGGATGCGGTCGGAGAGCTGTCGGATGAGGGCCGGATCGCCCGGTTGGAGAGCACGGTCGCCGCAACCGAGTGGCGCACGCTGCGTTCCGACGGTGCGTCCGGCGTGGAAGTGGCGATCATCGCCGAGGAGTTCGGACGCGGTCTGGTCGACGTGCCGTTCCTCGGGCCGGTGCTCGCCGACGATCTCGCCTGTCGGCTCGATCGAGAGGTGAAGGTCGGCGCCGACGAAGCCGCCACTGCCGGTGTGGATCTGACCCGCAGCACGGTGGGCGCGGTCGAGTCGCCCGCCGAGCTCGGTGAGCTGTCGGGCGAGGACGCCCTGCGCTGGCAGGCGCTCGCGCTGACCGCCACCAGCGCCGACCTGGTCGGTGCCGCCCGCGGGGCGCACGCGCTGGCCGTCGACTACGCGAAAGTCCGTGAGCAGTACGGCTCGACGATCGGGTCGTACCAGGCTGTCGCGCACCTGCTGGCCGAGGGGCTCGCCCTGATCGAGGGATCGATCAGCGTGCTGCGGCACGCGGCATGGGCCGTCGACGAGCTGCCGGCCGAGGAAGCTGTCCGGGCAGGAAAGATCGCCAAGGTCTACTGCGCCCGCGCCGCGCGCACCGTCTGCGAGACCGCGATCCAGGTGCACGGCGGAATCGGAAACACCTGGGAATGCCTGGCGCATGTGTATCTGCGCCGGGTTCTGGTGGCCACCGAGCTGTGGCCCGTCAAGCTAGAGGACTTGGAGGTCACTGATCTTGGACTTTCGTGATTCACCTGAGGAAGCCGCCTTCCGGGACCGCCTGAGGACCTGGCTGGCCGACAACGCCGCGTCCTTCAAGGCCTCCGGCGACGATTACTGGGCCCGGATGGGGGAGTGGCATCAGGCCCTCTATGCCGCAGGGTTTTTCGGTACATCCTGGCCTGAGGAGTTCGGCGGGCAGGACCTGCCGCCGGTCTACGACGTCATCGTCGACGAGGAGCTGGCCCGCGCCGGTGCGCCGCCGCGGCCCAGCCTCGGCTATCTGGTGGTCGGCCTGGGTCATCACGGCAGCAAGGAGCTGCAGCAGCGGTTCCTGCCGGGGATGATCAATGGCACCGAGCGTTGGTGCCAGGGCTTTTCGGAGCCCGGCGCCGGCTCGGATCTCGCCTCGCTGACCACGACGGCGACGCGCGACGGCGACAACTACATCATCAACGGGCACAAGATCTGGACCAGCTACTCCGATGTGGCCGACTGGTGCCTGGTGCTGGCCCGCACCGACAAGAATGTGGCCCGGCACAAGGGCATTTCGGCATTCATCGTGTCGATGCACCAGGACGGCATCGAGCAGCGGCCGTTGCAGATGATCAACGGTGTCACCACGGAGTTCGGTCAGGTGGCGTTCGACGGTGCGGTGGTGCCGGCCTCGAACATGGTGGGCGAGCCGGGCGACGGTTGGCGCCTTGCCATGACGGTGGTCAGCCATGAGCGTGAACCGTCCACCCTCGGCTATTCGGCGCGCTACGGAAAGCTGGTGCGCGAGATGGCCTCTCGGGTCGATGGGAAGGTGCCCGAAGACCTCGCGTGGGCGGGTGTGCAGGCCGAGATGCTGCGGCTGCATGTGCGACGGCGGCTGTCCGAACAACTCGACGGGCTCAAGCACGGCCCGGAGGGCTCGTTGGACAAGCTGCTGATGACCTGGGTCGAGCAATCCGTCGGGCATGCCGCGCTGGCGGTGACCGGTACCAGCGATCCCGAGCTGCTGAGCGCGTATCTCTACAGCCGCGCCCAGAGCGTCATGGGTGGCACATCGCAGATCCAGAAGAACATCATCGCGTCACGAATCCTCGGGCTGGGAGTCTAGATACATGTACGGAATGCCAGACGAAATCGATGTGCGGGCCGACGGCGCGCTGCGCATCATCACGCTGAACCGCCCCGATGCGCTCAATGCGGTCAACGACAACTTGCACGTCGGGCTCGCGCGGTTGTGGGAGGCGCTCAACGAGGACGCCGACGCGCGTGCCGCGGTGATCACCGGTGCCGGCCGGGCGTTCTCCGCGGGCGGCGACTTCAACTATCTCGACGAGTTGCGGCGTGATGAAGCCTTGCGCCAGAAGACGATCAAGCACGGACGCGACCTCGTCATCGGCATGGTGCGCTGCCGCATCCCGGTCGTCGCCGCGGTGAACGGCCCGGCCGTCGGGCTGGGCTGCAGCCTGGCCGCGCTGTCGGACGTCGTCTACATGGCCGAGAACGCACACTTCGCCGATCCGCACGTACAGATCGGGCTGGTCGCCGCCGACGGTGGCCCGCTGGTGTGGGGTTCGCAGATCAGCCTGTTGCAGGCCAAGGAGTTTGCGCTCACCGGCGTGCGGATCAAGGCTCAGCGGGCAGTCGAACTGGGATTGGCCAATCATGTGGTCGAGGACCCGCTGGCCGAGGCGATCGCGTGTGCGAAGAAGCTGATCGATCTGCCCAAGCAGGCGGTCGAAGCCACCAAGCGGTTGATGAACATCCAGCTGGAGCAACAGGTGATGGCGTCGCTGGACTACGCCAACCTCGCCGAGTACGTCTCGTTCGGCACTGCCGATTTCAATCGGATCGTGGACGGCCTGATCGCCAAGAACTGATGTTCTGCCCCGCGAGCGACCGCTAATGTACGCAATTTACGGCGTGTTGGCGTACAGACACGGTCGCTCGCGGGGCAACTCGGTGCAACTAGAAGGTGAGGGCCTCGGAGCGCTGCACGGTACCGGTGACGCCGCCGGCATCTTGACCGGCCAGGCGTACCGCCGCGAGTCCCATCGCCTCGGGCGGCTCGACCATCTCCGGCGGGATCTGCAGCCCGCTGCCGCCGGCCTGCCATCCCTCGGTCAATACCACGCGTGATGGGCTGAGGCAGTTGACCGCGATGTTGTCATCACGCAGATCGGCGGCCAGGCCGAGATAGAGACGTTCGGCCGCGGCTTTGGACACCCAGTAGGCGTTGGCACCGTGCTCGACCATGTCGACTCCGGTGGTGGTGATCGCGATGAGCGAACCGCCGCCGCGTTCGCGAACGTGCGGGATGACGGCCTTGGTCACCAGGAACACTCCGGTGAGGTTGACGTCCAGGCACAGTTGCCATCGTTTGAGCGGTGTCGTCTCGACCGGGCCGAGCCACAGCACACCGGCGTTGGCGACCAGGATGTCGATACCGCCGAACTCCGAAACCGCCGCGGCGACAGCCTTGTTGACCGAATCCTCGTCGGTGACATCACAGGCGACCGGTATCGCCCGCCCGCCCGCATCGTTGATGTCCGCCGCCACCGAGCCGATGGTGCCGGGCAGCTTGCCCGGCTGTTCGGAGCGCGCGGCCACGGCCACCGCGGCACCTTCGGCGGCCAGTGCGGCAGCGATCGTCGCGCCGATGCCGCGGCTGGCACCGGCGACGAAGGCGACCTTTCCGGTCAGGTTCATCGCGAAAGACTATTACTTGGGCGGGAAGCGCAATGCCCCATCCAGGCGGATGATTTCGCCGTTGAGATAGTCGTTTTCGATGATGCTCTGAGCCAACTGGGCGTACTCGACCGAGCGGCCCATGCGCTTGGGGAACGGCACCTGCGGACCCCAGTACTGCTCGAGCTGATCGGCGGCCTTGCCGTAGGCGGGTGTGTTGATGGTGCCGGGGGCGATGGTGCAGACCCGGATGCCCAGAGGCGACAGGTCGCGTGCGGCGACGAGTGTCATGCCGAGCACGCCGCCCTTGGCCGCCGAGTACGGCAGCTGGCCGATCTGGCCCTCGAACCCGGCGATCGAAGCTGTGTTGACGATGACGCCACGACCGCCTTCCTCCAGCGGTTCGGTCTTGGCGATCGCCGCGGCGGACAAGCGCATCACGTTGAACACCGCGGTCAGATAGAACTCGATGGTTTTCTTGAACCCGTCGAGGTCCAGCGGGGACCCGTCCTTGCCGACCAATCGGCCGCCGGCGGCGGGCCCGCCGTGGGTGTCCACGGAGATGCGGAGCGGGGCAAGCGCTTCGGCCTCGGCGATGGCAGCGAGTACCGACTCCTCGGAGGTGGCGTCGGTGCTCACATAGCGCACACCCAGCTCTTTCTCCAGGCTGGCGCCCTTCTCGTCGGCGAGGTCCGCGACGACCACCTTGGCTCCCGCCGCCTGCAGGCGGCGGACGGTCGCCTCACCCAGGCCACCCGCACCGCCGACGACGATCGCGGAACTACCGGCGATTTGCATACGGTTCCCCTTCTTGCAACTGAGACTCTCTGACTGCGAGAATAGCATTCTCTTACCGGGTGAACCAGGGAGCAGATCAATGCCTGAAGCCGTCATCGTGTCCGCGCTGCGTACTCCTATCGGCACAGCGAAGAAGGGCACGTTGCGCGATACGGACGCCTACGCGCTCGCTGACCATGTGGTGCGCGCTGCGGTCGATGACCTGGCCGGGCGCGGCACGGTCCCAGTCGACGACGTGATCCTGGGCGAAGGTCTCTACGGTGGAGGCGTCATCGCCCGCCACGCCGCGATCACCGCCGGTCTCACGACGGTCCCGGGAGCGTCGATCAATCGGCACTGCGCGGCCGGTCAGGCGGCCGTGCAGAGTGCGGCCGCCAGCATCCGCGCCGGGATGGACCGGCTGATCCTGGCCGGCGGGGTGAACTCGGCCTCAACCTCACCGCGGTTCGTCCGCGCGACAAGCAGTGCCAAGGACGCCGAGTGGGTCAACTGGTTCCCGCCGACGCATCCCGACCGGCCGGACGCACCCAATATGGACATGTCGATCACAGTCGGTTGGAACGCCGCGGTAAAGGCCGGGGTGAGCCGCGAGGAGATGGACCAGTGGGCATTGGGCTCGCACCTCAAGGCGGTCGCGGCGATCGACGAGGGCAGGTTCAAGGAGGAGATCGTCCCCATCCAAACTCCCCATGGGCTGTTCGATACCGACGAGCATCCGCGTCGTGACACCACACTGGAGAAACTGGCGGCGCTCAAGCCGCTGCATCCAGAGATCGACGGGTTCTCGATCACCGCGGGAAATGCGTGCGGCGCCAACGACGCGGCCGCACTGCTGACCATCGCCAGCGACAAGCTCGGGCTGCCGGCCCTGGCGACCATCAAGTCCTGGTCCTCGGTGGGCGTCGACCCGGCCTCGACCGGGCTGGCCCCCGTCGAAGCCATCACCAAAGCACTTGGCCGGGCAGGCCTTTCGTTGTCGGACGTGGATCTGTTCGAGATCAACGAGGCCTTTGCGTCGATGTGCGTGGCCACTATCAAGCTGCTCGACATCAACCCGGAGATCGTCAACGTCAGCGGCAGCGGTTGCTCGCTGGGCCATCCGGTGGCCGCCACCGGGGCGCGCATGCTGGCCACGATGGTCCATGAGTTGCGCCGGCGCGGTGGCGGTATCGGCGTGGCCGCCATGTGTGCCGGGGGCGGTATGGGCTCGGCGACGGTCATCGAGGTGCCTGCACCGTAATGTCGACTGTGATGACCAGCCCACCCAGCATCGAGGAGCTCATCACCGCGGCGCGCGGCGGGTCCCAGCGTGCCGTCGGGCGATTGCTGAGCCTGGTCGAAAGCGACCGTCGCGACGAGGTTCTCGCGGTGCTCGGCCCGGCATCTCCGCGCGTCATCGGGGTCACCGGGCCGCCGGGAGCCGGAAAGTCGACGACGGTCGGCGCGCTCGTCGGCGCCTACCGAGAGCGCGGTCTGCGGGTCGCGGTGCTGGCGGTGGATCCGTCGTCGCCGTACAGCGGCGGTGCGTTACTCGGGGACCGGATCCGGATGGCCGCCCACATCAACGATCCCGATGTGCTGATCCGATCGGTGGCGACCCGTGGGCATCTGGGTGGGCTGGCTGCCGCGGTACCCGCGGCGATCCGGCTGCTGGCCGCGCTGGCCTACGACCTGATCGTGCTGGAGACGGTGGGCGTAGGGCAGTCCGAGATCGAGATCGCCGCCATCGCCGACCCGACCGTGGTGATCCTCAACCCCGGTGCCGGTGACGCCGTGCAGGCCGCCAAGGCCGGACTGCTGGAGGTCGCCGACCTGGTGGTGGTGAACAAGGCCGACCGCGAGGGTGCCGATCAGACTGCGCGTGACCTTCGGGCCGAGGCGACTGTTCCGGTGCTCAAACTCGTTGCGGCTCAAGGGGAGGGGCTGGCCGATCTGGTCGATGCCATCGACGCTCACCACCGATCCGACACCCCGGCGCGCCGCGCCGCGCGGGCCAGGACCCAGATCCTGTCGCTAGCCCAGACCTTGCTTCGCAATCACGGTGAGCTGGACGGGTTGGCTGCCGCCGTGGCCGACGGCACCACCGATCCGTACAGTGCTGCGGCGCAATTGATCGCGGATTCAGCCGGGTAGGGCCAGGACGCGTCGCATAGTCTGCAGCAACTCGGCGCGCAGGGTGTCATCGTCGAGGTCGGTCACCAGCGGGTGCATCACCGCGACGCTGATCACGCCGGACAACACCGCCGCATGGACCCGTGCCCCGTCGCCGGACTGGTCACCGAGCATGGCTGAGTAGAGCCGGTCGATGAACTGCTGAAACGGTTCGTGTTCGGCGAGCAGTCGCACCACGACCGGATCGAACTGCAGTGTGCTGGCGGCACGTCGACGCGATACAGCCATGTCGATCACCCGGGTGAGCAGGACTTCCCGAGCCCGGGTGGGCGAGCCCTCGGCCTCGGCCGCCTCCAGCGCATCCTCGAGCTGGCCGAGTTCACGCTCGGTGAGCGCGATGACGATGGCTTCCTTGGTCTTGAACTGGTGGTAGACAGCGGCTTTCGTGACGCCGAGTGCGTCGGCGATCATCTGCAACGACGTGCCGCTGACCCCGTGCTCGGCGATCAGCTCAAGCGCCGCATCGAGAATGCGGGTCTGAGCTGCGCTGCGCGGGTTCCCGAGCACGTCTCGACCGTAGCCGATCAGCTCACCGACTTGCCCGTAGCCGCGGCATAGCCGCTGCGGTAACCGAACACCATTGCGGGACCGAGGGTGCCGCCGGCCCCGCCGTAGGCCTTGCCCGTCACCCCGCCCATGGCGTTGCCCGCGGCGAACAGGCCGGGGATCGGGGCGCCGTTGACGTGCAGGACCCGGCCGTCGCGGTCGGTGCGCGGGCCGCCTTTGGTGCCCATCGCGCCGATCTTGACGGGAACCGCGTAGAACGGCGCGGTGTCGAGGGGCCCGAGCGTCTGGCCTGCCGGGGTGGCGGCCGAGTTGTCGCCCCAGTAACCGTCGTACGCGCTGGATCCGCGGCCGAAGTCCGGGTCGACCTCGCGGGAGACATTGTCATTCCACAGGTTCAGGGTCTGGGCCAGGCCCTGGGCGTCGATACCGGTCTTGGCGCCGAGTTCGGCGAGGGTGGCCGATTCGCAGAACCAGTCCGGCACCGCGTCGCCGGGTTCGACGCCGAGGAAGCCGTAGCGCTGCAGGTGCACGGAGTCGAACACGATCCAGGCCGGGTCGTTGGCGTAGCCGATCTTGGGGTCGAGGTACTGGAAGGCGCCCGCCATCGAGTTGTATTCGCCTGCCTCGTTGAGGAAGCGCTTGCCCGCCCGGTTGACGATGACGCTGCGCGGCCGGGTGCGTTCCAGTCGCACGCTGCGGCTACGGGGATGACCGTCGATGGTGTCACCGGGGATCTGCACGATCGGAACCCACCACGCCTCACCCATGTTGGCCAGGTCGGCGCCGTGTGCCATCGCCATCCGCAGCCCGTCGCCGGTGTTGTTGGGCGGGGACACCGCGCCGCGCATGGGGCCGCGCAGGTAGGCCTCGACCAGTTTCGCGTCCCACTCGAATCCGCCGGTGGCCAGCACGACGCCGCTGCGGGCGCGCACGGTCACGTCGGCGCCATCGACACTGATCCGCACCCCGGCGATACTGTCGGCGTCACCGACCAGTTCGATCGCGCGGGCCTCGGTGACCGGCTGGATGTCGCGATCGAGCAGGCCGCGCAGCAGACCGGCGATCAGTGCGGTGCCGGCGACACAGAGGTCGGCGTCGGGATCGTCGTAGACGGCGTGAATGCGGGCGCGAGTCTCCGCGTCGATGCCGACGTTGCTGAAATCCGCTGGGAACGAGGTGATCCGGTCTCGCCAGGCGCCGAGCTTGCCCTGATCCACCGGGCCCGCGCTCAGCGAGCGGCCGCCGCCCGGGCGCCCGCCGGGGAGCTCGGGCTTGTAATCGGGAAAGCCCTCGGCGACGGCGAAACGCAGCTCGCTGTGTTCCTCGACGAAGTCGAGCATTGCCGGGCCGGTCCGCACGAAGGTGTCGACCAGATCGGCATCCATGTAGCCCAACGATTGGGCCTGCAGGTAGTCGATCGCGTCGGCGACCGGCAGTGGCCCGTCGGCGCTGCGGTCGTGGGCCGGGATCCAGACGATGCCGCCGGAGACCGCGGTCGTGCCGCCGACCGTGGGCGCCTTCTCGTAGATCGCGACCGAGGCGCCGTTGACCGACGCGGTCAGCGCGGCGGTGAGCCCTGCGCCACCGCTGCCCAGTACGACGACGTCGACCTCGTTGTCCCAATCCGTCATGTGCGCATCGCCTTTCAGTACAGAATTGCTGATAGTTCGTTTGCTGCCCGGACCACCGCGTCCTTGCCGCTCAGCACGACGTCTTCGCGGTGCGAGATGAGATTGATGCAGGTGGGCGGCGACGGCAGACGCCGGCGCACGGGCACCGCAAGGCCATAGGTGTCCGGTTCGATCTCGCCGTGGGTGATCACCCAACCCTGTTCGCGGGTCTCGCGGACCAGTTCGCGTTCGCCGGGACGCGGCGGCATGCTCGCCAGCAGTGCCACTCCGGCGGCGCCGCGCTCGAGCGGATGGCGGCTGCCCTCGTGGAAGGACAGCTGGTAGAACACCTGCGTCGGGACGATCACCGCGACCGCCACCTGCTGATCGCCCTCGGCCACCAGCAACGACACCGTGCTGCCGAGCTCGTCGGCAAGTGCGCGCAGGGTCGGGACGCTGAGCTGGCGCATGTTGTTGTCGAAGGACGAACCGAGCGCCGCCAGCCCGGCACCCGGCCGGTAGCGGCCGTCCTCACCCTTTGTCACGTACCGGAACTGGCTCAGGGTGGCCAGCAGCCGGTAGGCAATCGTGCGATGGGCGCCGACGTGGTCGGCGACCTGTTGCACGGTGAGCCCGGTCGGGGCCGCGGCGATGGCCGCGAGCGCGCTCAATCCGCGCGCCAGCGTCTGTGAACCCGGCACCCCGTTGGGGGTGCTGTCGGTCTTCGTTTGTGCCTGCGGCTGGGTTGCCTTGGCCGGCATCGCGCCCCTCCTTGACAGATAGAACCGCGAGAGTGATGCTCTGATAATAATGCACTCTGATGTGCGCTATATGAGCAAAGTGCTTACAAATTTGGAGAATATCATTCTCTTTACCGTCGGAGAGGGGAACATGACAAGCACTGCCGCCGGGCCGGCATCCGGTTCCGTTTCGGCCACCAAGCACGAGAGCGTCTGGGCTGACCTGCAGGGCGTGGCGTTCTCGCAGGGTTACCTCGATGTGGGCGGCATCCGCACCCGCTACCTGCATGCCGGTGACCCGAAGCTGCCCGTGCTGGTTCTGCTGCACGGGTCGGGCGGACATGCCGAGGCCTATGTGCGCAATCTGGAATCTCATGCCGAGCATTTCTCGACGTGGTCGATCGACATGCTCGGGCACGGCTACACCGACAAGCCCGGCCATCCGCTGGAGGTCGCGCACTACGTCGACCATCTGATCGCCTTCCTCGACACGATCGGTGCGCAGCGTGCCCATATCTCGGGTGAATCGCTGGGCGGCTGGGTGGCCGCGCGGGCCGCCGCCGATCACCCGGACCGCGTCGATCGGTTGGTGCTCAACACCGCCGGTGGTTCACAGGCCGACCCCGAGGTGATGAAGCGGATCATCACGCTGTCCATGGCGGCCGCGGAGAACCCGAGCTGGGAGACCGTGCAGGCCAGGATCAAGTGGCTGATGGCCGACAAGACGAAGGATTACGACGACATCGTGGCGAGTCGCCAGGCGGTGTACCGCCAGCCCGGTTTCGTCGCCGCGATGAGCGACATCATGGCACTGCAGGACCCGGAGATCCGCGCGCGGAACCTGCTGGGGGAGAAGGAATACGGAGCGATCACTGCGCCCACTCTGGTGCTGTGGACCAGTGATGACCCGACCGCCGACGTCAGCGAGGGCCGGCGCATCGCGTCGATGATCCCCGGTGCCCGGTTCGAGGTGATGCCGGACTGCGGGCACTGGCCGCAATACGAAGACCCTGAGACGTTCAACCGGTTGCATCTGGAATTCCTGCTGGGGAAGCCGGCGTGACCGACCAAGAGGTCGACGTCATCATCGTCGGGGCCGGGCCGGTCGGCCTGACCCTGGCGAATGTTCTTGGCATCCAGGGTGTCCGAACGCTCGTGGTGGAAGAACGCGACACCCTCATCGACTACCCCCGGGGAGTCGGACTCGACGACGAATCGCTGCGGACGTTCCAGTCCATCGGACTGGTCGAGGCGGTCCTGCCGCACACCGTGCCCAACCAGATCCTGCGGTTCTACGACGGTCACCGCCGGCTGCTGGCCGAAATGGCGCCTCCGGACGCACGATTCGGCTGGCCCAAGCGCAACGGCTTCGTCCAGCCGCTGGTCGACGCGCAGTTGCTGGTCGGGATGGACCGGTTCGAGCATGTGCAGGTGGCCTGGGGTCGCCGGATGGAAGCGGCGGTCGAGACGGCTGACGGAGTGACGGTCGAGTTCGGTCCGGACGTGCCCGCGGTGCGGGCGCGCTATGTGGTGGGGTGCGATGGCGGCCGGAGCGCCACCCGCCGCCTGATGGGGGTGTCGTTCGACGGCACCACTTCGCCGACCCGCTGGGTGGTGGTCGATCTGGCCAACGATCCGTTGGGACATCCGAACAGCGAGGTCGGTGCCGACCCGGATCGGCCGTACGCCTCCATCTCGATCGCGCACGGCATCCGCCGGTTCGAGTTCATGATCCACGCCGACGAAACCGACGAGCAGGCCGAGGATCCCGAATTCGTCGCGCGGCTGCTCGCTCCGTTCGTACCGCATCCCGACAAGGTCGACGTGATCCGTCGCCGGGTCTACACCCACCATTCCCGTATCGCCGGGAACTTCCGGAAGGACCGGTTCCTGCTGGCCGGCGATGCCGCGCATCTGATGCCGGTGTGGCAGGGCCAGGGCTACAACAGCGGCATCCGGGACGCGGCCAACCTCGGCTGGAAGCTGGCCGCGGTGGTCAACGGGCAGGCCGGCGACGCACTCCTGGACACCTACGACACCGAGCGCCGCAAGCACGCCAGGGCCATGATCGACCTGTCGACGTTGGTGGGGCGGGTCATCTCGCCCACCAACCGCAAGATCGCGGTGGTGCGGGACAAGCTGATTCGCGGTGCGTCGGTGGTTCCGGCGCTCAAGCGCTACGTGCTGGAGATGCGGTTCAAGCCGATGCCGCGGTACGACCAGGGTGCGGTCTACCATCCGAAGCCGCCGACACCCGATGCTCCGGCCGGCACGTTGTTCATCCAGCCGCGGGTGGACACCCGCGAGCAGTCGAACGTGTTGCTCGACGATGTGATCGGGCTGAACTTCGCGGTGCTGTGCTGGAACAACAATCCACGCGCGTTGCTCGGCGAGCGGGCCTATCAGCGCTGGAAAGCCCTGGGGGCGAAGTTCATCGCGGCCCGCCCGCAGACCCAGTTGTTCTGGACCGGGCACGACGCGGACAGCGACGACGGCTCCGTGGTGATCGTCGGTGACCGCACGGGTGCGCTCAAAGCCTGGTTCGACGTGCACGCGGAATCTGTGCTGGTGCTGCGCCCGGACCGCTGCATAGCCGGTGCCGACATCGCCCAGCGTGCCCCGGAACTGAGCAATGCCCTGTTCGACGTACTGCATGTGCTGGAGGGAGGTGCGAACGATGCCAGTAGCCCTGTGCTGTATGTCCCACAGCCCACTGCTGAATCTTCCGGGACCGTCGGCTGATCTCCTCGACGAGATCAGAACAGCGGTCGGGAGTGCTCGCGCGTTTGTTGCCGACTACGACCCCGAACTGGTCGTCACCTTCTCGCCCGACCACTACAACGGGTTCTTCTACCGGCTGATGCCCCCGTTCTGCATCGGTACCGCCGCAACGGGAGTGGGGGATTACGGGACATACCTGGGTGCGCTGAACGTTGCCGGTGACATCGCCCAGCAGTGCGCGGAGGCGGTGTGGGAGTCCGGGGTGGACGTCGCCGTCTCGACGAGCATGGACGTCGACCATGGCACCGTGCAGCCGCTGCAGGAGTTGTTCGGCGAGGCGACCGCGCGTCCCATCGTGCCGATCTTCATCAATTCCGTTGCCACCCCGCTGGGTCCGCTGTCGCGGTCCCGCGCGCTGGGGGCGGCGGTGGGCGCCTACCTGGCAACCCTCGACAAGCGGGTGCTGGTGTTGGGTTCCGGTGGGCTGTCGCACGACCCACCGGTGCCGACGCTGGCCACCGCACCGCCGGCTGCCCTGGACCGGATCGTGCACGGAGTCCCGATGACCGCTGAACAGCGCATGGCCCGGCAGTCCGCGGTGAGCCAGGCCGCCCACGACTTCGCCCATGGGCAGAGTGCGCTTCGGCCGCTGAATCCCGACTGGGACCACAGTCTGCTGGAGATCTTCGACGAGGGCCGGCTGACGGATCTGGACAGCTGGTCCAACGCCTTCATCGCCGCCGAAGGGGGCAATTCGGCGCACGAGATCCGCACCTGGGTGGCCGCATTCGCGGCGCTGGCAGTCAACGGGCCGTACCGGACGGGGAATCACTTCTACCGGGCGGCACCGGAATTGATCGCAGGATTCGCAATCAGGACGGCGGTAGGAATCGCAGCATGACCTCAGACACCAGTGCACACACCGCCGAGCAGACGTTCGACAAAACGGTCGACGTGCTCGTCGTCGGCTCCGGCGGCGGCGGCATGACGGCTGCGTTGGCAGCCGACGCGGCCGGTCTCGATACCCTCGTGATCGAAAAGTCCTCCCACTTCGGCGGTTCCACCGCGTTGTCGGGCGGCGGGATCTGGGTACCCGGGGCGCCGTCGCAGCGTCGTGCCGGCTATGTGCCCTCACCGGACGGGGTTTTCGACTACCTCAAGCAGATCACCGAAGGCACGGTCAGCGACGCCCGGCTCCGCAAGTATGTCGAGGCCGCGCCGGAGATGATGGACTTCCTCGAGCACAACAGTGATTGGTTCGAGTTCGTCTGGAAACCCGGCTACGCCGACTACTACCCGGAACTGCCCGGCGGCTCGGCGCAGGGGAGCACCATCAACGTCCCGGCCATCGACCTGCGCAAGCTCGGTGAGCACGAGCAGGAGCTGCTCGCCCCGCTGGCCCTGGCGCCCAAGGGAATCTGGTTCGCCCCCAAGGATCTTCGGCTCTTCTACCAGATCCGGCAGAACTGGCGCGGCAAGGCCGTGCTGCTCAAGCTGATCTGGCGGATGGTGCGGGCCCGGGTGCTCGGTGACCGGATGGCCGCCATCGGCCAGTCGCTGGCCGCGCGGATGCGGCTGGCGCTCAAGCAGCACGACATCCCGCTGTGGCTGGATGCGCCGATGACCTCGCTGATCACCGGTGCGGACGGCGCGGTACTCGGCGCCGTCGTCGAGCGTGACGGCAAGCCGCTGCGGATCCGGGCCACCGGGGGCGTGATCCTGGCCTCGGGCGGGTTCGACCATGACATGGCGTGGCGCAAGGAACATCTGCCGGTGCTCGAAAAGGACTGGAGCTTCGGCAATCCGGCTGCCACCGGTGACGGCATCCGGGCCGGTCAAAAGGCCGGCGGCGCCATTGAACTGCTGGATGAGGCGTGGTGGTTCCCGGCGATCTGCTGGCCCGACGGCCGGCTGCAGTTCATGCTGAACGAGCGCATGATGCCGTCGCAGTTCGTCGTCAACGGCGACGGCAAGCGGTTCATCAACGAAGCCGCCCCTTACATGGACTTCGCCCACGCCATGATCGAGGGCCAGCAGTCCGGCATCGGGCACATCCCGTGCTGGCTGGTCACCGACATCGACTCGTTCCACCGGTACGTCGTGGCCGGGCACCTGCCCATCCCCAAGATTCCGTTCGCTCCGGTGCCCACCGGGCGCCAGGTGCCACGGGCCTGGCTGGATTCGGGTGTCGTGGTCGAGGCGCACAGCTGGGAGGAGCTGGCCGGAAAGATCGGTGTGCCCGCGCAGAACCTGCGGGCCACTGCCGAGCGGTTCAATCAGCTGGCGCACGGCGGGCACGACGACGACTTCAACCGCGGTGACAGCGCGTACGACAACTACTACGGCGACCCGACCCTGCCGAACCCGAATCTGCGCCCGCTCGGCAAGCCGCCGTACTACGCGTTCCAGATCATCCTCGGCGACCTGGGCACCTCGGGCGGCCTGCGCACCGATGAACACGCCCGGGTGCTGCGCGCCGACGAGACCACCGTCGATGGGCTCTATGCGGTGGGCAACGTCTCGGCGGCGGTCATGGGCCGCAGTTACGCCGGTGCGGGCGCGACGATCGGGCCTGCGATGACATTCGGGTACGTGGCGGCCAGACACATCGCTGACCGGAGTGCCCAACAGGCTGTCGCGCAACCAGTTTCACAAGCAGCCAACCAACAAATCCAGGACACCGTCAGTAACCCCTCAGGAGGAAATCGATGAAGATCTCGCTGTTCTACGAGTTCGCGCTGCCGCGCCCGTGGTCCGACGACGATGAACTCCAGATGTTCCAGGACGGCCTGGACGAAGTGGAGGCCGCCGACAAGGCCGGCTTTTCGACTGTCTGGCTGACCGAGCATCACTTCCTGGAGGAGTACTGCCACGCCACCGCACCGGAGATGTTCCTGGCCGCGGCCAGCCAGCGGACGAAGGATATTCGGCTCGGCTTCGGTGTCATGCACCTGCCGCCGCCGATCAACCACCCCGCGCGGATCGCCGAGCGGGTTGCCACCCTGGACCACTTGTCGCGCGGTCGAGTGGAGTTCGGCACGGGTGAGGGATCCTCGGTCGCCGAGCTCGGCGGTTTCAACATCGATCCCGCCGACAAGCGGACCATGTGGGAGGAAGCCCTCGAGGTGTCCATCCGCTGTATGACCGAAGCCCCGTTCACCGGGTTCAAGGGCGAGCACGTCGAGTTGCCTGCCCGCAATGTGATCCCCAAGCCACTGCAGTCACCGCACCCGCCGGTCTGGGTGGCGTGCACGCGCCCGTCGTCGGTGCAGATGGCGGCCCAGAAGGCCATCGGTGCGCTGAGCTTCGCCTACACCGGTCCCGAGGCGCTCAAGGAGCGGGTTGACGGGTACTACAAGGAATTCGAAGAACAGGGTGCTCCGATCACGCCGGCGATCAACCCCAACATCCTGGCCATCGGCGGCGACCTGTCGATGATGGTGGCCAAGTCCGACGAAGAGGCGCTCAAGCGGCTCGGCATCGGCGGCGGCTTCTTCTCGTTCGGCATCATGCACTACTACCTGACCGGCATGCACACCCCCGGCCGCACCAAGGTGTGGGAGCGGTACGAGCAGGCGGTCAAGGAGGACCCGTCGCTGGCCTATGGTCCCGGCCGCGGCGCCATCGGTTCGCCCGACACCGTGCGCGAATTCCTGCGCGGTTACGAGGCGAGCGGGGTCGACGAGATCATCCTGCTGCTCAACCCGCGCAGCCACGAGGGCACCATGGAGTCAATCGAGATCATGGGCAAGGAGATCCTGCCCGAGTTCATCGAGCGGGACGCAAAGGCGGTGGCGGACAAGGCCAAGCGCCTGGAGCCGGTGATCGAGAAGGTCGAGTCGCGCCGCCGTCCGTCGGACGCCCCGTTGTTCGACGAGACCTACGCCTTCGGTGGGCTGCCCACCGGTCGCGACAAATTCACCGCAGGTGAGATTCCCGAGGCGATGGCCGAGATCAACGAGGGCCGGGTCAAGGCGGCCCAGGCCGAGAAGACGGCTCGGGAAACCTCGGGTTGAGCGGAGCCGCACACGTGACCCTACTGAGCGAGTTGGTGCGCTACGACGGCAAACACGTCGTGGTCACCGGCTGCGGGTCGGGCATCGGCGCCGAGGTCACCCGTGCCCTGGGTGAGCTCGGTGCCCGGGTGACGGGCCTGGACATCCGGCCACCTGATCACCTGCCCGATGAGTTCATCGAACTCGACCTGGCGGACCCGAAGTCCGTCGACCGTGCCGCCGGCGCGGTCGACGGGTCGGTCGACGCCCTGTTCAATGTGGCCGGCGTGTCCTCCGGCATCGGCAATCCACTGCTCGTGGTGCGCATCAACTTCCTGGGAACGCGACAGTTCACCGAGGCGGTGGAACAGCGCATCGCGCCGGGCGGATCGATCACCTCGGTGTCCTCGCTGGCAGCGTCGGCCTACCGCGAAAACCGTGCCACCACAGCGGGATTGATCCGGACGCGATCGGTCGACGAAGGGTTGCGGTGGTGCGCCGACCATCCCGATGCTCTGGCCGACGGTGGCTACCGGCTGTCCAAGGAGGCGACGATTCTCTACGTGATGTGGCGGGCCACCGAACTCGGTGCCCGCGGCATCCGGATCAACTGCACGGGGCCGGGCGTCACAGATACCCCCATCCTCGACCAGCTGCGCTCGGCCTACGGTCAGCAGTACCTCGATTCGTTCACCACCCCGCTCGGCCGCAACTCCGAGGCCGCCGAACAGGCGTCGCTGCTGGCGTTCCTGGGCAGCCCGGCCGCCAGTTACGTGACCGGGCAGGTGATCTGGGCCGATGGCGGCATTCTGGCCCAGCGGGAGGCGGCTCTGGTCGATGCTGTAGACGGAACGGTCGGCGACACCGCCGACGACTCGGTGCAGAGGAGCTGAGCTTGGCCGGGACGATGAGCGACTTTCGCAAGGTCGCCGACGATGTGCGCAACTGGGGCCGCTGGGGCGATGCCGACGAACTGGGCACGCTCAACCTGATCACCCCCGACAAGGTCGTGCAGGGTGCGTCACTGGTCACCAAGGGCAAGGTGTTCTCGCTCGGCGGGGACTTCTCCTCGGCCGGCCCGCAGGGGGCGTTCCAGTTCCGGCAGAACCCGACCCATGTGATGACGGTGGACGGCGGCGACGCCAACACACTGGCGCAGTACGGCCCGCAGTGGCTGCGTAACTCGGTGGCCCACCAGGTCAGCGAGTTCTTCGTGGACAACCCGTTCCGCTTCAACGACGACATGATCGTGATGCCGCTGCAGGCCGCCACTCAGTGGGATGCGTTGTCGCACGTCTACTACGAGGACAAGCTCTACAACGGATTCCCGGCGGATTCGGTCACCAGCTTCGGCGCCTTCCACTGCGGTATCGACAAAGTGGACGGCAAGGGCATCACCTCTCGCGGCGTACTGCTGGATGTGGTCCGTCACCGCGGCGCCGAGCAGTTCCTGGAACCGGGCAATCCGATCACGCCGGCCGAGCTCGACGAGGTGGCCAGGGCGCAGGGCGTTACCGTCACGCCCGGTGACATCGTGGTGGTGCACACCGGTTGGTGGACAAGATTTTTGACGAACGGTGACGGGGCCGAACCGGGATCGGGGCTGGATTGGCGTTGCGCGTCGTGGCTGCACGACCACCAGGTGGCGGCGGTGGCGGCGGACAACCTGATGGTCGAGGACCCCGACCCGGCCAACGGTGTCGAAGGCACATTCCTGCCGATGCACATGCTGTGTCTGCGGGACATGGGCCTGATGCTCGGTGAGTACTGGGACCTCGGCGCACTGGCGGCCGATTGCGCGGCCGACGGCGTCTACGAGTTCCAGCTCATCGCCCCGCCGCTGCGCATCACCGGTGCTGTCGGTTCGCCGGTGAATCCCATTGCGATCAAGTGAGGAAAGATGACGCCAACTGAGAAGGTGCCGTTCGTGGTCGGGCTCGGCGGCACCCTACGCGCCCACTCTTCGACCGAGCGCGCCGTCCGGTACTGCCTGGAGTCCGTGGAACGGCAGGGCGGCCGGACCCGGATGTTCGCCGGGCCTGACCTGGAACTGCCGATGTATGCACCGCATTCGTTGGAGCGCACGCCCGCGGCCCTGGAGTTCGTCTCCGCGCTCCGCGACGCCGACGCCGTGGTGGTGGGTTCGCCGGGCTATCACGGTGCGATCTCCGGTCTGGTCAAGAACGCGTTGGACTACATCGAGGATCTGCGGGAGGACCCGCGGGTCTACCTGGACAACACCCCGTGGGGCTGCATCAGTTGCGCCTACGGCTGGCAGGCCGCGGTGGGAACACTGGGGCAGCTGCGGTCCATCGGTCACGCGTTGCGGGCCTGGCCCACCCCGCTGGGGGTGGCGATCAACTCCGCGGACAAGATCTGGTCCGAAACAGGTGAATTGGCCGACGGTACGGTGCGCGGTCAACTCGACATGCTGGCCACCCAGCTGCTCACGTTCGGCCGGGCAGGCGGAGATGTGCGGTAATTCCGCTCCGGCTCCGGATGTGACATATCCGATGCTGCACTCTCGGCCTCAAACAACTGCGTAACCGGAGTCCTCAGCGGGTGTATTCTTCGGCTGCATCTAGTTGCTAAACGGGGGATATTTCGATGTCGGAGCCGAATGAACCGTTGCAGGTGAATCCGGCGGACCTGCACGCTACGGCGCAGGGGTTAGACAGCCACGCCGCTGGTTTCGCAGAGACGCATCGGGGCGCATCGGCACGGGTAGGTCAGGCTGCACTGGGATCTGGTCTGGCCGCCGCGGCGTTGCCGGAGTTGCTGACTGCCTGGGTGGACGACGGCATCCACTTTGGGGCGCAGTTCACAAAGCATGCAGAAGGCCACCGCGAAGCTGCGATCGGTTATGAGCAAACTGATGGCGGTTGCGCCGCAGGGATTGAAGATGCCAGTTCTGACCTGTGAGGCGTTGCAGTGTCGCTGACGCTTCGAGAGCTGCTCTTCCTCGCGCCAGAGATTGCTGAGCTGACAAAGGGCACGCGTGACATGGCGGGCAACCACAAAAATTCCTCAGAGTTCTACCGCTCCCTGGGCACACTCTCGACGTGGCAGGGCCAGGCGGCCAGTACCGCGATGAATTCGATGTTGATGGTGGCTGCACTTCACGAAGCCACTTCTGAACAACTAACGACAGCGGCAAACGCAATGGACCGCTGCGAAACTGAAGCTGAGACGGTGGCGAACAACGTTCGGGACTTGCTGAACTACGCCGCCGAGGCGCCTGCAGTACAGATTAACGCCGATACGAATCAGGTAATACCACCGGACACAACGCATCTGGATTCCGAGGCAGCGCAGAAAGTTTCTGACAAGGTCACCGACCTGCAGGCGCGGATCGCAAGGATTCTCACCGCTGGCGCTACGGTGGACGGTGATCTGGCACAGGCGATTTCGACCGCTACAGGGGTCACTGCTGGAGGTACGCCGACCACGTTGCAAGATCTGCTGTTGCCGGGGATATCCGACGGACCGTTGGCTGAGGGCGAAGTCCGCAACCTGGGGCCTGTTGCAGGGACGGGGGCTTACCCAGGCATCCCTGGCATCAAGGCTGCCGATCTCGGCGAAATCATCGAACTGCCGAATGGTCAGAAGATCGCGATCTTTGGCGACTCGTACACAGGTGACAAGCAAGGCGATGGAGTCCATTATCCGTCGGTCGCAGTACCTGTCACGTTCGACGCGGATGGGCGCCCACACTTCGGCAAGCCAATTACCGGACCAGAAGGCAGTCCCAACGTATTGTTTCCGCTTCCGGAGGCCGTGACTAAGGCGGGCGCCAACAATGCGCTGCCTTCAGGCAGCATCCAGATGCGTGACGGACGTACCGTCATGATGGTGGTGGGAACCAATACAAACGAAGGCCTGCCCCCCAAAGGTGGATCCTGGCTTGTGGAGGTAAATAAGGGCACTGACCTTTCGAACGGGCGTGGCTTGGTGCCTGTCGATGTGCCTGGAGGCAAGGACTCATGGAGAGAATGGAAATCCGTTCTCGCGCCACTACCGAATGACCCGGACCATCGGGCAAGTGCGCCGGGGAGCGTTCCCTCGCAGATCAGCGGATTCGAGGCCGACGACGGCAATGTGTACATCGCAGCCGATACATTTGACCGCAACCAGGGCGTCACCATATACCGGGTTGACGCCGATCAAGTTACGAACCGCGATGCCTGGCAACCGTGGACCGGGCAGGATTGGGGCCGGCCGGGGGAGGTTGCCACTTCGCCCATCGGGCCTGACCGTTACGGAGAAATGAGCTTCCGCGAAGTTGACGGGAGGCCTGTGCTTTCTGGCTTCAACGGAAGTACGGGCAATGTTGAAGTTCTAATCGGTGGTGGTAATGACCCAACTCAGATTTTCGCCGACTCGTCGAAGACCGTCGTGGCTCAGGGTGGCTATTGGGGCGAACCAGGAAAGTTTCCTCAGAACTATGGCGGTTACATACTGCCCGGCGCCACACTAGACAATATGGATATTCTGGTAAGCCAATGGAACACTGACACAGGCAGCCCGTACACCGTCGGGCAGTTCCGGGTGAACCCGAATGATTGACCCGTTGATAACGCACTTCCGATTCGCGCCGATAGGACATACATGATCGCCAAGTCATTTGCTGTGACTACCGGCGTTCTCGTTGCTGTTGTAACGAGCGCCTGTAGCGCGCACGCGGATCCTCCGAGGTTCCCCGACCTAGGGGGCTACAGTCCTGTCGATGCCGCAGAGTACGCGGTAGATGCTTCGACACCCGGAATGCCTTCTACGCAAGTGTATTTCCGCACGCCCGACGGCGTTGCCTGCAACTTTCTATCGGGACAAGCGCAGTGCATCGGAAACGATCTACCTGGCCTTCCGCCGGCGTCTCCAACCTCGAAAGGCGCACCACGTGTCAATTGGATCGGTACTTCCTCGGGATTGAAGCCTGTCGTTCCGTCTGATGACCGCTCGACGGAAATCAAGACACTGCCTGCGATGCATTCGATCACGGTTGATGGAGTGATGTGCGGGGTTGACGATTCAGGAACTACGGCGTGCAAAGATCCTCAGGGCCGCGGTTTCATCCTGTCGTCGTCATGGTCGGGGTGGCTACCAAAGGTATGAACGGCAGAAGGTCACGAGATACGACCGGTTGCGCATTAATACTCGGCAAGGCAGTCGCACATTTATTGCTGGATTTAGTCTGTCGCCATCAATATCGCGAAACGGTGTGATCGCTGGCGTCACTGGACAAGGCAGTCGTCGGCGTCGTCGAGGCCAAACCGGTCGGAACGAGCGCATGTTCGGGGTCACCGACGGAACACCTGCCAGTCGAGTTCGAGGTGGCTCGCCCACCAGGCTGGAGCCGCCAGCGGTGGACCGTCGCAACGCATCTCGTAGGCCATACGGCGGTCGCCAGGGAAGGAACCGGATCTCCGATTTCTCCAGCACAGCCATGACGCTACGCATGATCGGGACGCATGGTTAAGCAGTCTGGTCATGTCACGGTCTAGAGAATGATGTTCTCCAATTCAGAAAACATCAGTATCGTGTGGCCGTGGACTTCGTACGTAAGACCATCGATGTCGACGGTCTGACCACCGGCTACCTCGAAGCGGGGCAGGGTGATCCCGTCGTCCTGTTGCACGGTGGCGAGTTCGGCGTCAGTGCCGAATTGGGTTGGGAGCGCGCCATCGACGCGCTCGCCGAGCACTACCGGGTGTTGGCCCCGGACATGCTGGGTTTCGGCGAGAGCGCCAAGGTCATCGATTTCAACGACGGCCGGGGCATGCGGATTCGGCACATCGCCCGGTTCTGTGCCGAACTCGGCGTCGCTGACGCCCATTTCGTCGGCAACTCGATGGGGGCGATCAACCTGCTGGTCGACACCACCTCGGATGCGCCGCGGCTCCCCGTGCGGTCGCTCACCGCGATCTGCGGGGGAGGGGAGATCCAGCGCAACGAGCATTCGGCGGCGTTGTACGACTACGACGCCACGCTGGACGGGATGCGACGCATCGTCACCGCGCTGTTCGCTGATCCGGCCTATCCGGCCGATGAGGCGTATGTGCGGCGGCGGTACGAGTCGAGCATCGCGCCGGGCGCATGGGAAACCTTGGCCGCGGCCCGGTTTCGGCGGCCCGGCCTGGACGCACCGCCGATGCCGTCGGCGCAACGGGCATATGGCCGCATCCGTGTGCCGACCATGATCATCGAGGGCGATCGTGACAAGCTGCTGCCGTCCGGTTGGGCGGCCGAAATCGCCGGCCAGATCGCCGGTGCCCGCAGTGCGGTGATTCCCGGTGCCGGGCACTGCCCGCAGATCGAACAGCCCGCCGCGCTCATCGCGGTGCTGCTGGAATTCCTGAAAGAGGTTTCATGACAGGCAACGAGCTGGCCGGAAAAGTCGCGGTCGTCACCGGAGGCGCGTCCGGTCTGGGTGAGGGGTTGGTACGCCGATTCGCCGCCGAGGGCGCGAAGGTGATGATCGGTGACGTCGACGAGGACCACGGCAAGGCGTTGGCCGACGAACTGGGGGAGAACGCCCGGTTCCTGTTCACCGACGTCGGCGATGTCGAACAGGTGGGCCGGCTGGTGTCGGCCGCGGTGGACACCTTCGGAGGCCTGGACGTCATGGTCAACAACGCGGGGGTCTCGGGCACCATGCACCGTCGCTTCCTCGACGACGATCTCGCCGACTTCAACAAGGTCATGGGCGTCAACGTGCTCGGCGTGATGGCCGGTACCCGCGATGCCGCGCGATACATGGCCGAACACGGCGGTGGTTCGATTCTCAACCTCACCTCGATCGGCGGCATTCAGGCCGGCGGCGGGGTGATGACGTATCGCGCGTCCAAGGCCGCGGTCATCCAGTTCACCAAGTGCGCGGCGATCGAGCTGGCCCATTACGAGATCCGGGTCAACGCCATCGCTCCGGGCAACATCCGCACGGCGATTGTGGCCAAGTCGGCCTCGCCCGAGGAGCGCGAGCGCATCGAAGAGTTCGAGGCAGGGATCCGGGCCCCGATGCGTAACGACCGCCCGCTCAAGCGCGAAGGCACGGTCGAGGACGTGGCGGAGGCCGCGCTGTACTTCGCGACCGACCGGTCGCGGTACGTGACGGGAACCGTGTTGCCGATCGACGGGGGCACCGTCGCGGGCAAGGTAATCGCCCGGAAGCCGAAGCCCCAGGCCTGACCTGGGCCGCCGACACTACGGCTTTTGCCGTGTTAGCTGGGTTATCCCGCCCAAAACCGTAGTCTCGGCGCGCTCTGTGGCGGGGTCTCGCCGGGCCTTGGCCTGATTAAATCAACTGCTTGACTTAATTACAGGAGGGGCGTTGACTGTAACGGTGACAGCAGCCAACCGCACCGCCCGTGCCGACCGGGCGAGCAGTACCCAGGAGGCAATCCTCAAGGCGGCTGAGCGGCTCTACGCCGAACACGGAGTGTTCGCGGTGTCCAACCGCCAGGTGAGTGAGGCGGCCGGGCAGGGCAACAACGCCGCGGTCGGCTACCACTTCGGCACCAAGACCGACCTGGTCCGCGCGATCGAACACAAGCACCGCGGTCCGATCGAGTGCCTGCGCGAGCAGATGGTGGCCGACACCGGCGATTCGTCCGAGCTTCGGGACTGGGTTTCCTGCCTGGTGCAGCCGCTCACCGACCACCTGACGGCGCTGGGCAACCCGACCTGGTACGCCAGGTTCGCCGCTCAGGTGATGACCGATCCGGCCTACCACAACATCGTGGTCCGTGACGCCCTGAGTTCGGAGTCGCTGGTACAGGTCATCGAGGGGATGAACAACTGCCTGCCAGACCTGCCCGCCGAGGTTCGCGCCGAACGCAACATCATGGCGCGCAACCTGTTGATGCACAGCTGCGCCGACCGTGAACGAGCGATGGCGCAGGGCGGCAACGTGCCGCGGGCGTCCTGGCAGGGTGCGGCGTCGGGATTGATCGATGCGATCGTCGGCCTGTGGATGGCGCCGGTCACTCACGAAAGCGACCTCATATGAAAGTCACTGTCGATCAGGACAAGTGCGTCTCGTCGGGGCAGTGCGTGCTCAACGCCAGCGAGGTGTTCGACCAGCGCGACGAAGACGGTGTCGTCGTCTTGCTGGAACCCGAACCCGCTCCGAACCAAACCGACAATGCCCGCCGCGCGGCGGCGGCCTGCCCAGCCCTGGCCATCGAGATTCAAGACTGACTTGAGGAACGGAACCACCATATGTCTGAGACGCTGACCGAAGTCGACATCCCCGAATACCCGATGGAGCGCGACGTGCGGTGCCCGTTCGCGCCGCCGCCGCCCATGCTGGGCAACCCCAAAGGCCTGTTCCGCGTGAAGATCTGGAACGGCAGCACCCCGTGGCTGATCACCGGCCACGAGGAGGCCCGCGCGCTGTTCTCCGACTCCCGGATCAGTGTGGACGATCGCATCGAGGGCTTCCCGCACTGGAACGAGCACATGCTCTCCACCGTCGACAAGCGGCCACGCTCGGTGTTCACCTCAGATGCCGAGGAGCACACCCGGTTTCGCCGAATGCTGTCCAAGCCGTTCACGTTCCGTCGCGTCGAGGGATTGCGCTCGGCCATCCAGAAGGTCACCGACGAGTGCATCGATGAGATCCTGGCCGGCCCGCAGCCCGCCGACCTCGTCGCCAAGCTGGCGCTGCCGGTGCCCACTGTGGTGATCAGCGAGATGCTCGGTGTCCCTTACGAAGACCACGAGTTCTTCCAGGAGCATGCCAACGCCGGCCTGGCCCGCTATGCCGCGGCAGACGCCATGCAGAAGGGCGCGATGAGCCTGCACCAGTATCTGATCAACCTCGTCGAGGAGAAGCAGGCGAACCCGTCCGAGGACGCGGTGTCCGATCTGGCCGAGCGGGTGACCGCCGGTGAGATCAGCGTCAAGGAGGCCGCCCAGCTCGGCACCGGCCTGCTGATCGCCGGGCACGAGACCACCGCCAACATGATCGGCATCGGCATCCTGGCGCTCCTGGAGAACCCCGAGCAGGCCGACTTCCTTCGTAATGCAGAGGATCCGAAGGCGATCGCCAACGCGGTCGAGGAACTGATGCGCTATCTGTCCATCATCCAGACCGGACAGCGCCGGGTGGCACTGGAGGATATCGAGATCAGCGGCGAGACCATCCGCGCCGGTGATGGCGTCATCATCGATCTGTCCCCGGCCAACTGGGACGCCAAGGCCTACCCGGAGCCCGACAAACTCGACCTCAGCCGCGACGCCGCCCAGCAATTGGGCTTCGGCTACGGCCGCCACCAGTGCGTCGGTCAGCAGCTCGCGCGCGCCGAACTGCAGATCGTCTTCCACACCCTGCTGCGCCGGATCCCGACCCTGCGCCTGGCCGTTCCGCTCGACGAGGTGCCCTTCAAGCACGACCGCCTCGCCTACGGCGTCTACGAACTTCCCGTGACCTGGTAATTGCCGGCACACCGGCCTTCAGCATCAACAGCCCGATTGGAGTACCACACGATGACCGCTTCCACGACCCTGTATCCGCCGGAAGGCTTTGGTGCACCGAAGAACCGCAAGGGCCATGCCAGCGGTGACCTCGGGCTTCCCAAGGGCACGGAGATCTTCTCGGCCGACAATCACATCTCGGTCGCCGACGACATCTTCTACGAGCGCTTCCCCGATGATCTCAAGGGTGCCGCTCCCCGGATCTGGTACGAGGACGGCGCCTACATGGTCGGGATGAAGGGCAAGGCCTGGACCGGCGGCGACTTCGGCCGGGTGCTCATGCAGTACGACGACCTCGCCGGCGCGGCGACCAACAACATCGCGGCCCGCATCCGTGAGCTCGCCGAGGACGGTATCGACAAGGAGCTGGCGTTCCCCAACGCTGTGCTCGCCCTGTTCCACTATCCGGACAAGGGAATCCGCGAGCGGGTGTTCCGGATCTACAACGAGGTGATGGCCGAGCTGCAGGAGGCCAGCAATGGCCACTTCTACGGTGTCGGGCTGATCAACTGGTGGGACCCGGCCGGCACCCGCAGCACCCTCGAGCAGCTGAAATCGCTGGGGCTCAAGACGTTCCTGCTGCCGTTGAATCCGGGAAAGGACGACGAGGGCAACATCTACGACTACGGCAGCACCGAGATGGACGCGGTGTGGGACGAGATCGAGGCCGCCGGCCTGCCGGTCAGCCATCACATCGGTGAGACCCCGCCCAAGACGCCGTGCCAGAACAACAGCGTCGTAGTCGGCATGATGGTCAATGTCGACTCGTTCCGCGAGCAGTTCGCCAAGTACGTGTTCTCCGGAATCCTGGATCGGCATCCGAGCCTGAAGATCGGGTGGTTCGAGGGCGGGATCGCCTGGGTGCCCACCGCATTGCAAGACGCCGAGCACATGCTCGCCTCCTACCGGCACATGTTCAATCACGAACTGCAACACCCGGTCCGGTACTACTGGGACCATCACATGAGCGCCTCGTTCATGGTGGATCCGCTGGGCCTCCGGCTGATCGATGAGATCGGTGTCGACAACGTGATGTGGTCCAGCGACTACCCGCACAACGAGAGCACCTTCGGGTACTCGGAGAAGTCGCTGGCCACCGTGGTGGAAGCGGTCGGGTCTGAGGCTGCCGTCAAGATCGTGTCGACGAACATCCAGAATTTCCTGGGATTGTCGTGAGTACGGCCACTCAAACGGGCGTCACCCAGATCGCCCGAACGGGCTTCACCCCGCTCGACATTCCCGACGAGCCCGACCTCGCCCGGATGCGGCGAGAGGTCGGTGCGCGTCTGCACGCCGCGATGGCCGACCAGGGCGTCGACGCGCTTGTGCTGCTCGGCAACGGCAACGTCATGTACGCCACCGGTATCGCCTGGCCGCTGGCCGACGCGGGGCTGTCGCATGTCGAGCGGCCGATCGCGGTGGTGCTGGCCGACGATGAACACCCGCACCTGTTCCTGCCGTTCCGTGAGGGTGCGGCCATGGAGGCAGGGCTGCCCGATGACCACCTCCACGGACCGGTCTATCTCGAATTCGACGAGGGGGTAGCGGAATTCGCGAAGATCCTGGCCGGTTTGGTACCCGCCGGCGCGACGATCGCGACCGACGAGTTGACCGGGGCGATGCGGCTGGCCGGCAGCGCGCTGTTCCCCAGCGCACCGGTGGATGCCGCGCCGGTGGTCGGTGCGGCGAAGCTCGTCAAGACGATCGACCAGATCGCCTCTATCCGCCGGGCCTGTCAGATCACCGAAGAGGCCGTCGCCGAGATCCACAAGTCGCTGGCGCCCGGTGTGCGGCAGATCGACCTGTCTGCCGAATTCGTGCGCCGCACTTTTGAACTGGGCGCCACGACCAACATGTTCGACTCGATCTGGCAGGCCATGCCCGCGTCGAAGGCGGAGGGCACCTGGACCACCACCGGCGATCTCGCCCTGCCCCTGCTCACCACCGAGCGCGAGTTGCGGCGGGGCGATGTGCTGTGGACCGACGTGTCCATCGCGTATCACGGCTACTGCTCCGACCACGGGCGTACCTGGATCGTCGGCCAGGACCCGACGCCGGCGCAACAGAAGCAATTCGACAAGTGGAGCCGCATCGTCGAAGCGGTGCTGTCGGTGACCAAGGCCGGTGCCACCTGTGGTGACCTCGGCCGGGCGGCGACTGCGGCCGCCGGCGGACAGAAGCCGTGGTTGCCGCACTTCTACCTGGGGCACGGCATCGGTACCAGCGCGGCTGAGATGCCGATGATCGGAACGGATCTCGGCCAGGAGTGGGACGACAACTTCGTCTTCCCGGAGGGCATGCTGTTGGTGTTCGAGCCGGTGGTCTGGGAGGACGGCACCGGCGGCTATCGCGGCGAGGAGATCGTGGTGGTCACAGAAGGCGGCTGGATGCCGCTGACCGCATATCCGTACGACCCCTATGAGGTGTCCCGTGGGAATTGAAATCGAGGCCGACGGCCGGGCACTGCGCGTCAGCCGTCGAGAGCGCGCCATCACCCAGATGGAGGCCCATGACCTCGACGCGCTGGTACTGGGCAGGCAGGCCAATGTTCGGTACATCTCCGGCGCCCCGCAGCTGTGGGTGGTGGGTACCCGCCCTTTCGGGCCGATCTGCACGTTCGTCCGCGCCACGGGTGAGATCCACCTGAACAGCACGTGGGACGAGGGCATCCCCGAGGAGATCCCCCACGAGAATCTGTACGGCTTCGCGTGGAACCCGATGACTCTGATCGGTGTACTGCAGAACATCAAGGGTTCCGATTCAGCATGGCGCATCGGAACCGACGCCCTGACACCGACCTTCGCCAAGCTGCTGCCGATGGCCTTTCCGAATGCCGAGCTGGTCGACGGTGAGCAGGCGATGCGGGCCGCGCGTCGAGTGAAGACGCCCGAGGAGATCGTGGCGCTGCGACGGGCACTGGCCGTCGCCGAGGAGGGGCTGGCAAAGGGCGTCGCCGAGCTGGTTCCGGGAACCACCGAGAAGCGCCTGGCCGGTGCGATATTGGAGGCCGAGGCTGCCGGCGGGGTGAGCACCCCAGCCACCCAGGACGCCGCGTGGATCACCTCGAAAGAGCATCCGTGGCGACGTGCCCAAGGCGACGGCCGCGTGAACGAGGGCGACCTGGTGGCGCTGTCGGCGGGTGTGCTCGCGGAGGGCTACGTCGCGGAGGTGGCGCGCACGGTGTTCGTGGGCGAACCGACAGAGGCGGTTCGATCGCTGTATCGGCGTCGGGATGAGCTGTGGGACAGGCTGGTTGACGCATGCCGCGCCGGCAAGCCCACCAGCGCGTTGCTGGACGCGTACGAGCAGGCCGGCGAACCGCTGCCGGCGATGCCGGTGGCGCACGGGCTCGGGTTGGGATTCGACCCACCGGTGGTGTCCACGAACCTGCGGGCGACCGCCGAGGCCGACATTCTTGAGGAAGGCATGGTCCTGGCCGTTACCGGCTATGTCTGGGAGCAGGGGATCGGCGCGGTGTTCACCCGCGACGCCGTCGTCATAGGCGCCGACGGTCCCGAGGTACTGACCCAGGCGCCATCGAACAGTGAGGCGGCACATGCCTGAGCGTCCCACCCCGGAGGAGATCATCCTCTACGAGAAGGACCGCAAGACCAAGATCGCCACCATCACGTTCAACCGGCCGGAGTTCCTCAACGCGCCGACCTCGATGGCGCGGCTGCGCTACGCCGACGTGCTGCGGGCGGCCAACGCCGACAACGACGTGAAGGTGGTGATCATCCGCGGCGTCGGGGACAACCTGGGCAGCGGGGCAGATCTGCCGGAGTTCATGGAGGGCAACGACAATCCGGCGGCGCGTCTGGCGGAACTGCGGCTCGAAGATGACGGGGTCGGGGAGGTGACCTACCCGCCCAAGGGCACGTTCCGCAACGGCGCGACGATCAGCTCGTGGTACGCCAACTCCCAGGCCGGCAACCGTGCGTTGCAGGACTTCAAGAAGATCAGCATCGTCGAGGCCAAGGGCTATTGCTACGGCTGGCATTTCTACCAGTGCGCGGACGCCGATCTGGTGATCTCGTCTGACGACGCCCTGTTCGGGCATCCGTCGTTCCGGTATCACGGCTGGGGACCGCGGATGTGGACGTGGGTCCAGATGATGGGCCTGCGGAAGTTCCAGGAGATGGTCTTCACCGGACGGCCGTTCACCGCCGCGGAGATGTACGACTGCAACTTCCTGAACAAGGTGGTCGCCCGCGATCAGCTGGAAGACGAAGTGCAGAAGTACGCGCTGGCCTGTACCCGGAACCGGCCGGTGGACACCGTCTTCCAGCAGAAGATGTTCTTCGAGATCTTCAAACAGCAGCAGGGCGAATACATGGGCAGCCTGCTGAGCGCGTTCTTCGAGTCGATGGGCAACGGGGTGGCCAACGACAGCGACGACGACCTGGACATGTTCGAGTCGATCGATTCCGGGCTGTCGGCCGCGGTCAACGACAACGACAGCAAGTTCCCACCCGATTTCCGGCTGTCCAAGAAGAACAGGGCGAAACCCGAATAGACACATGAGCTCACCACTTGACGGCTACACCGTCATCGACCTGTCCAGCGGGATCGCCGGGGCGTACGCCACGAAGCTTCTCGCCGATGGCGGTGCCGACGTGATCAAGGTCGAAGCCCCCGAAGGTGACCCGTTGCGCCGCTGGTCGGCGTCGGGTGCGCACATCGGCCCGGACGAGGACGGCGCGCTGTTCGCCTTCCTGGCCGGCGGCAAGCGCAGCGTGGTCGTCCATCCCGACGACCCGCGACTGCTGGACCGGCTGGTGGCAGCGGCCGACGCCGTGATCTGGTCCCCGGAATCGCCTGTCGCTCAGTCGATCGCTCCCGAGGATCTCTTTCGCCGGCATCCGCATCTGATCGTCACCACGATCACCCCGTTCGGGTTGGACGGGCCGTGGAGCGGCCGGGCCGCCACCGAGTTCACCCTGCAGGCGTGGTCAGGTGGCGCGATCGGTATCGGGCGCGGCGTGCAGGACCGGGCGCCGGTGTCCATCGGTGGACAGGTCGGCGAGTGGCTCGCCGGTGCGTACGCGGCGGCGATGACGCTGGCGTTCCGGGCGCGGGCAGTCCGTGACGGCCACGGCGAGTTGGTGGACCTGTCGGCGCTGGAGGCTCAGGTTCTGGGCTTGACGTACTACCCGGTCACCTACTTCGAGATGCTGGGCCGCCCGTGGCGCAGCGAGCGCAGGCCCACGGTTCCCGGGGTCGCCGAGGCGGCAGACGGTTTGGTCGCACTCGGATGCGGTACCGCCCAGCAGTGGTGGGACCTGTGTGCGATGTCGGGCCACGACGAGTGGATCGACGAGACCTCGGAACTCACGATCACCGAGCAGGCGAACCTGCACGCCGAGGAGCTCTACGCATGGGTACGCAACCAGAATGTGGACGACGTACGAGATTTGGCGTCGGCGTTCCGGATCCCCAACTCGCCGGTCGGCAACGGTGAGAACGTCACCACCATGGACCATTTCGTGCAACGGCAGGCGTTCATCCGCAATCCGCAGCGCGGGTTCACCCAGCCCGCCGCCCCGTACCGGCTGTCGGGTGCTGTGTTGCGTGAGGCGGCGCCGGCTCCCCGTCTCGGGGAGCACACCGAAGAGATCCGGGCCAGGGAACTGACCCCGCGCGATGTACCGGTCGGTATGCCCGGCGGGGATCGGCTGCCGTTCAGCGGGTTACGCGTGCTCGACATGACGACGTTCTGGGCCGGACCGTCGTGCACCCATCCGCTGGGCATGCTGGGCGCCGAGGTGATCCATCTGGAGTCGACCCTGCGGCCGGACGGCACCCGGTTGATCGCCGGGATCCCGGCGACAGTGGAGCAGTGGTGGGAGCGCTCGCCGATCTTCAGTGCGCTCAACACGAACAAGAAGAGCCTGACCCTGGATTTCCAGACCGAGCAGGGCCGGGACCTGTTGCGCCGGCTGATCGCGACCTGCGACGTCGTGGTGGAGAACTTCACCCCGAGGGTGATCGAGCAGATCGGGCTCGACTTCGACTCACTGCGGGCGTTGCGCGAGGACATCATCATGGTGCGCATGCCCGGCTTCGGCTTGGACGGGCCGTGGCGGGACAACCCGGCGTTCGCGTACATCATCGAGGACGCTTCCGGGTTGAGCTGGCTCACCGGCTATCCGGATCGCACTCCGTTCGAACCGTATTCGATCGGTGACCCCAACGCCGGCGTGCACGCGCTGTCGGGGCTGATGCTCGCCCTCGAGCACCGGCGCCGCACCGGACAGGGAGTGCTAGTAGAAGCCGCGATGGTCGATGCCGCGCTCAATGTCGCCGCCGAACAGGTCATCGAGTACTCGGCCTACGGCGTGCTGCTGCAGCGCGACGGCAACCGCGGGCCTGCCGCGGCGCCGCAGAACATCTACCAGAGTGCCGAGACCGACGAGTTCGGCAGAGCAGACAGTTGGGTGGCCATCGCGGTGAGCACCGACGCCCAGTGGGCCGCACTGCGCGTGGCGATCGGGCAGCCGGAATGGGCGATGGATCCGGCGTTGGAATCCGCCGATGGGCGGAAGGTTCAGCATGACCTGATCGACGAGGAGCTGGCCGCCTGGTGCCTACCGCGCACCGGTGACGAGATCGTCGAAACCCTGTGGCCGCTGGGTGTTCCGGTGGCCAAGGTGATGCAGCCGCACCGGCAGTTGGAGCTGCCGCAGTTGCGGTTCCGGCGCTTCTTCGAACATGTCGGGCATCCGGTGAACAACCCCGCACTGCACAGCACCCTGCCTGTCTCGCTGGCCAACGGGCCACGGGCGCTGCACCGGCAGGCGGCGCCGCTGCTCGGCGAGCACAATCACGAGCTGCTGGCCGAACTGGGGCTATCCGACGACGAGATCACCGCGCTGGCCACAGACGGGGTGATCGGCACCGAACCCGGGGTCGGCGGACGCCGCAAAGCGGCTCGCTGAGCGAGCCGCGGGCCAACCCCAGCGGCTCTCGAACTCGTCGAGCAACGCACCGAAATCCTGGGTTTCCCAGAGGTGAAGGACGTTGCTGAGCATCCGCAGGTGGGCCCGCACCGGCTCGTTGTCGGCGATCCGCGGATCGAAGCGGTCGATGTGCCGATCGGGCAGTGCAGCCGTGAAGTGGGCAGGCGCACCGAGGAGCCAGGTCACTCCCATCACGGCGGCGTAGAGCATGAGCTGAACGCATAGCACGCGCAATGTCGAGCACGGGCCCGCCGGCGGCGTGAAACTCGGCGGCGAAGTGGGCCGGCAGCCCGTCGAGATGCTGTTCCCATACTTCTGTCTCGGCGCTGCACAGCGAACCCCACAGGGCCATCGCGACATTCATCCCGCTGACGCGGCCCCAGTCCATCAACCCGCACCCCCAACGTCCGGTCCGGTTCAGGCCCGCTCCCGCCGGGAGTCGTCGAAGTCGCGGGAGAACTTCACGAACAGTTCAGTGGGCAGCCCGTCGGCCGGACGCGCGTAACGGACATCGAGCAGTGTCTTGCGTCCGGTACTGTCCCCGGGGCATTCCTGGAAGCGGGTGATGGCCGTGATCCGATTGCTCTGGGGGAGCGCACCGAAGGCGTGCAGGGCTGTGGTGAGGAAGGCTGGGCCGGCACTACGGAGCGTGTCCGGATCAGCGGGAAATTCAAGCCCGGTTCCGTCTCCGATCATCCAGCGCTGCATCTAGCCTCATCACCCGTCTCGCCACTAGCCTGAATGATCATGGCCATCAATCCTTCTGACATTCTGCTCACCGGACAGGTGGCAGTTGTCACCGGCGGTGGCACCGGTATCGGCCGGGGCATCGCTGCCGGCCTCGCGGCTTTCGGTGCCTCGGTGGCTATCTGGGAACGTGACGCGGGCAGCTGTGCGGAGTCCGCCGAATCCATCGGTGCCCTTGGCATCGTCACCGATGTGCGTGACGCCGAGCAGGTCGATGCCGCGTTGGCGCAGACCGCCGGCGAGTTGGGTCCCGTGCGCATCCTGGTCAACAATGCCGGTGGGGTGTTCGCCTCGGCGCTGTTGGAGACGAGTGAGAACGGTTGGGACGCGCTGTACAAGAGCAATCTGCGCCACGTGCTGTTGTGTACACAGCGGGTGGCGCGCCGATTGGTCGCCGATGAATTACCGGGCAGCATCATCAATCTCACGTCGATCGAGGGGGTGCGCGCCGCCCCGGGGTATGCCGCGTACGCGGCCGCGAAGGCCGGCGTCATCAACTACACGCAGACCGCGTCGTTCGAGCTCGCCCCGCACAACATCCGCGTCAACGCGATCGCACCCGACCTCACCATCACAGAGGGACTCATGGCTCTGTCACCGGATGGTCCGCCCTCGGGTATCGCTGACGCCATCCCGCTGGGTCGGGCTGGACATGTCGACGAAATCGCCGGTACGGCAGTTTTTCTGGCTTCGAGCCTGTCGGGCTATGTCACCGGGCAGACGATTCACGTCGACGGTGGCACTCGGGCTGCGGGTGGCTGGTACCGCCACCCGCAGACCGGCGCCGCCACACTCGGTCCGGGCTAGGGGATCCGGACTTACTTGAGGCAGCTTCCCGCGTCGACCGGCAGGGTCACGCCGGTGATGTAACGCGCCTCGTCGGAGGCCAGGAACAGCACCGCGTTGCTGATGTCCACGGCCTCGACCCACGGGATGGGCAGGGTGTGGAACAGCTGGCAGATCGGCGCCATGTCGTCGGGGCCCGGGTTCTCCAGGTCGGGCCGGAACATCTTGAACGTTCCGTCGTTGTGCAGCATCGGGGTCGCCACATGCGTGGGATGCACGGTGTTGCAACGGATGTTGTGCTGACCCAGCTCCACGGCGAAGCCGCGCATGAGGCCGACGACGCCGTGCTTGGCGGCGACATAGTTACCGCAGTGCGGGTAGGCCTTGAGGCCACCGACCGAGCTGGTCAGGATGATCGAGCCGCCGCGGCCGCCTTCGATCAGGTGCGGCACACCGGCTTTGACCGACTTCCAGACACCCGAGAGGTTGATGTCGATCATCTCGTCCCAGTCGAGCTGGCTGGTCTCGTGCAGCACGTCGCCGCCGTTGCCGATGCCGGCGTTGGCAACGATGATGTCGAGGCGGCCCAACTGCTCGACGCCGCTGTCCACGGCTGCCTTGATCGCGTCGGCGTCGCGCACGTCGACCTCGGCGGTGACGACGCGGCGGTTGAGTCCCTTGATGAGGTTGGCGGTCTCGGCCAGGTCATCAGAGGTGGAGGCCGGGATGGCGGTCTCCACGCCGGGCCGGATCGGTCCACAGATGTCGATCGCGATGATGTCGGCGCCCTCTTGCGCCAGCCGCACCGCGTGGCTACGTCCCTGGCCGCGGGCCGCGCCGGTGACGAACGCGACCTTGCCTTCCACCCGTCCAGTCATTGATTACCCCAGTTCTGTTTTCGTGTCTGCCACATGCTCGGTGAAGTTCTGTGCACCTGCTCAGCAACTCTGTCATCGGGTCGCCTGCCGTGTCAATGACAGATACGTTTATGGCCATTTATACTCTCCGCTTAGAAGAATGAAATTCTCTAACTCAATTCGGCGACGATCTGCGGCAGGTCCAGAGTCGCGCGGATTCCCGGCGCGGCGGCGCAGACGAAGGGCACCGCGTTGACCGCGCGGTTCGCTGTATAGCCGGGGATGCCGCAGCCATCCGATCGAGTGGAATGGGGCCGCGGGCATGTAGAGCACACAGTCGGGCGCGGCGTCGAGGATCGCCTCGATACGGTCGGTGGCGGTGACGCCGGTGGGGGCCAAGTCGCACAGGTCGCCCGCGTCGGTTCCGACCTCGCCGGCGCCGAAGACGTGAACACCGCTCAGCTCCAGATGTGGGTGCTCGATGATCGAGCGCAGCGCGTGGGTTCCGATGGTGCCGGTCGCCCATTGCGCGACGCGATGGCGGTGAGTCCGGAGATCGGGCACACGCCTGAGCGTAAGGAGAATTCTGCCTCTAGGAGAACGAAATTCTCAGCTAGCTGGCGGCGAATCCGTTGGCGACGAAGTCCCAGACCTCGTCGGCGGTGATCGGGTGGACCGATGCCTCATCGGCGCCGCCGCTGGATTGTGCGACGAACATCACCGTCTGCATGGTCATCGCGGCCATCCGCCGCGGGTTGATCCCCGTGCGCAGCTGGCCGGCCTCCGAGGCCTCCTCCATGAGCTCCGTGAGCAGGGCCAGCAGCGGTGCGTGGGCGACTTTGACCTCCGACGGGTGCGACACCAGCAAACGCGGCGCGAAGTCGGTGAACAGCGGGCGCTTGGCGGCCGGATCGGGCCGAGACGACTCGAAAAGCAGCTGGATGGCGACCTTGAGCCGCTCGATCGGCTCGCCCTGGGTCGAGGTGGCGGCCCGGATCTGGTCGGCCGACCGGCTCAATGCGTCCTCGAACAACGCGAGCAGGAGCTCGTGCTTACCGTCGAACTGCAGGTAAAAGCTCCGCAGTGACTGGCGGGAGCGGTCGACGACCTCTTGCACGGTGAAGTCGGTGCTGCCCTTTTCGATGATGATCGCCTGGGCCGCGTCCAGGAAACGTTGCACACGCTGGGCCGCGCGCAACTTTGCGGTTTTGATCGACCGCTCGACAGCTCGTTGCTTCCACGCGGGTTCTTCGCCAGCGGTAGTCACTGGCGGCTCCGACGCTTGTCGAGTGGGGAGAACATGAACTGACTGTACCGGAGAACGCCTTGCCATTGTGGTGCCAGACCCCCTCGCGGCCAACGTGTCGGAGATTGTAACTTTCGTACTGTGAGAATAGTATTCTCATGGTGGGAATTATAGAAGTCCTTTGAGAAGAAGGGTTTCACATCAAATCTGGCGCCGTCCTGGGTTGCTGTTTGCGGGCGGCTGCCGCGGTCGCGGAGGCGGCTGTCGTGTGGCAGCTGTGAACAGAAGGAAACACGTGTACATCGACTACGACGTTGCCGATTCGATCGCCACGATCACGCTCAACCGGCCCGAAGCGGCCAATGCGCAGAACCCGGAACTGCTCGATGAGCTCGACGCCGCGTGGACCAGGGCTGCCGATGACCGCGATGTGAAAGTGATCGTGCTGCGGGCCAATGGCAAGCACTTCTCCGCGGGACATGACCTGCGCGGCGGTGGGCCGGTGCCCGACAAGATCACGCTGGAATTCCTCATCGAGCACGAGTCGCGGCGCTATCTGGAGTACACGTTGCGGTGGCGCAACGTGCCCAAGCCGTCGATCGCGGCGGTACAGGGACGATGCATCTCGGGCGGTCTTCTGCTCTGCTGGCCGTGCGACCTGATCCTGGCCGCAGATGACGCGCTGTTCTCCGATCCGGTGGCCCTGATGGGCATCGGCGGCGTCGAATACCACGGCCACACCTGGGAGCTCGGTGCCCGCAAGGCCAAGGAGATCCTGTTCACCGGCCGGGCCTTGACCGCCGAGGAGGCCGAGCGCACCGGCATGGTCAACCGGGTGGTGCCGCGTGACGAACTCGACGCCCAGGCTGCTGAGCTGGCCGCGCAGATCGCGCAGATGCCCGCGTTCGCGCTCCGTCAGGCCAAGCGCGCGGTCAATCAGACCCTCGACGTACAGGGCTTCTACGCCGCGATCCAATCGGTGTTCGATATTCACCAGACCGGGCACGGCAATGCGCTTAGCGTCAGCGGATGGCCGGTGCTCATGGATATCGACGGAATGAAGCAGAACATCAAGTAGGCCTGGGCCTCTGAGGATGGGGGCGATCCGGCTCAGTGTGAGTTACGCGGCCAGGCAGATCTATGCGCAGACCACCGCCGCGGCGGCGGTGACGCTCGTGGTGCTCGCACTGAGCCGCAACACCGTCGGTGACGCGCGCCAGCTGATGACCCAGGCGAACCTGGTCGCGCTGATCGCTCTGATGGTCGCGGCGGCGATCGTCGACACCGTCGTCGGCTGGGTCAACGTCCATCCGACCTTCAAATGGTATGCCGCGGGCGAGAATCCGACGCCGCAACAGCAGCGCGCCGCCATGCGTATCGCGCCGCGTCAGACCATCATCCAGTTCACCACGTGGGCGGTGAGCGCCCTGGTGTACACCCTCCTCAACCTCGATGCCGGGGGAGGTGTCGCGTATGTGATGGGGGGTGCGATCCTCTTCGGCGGCATAGCGGCCGCCTGTATGGGATTCCTGGTGACGCAACGGATGTTGCGGCCGATCGTGGCGGCGTCGTTGACCGCGTCCTCGGCCGCGATCGTCCGGATGCCCGGTGTGCTGGCCCGCCTGATCACCATCTGGACACTGTTCAGTGGGCTGCCCATATTGGGAATAGCGTTGATCGTGCTGGCCCGCTCCAATGGCTGGTTCGTGCAGAAGACGGCGCCGGTCGAGGCCGCGGTGCTCGTGCTGGCCATCGTTTCGCTGATCTTCGGTCTGCGGTCGATGTTTCTGGTTGCGCGCTCTGTCTCCGACCCGATCGGGGAAGTCGTGCTGGCCATGAAAGCCGTCGAAAGAGGCTGGTCGGGTGTCTCGGTCAAGGTGTATGAGTCGTCCGAGATCGGCCGACTCCAATACGGATTCAACCGAATGCTGGCCGGCCTGGCGGAGCGGAACCGGTTGCGAGACCTGTTCGGGCGGTATGTCGGCGTCGACGTGGCCCGCCATGCCCTGGAGCAGGGCGCGGCGGTCACCGGCGATGTGCGGGAGGCAGCAGTGCTGTATGTCGACCTGGTCGGCTCGACTGCATTGGGTGCCTCGCGTCCGCCGCAGGAGGTGGCGCAGCTGCTGAACGGATTCTTCAAGATCGTGGTGGACACGGTCGAGCGCCATCACGGCCTGATCAACAAGTTCGAGGGCGATGCCGTGCTGGCCGTCTTCGGTGCGCCGCTACGGCTGGACAACCCGGCTTCCTCGGCGCTGGCCACAGCGCGGGCACTGGTGCCGCGGCTCCACGAGCTACCGGATGTGGAGTTCGGCGTTGGCATTTCGTGCGGCTCGGTGTTCGCGGGGAACATCGGCGCCGAGAACCGCTACGAGTACACCGTGATCGGCGACGCGGTCAACGAGGCAGCGCGGTTGGCCGACCACGCCAAGGACCGCGAGTCGACGGTGTTGTGCTCGGGAAGCGCGCTGGCCCATGCCGATGCCGACGAAGGCGAGCACTGGGTGGTGCGCGGTTCGACGGTGTTGCGTGGCCGTTCGACGGCCACGGTCTTCGCCGAGCCCGTCACCCCCTAGCGCGAGCAGTCCCCCGCAAGCGGGTGGGACCCCCAGCAAAACTGCCCCTTTTCGAACGAAAAGGGGCAGTTTTATGTCTGCTCGGCAGGAAACGCTACAGCTGGGCCAAGCGTGGGACGGTCCCGCGGGCCCGCAGACCGGATCCGGCCTTGCGGGTGAGTTCCCTTGAGCTGCCGAGCAACCCGTCGAGCACCAGAACCCGCTTCACGTGGTTGTGCAGCTCGTGCTCGGCGGTGAAACCGATGCCCCCGAGCACCTGTTGGCAGTGCTTGGCCGCGGTCAGCGCGGCCTTGCCCGCGGCGGCCTTGGCCAGCAGCGAGTTCAGATCGACGTTGTCCGCACCAGGCAGGCTCAGCGTCGCCTCGGCACCTTCGATGGCCACGAGTGTCTCGGCCAGCCGGTGCCGCACGGCCTGGAAGGACGAGATCGGCTTGCCGAACTGGACCCGGTCCAGTGCGTGCTGTCGGGCGAGGGCCAGCATCCCGCGGGCCGAGCCGACCAGCCACCAGCCCAGCGCGCGGCGCGCCTCCGATATCCGCAGCAACTGGCCGTCGGGCACTTCCCGCAGCGGCAGGCCGCCCATTGTCGGGTTGCCGCCGGCAGGCTGATCCTCGCGTTCCCACACCACCCAGATGCCACCGGCATAGGGCATCGGCGGCGTACCGCCGGGAAGGCCACCGATCGTCTCAAGCAGCACATCGTTGAGAATCGACGCGTGCGAACCTGTTTCGCCCAGCAGGCGGAACACGAGAGGCATGGCCACCTCTGGCATGTCGGACAGCATCTCGGCCCAGCCGAGTTCGGCCAGCGCGGCATCCAGCTTGGCTCCCGAGGCCGACAGCATGGTCTTGCGCAGGGTGTCTTCGAGCAGGCCGAGTGATTCGGTATCCAAATCGGTCACGCCTCACTCCTTCCCTAGGTCCAGCAGGCGACGCGCGATGATGTTGCGTTGCACTTCGGCCGTGCCGCCGTAGATTGTCGACGCTCGTGAATACAGGTACTCGGTGCGCCATTCGGAGTCTTCGAGTTCGATGACGCCGGGCATCAGATTGCGGGCGGTGTCGTAGAGCAGCTGTTCGGCAGTCGCCAGCAGCACCTTGTCGATCGAGGTGTCGGGTCCGAGCTTGTGACCCTGGGCCAGCCGGTGCTGGGTTGCCGCCGAACGGCAGCGCAGAGTGTGCAGCGCAAGGTAGACCTCTCCGAGGTCCGGATCCACCACCTGCCCTTGCCGTTTCACCGCTTCGACCAGTGCGTCGAACCGTGAGTACAGGTAGGCGATGCGCTGCCAGAAGCAGGTCGAACGCTCGTAGGGCAGCAGGTCCATCGCCAGCTGCCAGCCGTCGCCGGGCTTGCCGAGCATCCGGCTCGCGTCGACCTCGACATCGTCGAAGTACACCTCGCAGAACTCATCGACATCGTGCATGGTGCGCAACGGCCGGACCGTGATGCCGGGGGAGTCGGTGTCGACGAAGAACGCGGTGATCGCCTGGTGGTTGGGGGTGTCCGCATCGCCGGTGCGGGTGAGCAGGATGCACCGGTGCGAGTATTGCGCGAAGCTGGTCCAGACCTTCTGGCCATTGATGATGTAGCGGTGACCCTCCGTTGGATGCTGTACCGCGCGTGTGGTCAGTGATGCCAGGTCGCTGCCCGAGCCGGGTTCGGAGAACCCTTGGCACCATTGCTCTTCGCCGGACAGCAGTTTCGGCACCATCTCGGCGGCCAGTTCCTTGGGCGCGTAGTCGATCATCGTCGGCGCCAGCACTTCGAGCATCGAGTAGGGGCCGGGTTCGGCCAGCCTGCGGCCCACGACCTCCTCGCCGACGATGGCGCGCAGCATCTCCGGACCACCCAGTCCACCGGCGTGCTCGGGCCAGCCGTAGCGGCTCCAGCCGCCGTCGTAAAGTGCCTTCTGCACGCGGGCGAACTGGCGCATATGACCTTCCAGCGAATGGTCATCGGGTGGCGTCAGGTCATTCTCGGCGAGCCAATCCTGCAGCGCCGTGCGGAAAGCCGCTGGTTCGAATAGATCTGCGATTCGCTCGCTGCGCTCGCTCATCCTGCTTCCGGCCTACCGATCGCGTGCGGCCGGCCGTGGTCGTGATCGCCACTGCGCCGGATGAAGGTCATCGCGCGGGTCTTCAGTCGCCAACCCTCGGCGGTCCGCTGGTAGGTGTCGCGGTAGTAGCCGATGCGCATGTCGTGCTTGGAGTGCTCGATGAAGCACAGCGGCTGTGTGCCTGACGCGGTGTCGGCCCCTTCGACCAGGTCGATCAGGGCGGTGCCGGTCATGAACAGGCCCTTGGGCGCGGCGTCCACCAGTACCGGGAAGCGATTGAGCGTGTAGGTCTCGCCGAATGCGCTGTACGTGCCGTCGGGGGTGAAAACACTGATCAGACCGTCGATGTCGCCCTGGGTGATGGTCACCGCGTATTTGGCGAGCACCTGCTGGATCTCGATCAGATCCTCGGTCCGCGTCGGGGAATCAGTTGATGTGCTCATTGCGGAAGACCTTACCGCCTTTCATTACAAAATCCACATGTTGTGTAACGGTGATGTCCTCGAGTGGATTGCCCGGCACCGCGATGATGTCGGCGAGCAGCCCTTCTGCCAGCCGGCCCCGGTCGGTGACGTTGATCAGATCGGCGGCGATCGTGGTGGCTGACCGCAGCACCGCGGCCGGCGGCATGCCCCACTCGACCAGCGTGACGAGTTCGTCGGCGTTCTTGCCGTGCGGGATGGCCGGCGCGTCGGTACCCACAGCGATCTTCACCCCGGCCTCGTAGGCCGCCTTGATGGAGGTCTCGGCCCTGGGGAACATCTCGGCTGCTTTGTCCTGCAGCACCTTCGGTGCCTTCGAGACGTCCATGGCCTGTGCCAGCCGGCGGGTGGTGACCAGGAACCGGTCGTTGTCGACCAGCTTCTGGATGGCCTCGTCATCCATCAGGAAACCGTGCTCGATGCAGTCGATGCCGCAGTCCACGGCATGTTTGACCGCCTCGGCGCCGTGGGTGTGGGCCGCGACCCGCAGTCCGCGCCGATGCGCCTCGTCGACGATGACGCGCAATTCCTCGTCCGAATAGTGTTGTGCGCCAGCCTCACCGGTGAGGGACATGACACCGCCCGAGCAGCACACCTTGATCAGCTGAGCCCCGTGCTTGATCTGGTAGCGGACCGCCTTGCGGATCTCATCGACCCCGTTGGCGATGCCTTCCTCGATGGTCAGCTCCAGCACGCCCGGCATGAACGCCGCGAACATCGTCGGATCCAGGTGCCCGCCGGTAGGGGTGATGGCGTGGCCGGCGGGGATGATGCGCGGACCATCGATCAACCCGGCATCGATGGCCCTGCCCAGGGCGACGTCGAGCAGATATCCGCCGGTCTTGACGAACAACCCGAGGTTGCGCACCGTGGTGAACCCGGCGCGCAGCGTCCGGCGGGCGTTGCCCACCGCACGCAGGACGCGGGTCGGGGGATCGTCCTGAACCTGGGACAGGCCCGGGTTCTCACCCCGGCCACCCATCAACAGGTTGACTTCCATGTCCATCAGTCCGGGCAGCAGGATGGAGTCGCCCAGATCGATCACGTCGGAATCTTCTGGAATCGGCCCGCCTATACCTACGATTCGGTCCCCGTCGACACGGACAATGCCGGGACGAATGATCGTCCCGGCATCGACGTCGACCAGACCCGCAGCTTTGAGGGTCAGCACGATCAGACCACCGGCTCCTTGATGAGATTGATGTAGGCCGCACCGCTGTCGAGCACCCGCGGTTGCTTCCACACCTCGATCGGGAAGCTCACCATGACGACGGATTGACCGAGATGCACCAGCGCCTTGGCGTCGTCCGGCATGCTCGCCAGCGGGAAGCGGGCATCGACGTAGACCATGATGTCCTCGAGGCGTGCCATGCCTGCGTCGTACAGTTCCTGCATCTCGTCCATCGACGAGTTGAGACGCTTCTGATAGCGCTCCTCCTCGGTGGGCAGGCACCAGTCGCTGAACCGCTCCAGGTCGGCGAATTCTTCAGGCAACTTAGACATTTGCGGCATCCTTTTCTGCGGCCTTCTCACTTGGAGCGGCGTGATTGCCGTTCGTTGAACCATTCCCGTTGGCCTTGGCTTCTTTGTACCGGTCGACGTAATTGTGAGCGGTGTGGTGCAGGTGGCGCAGCAGGACCTCCTGGTCGCACAGCGGGAAGTCGAGTACGGCGCGCGTGCCGATCTGCGACTGGGTGGCTTCCAGCGTGTTGGCGTCCTGGAACGCGTACTCCTTGAACGTCACTGCGGCCAGTTCCTGGGACAGCCGTTCGCGCAGGTTCTTCGGCGGCACGAAGTACAGGTCGGCCTCGAAGATGTGGCTGTCCACACCGGTTGGCCAGTAGTTGTAGGTCAGATACCAGCCCGGCGCCCAGAAGAGCAGGGTGAAGTTCGGGAAGAACTCGAACGAGTCCTGGCCCCACGTCGAATGCCGGCCGGGGTTGATCGCCGGCGGCAGTTCGTCGGGCAGGATGCCCTTGATGTCGGGGCGATCCCACGGCCCGAACAGGCCACTGTGCAGGATGCGCTCGATGGGCTTGACCATCTTCAGATCCTTCGGCGGGCTCATGCCACCCCAGGACGAGATCATCGAGTGATCACCCTTGATGTCGTAGTGCAGCGCCTCGAAGCCGAACTTGGCCAGCTTCTCGGCTTCCTCCTTCTCCGCCTGCTTCATGTGCAGGATCGGCGCGTGGTAGAACTCGACGAACGCGTCGATGAACAGCTTCCAGTTGGCCTTGATCTCGGAGCGGTAGCTGTAGTGCTCGGTCATCTCGTGGAACGGATAACCCTTGAGGCCCTCGGCGAACTCACCCAGGTACTCCTCAAGCGACACCGCGTCGTCGTCGAAGTTGACGAAGATGAAGCCTTCCCACACCTCGCAGCGCACGGGCTTGAGCGGGTAGTCGGCCTTGTCGACGTCGAAGAACTCCTGCTCCTGCTGGATGAAGGTCAGGTCGCCCTTGAGGTCATAACGCCAGGCGTGGTACTTGCAGACGAACTGCCTGCAGCTGCCGGAGACCTCTTCGCCCGGGTAGTCGTTCCAGACCAGCTTGTTGCCGCGGTGGCGGCACAGGTTGTAGAAGGCGCGGATCTGCTCACCGTCGTTGACGATGATGATCGAGGTGCCGGGGCCGACCGACGGCAGCTCACGGGTGATGTATCGGCCCTTCTTGGGAATCAACTCCACCCGGCCCATCTGGAGCCAGGTCTTGCGGAAGATGGCCTGCTGCTCCAGTTTCCACTGCTCAGGATCGATTGAATCCTCGTAGTTGACCGGGCCGGTGCCCAGTTCGGGCCAGTTCTCGGTCCAGCTGCCGGCGGCCGGCTTCGGGAAGAACGCCATCATCTACCTCTACTTTCTTCTTGAGTTAGTGGCCGGATTCCGGCGCAATTCCAAAGGTGTTGTAGGCCATGGCCATCAGGCCGTAGCCGCCGATTGTGAAGACCAGGTCCATGCGCTGGCGCTCATCGAGGTGCTCGCTCAGGGCGGTCCAGGTGCCGTCCGAGATCTCCGATTGCCCGTCGAGTTCGTCGACGGAGTCGAGCACCAATTGGTCGAGGGGGGAGGAACCGTCGCCGCTCGTGCTACTCGCGATCTGCTCATCCGTGAGGCCCTCGGACTTGCCGATGAATGCGTGGTGCGCCCACTCGTATTCGCATTTCTTGCGATGGGCGATCCGCAGGATGGCGAGCTCCCGCATCTGCGGTTCCAGCGTCGAGCGGAACAGCAGATGATTGCTGAAGCGTAGGAACGCCTTGGTCAGTGCGGGGTGGCGGGCCAGGGTCGACAGCGCGGTTCCCGCACCCTCGGGGTTGAGCCGCTCCTCCGGAAGCATGACCGACAGTGCTCGTCGCACGTCGTCGTCCCACTCCTCGGCGGGCAACGGGGGCAGGCGCACGAGGCGGTTCTCCTCTCGATGAACCATGGCTGACTCTCGGTGACGAGAATCAGGTTCTCATTTCCGACTAAGAGGTTTCCATCTTTTGCGGCGATGGTCAACAAGGATGTGCCAGGTTGTGCGTTGACCTGGCTAAATCTCCTCGTCAAGGGCATCAGACATTGATTCTCGCTAGATGAGAAGCTAGTTTTCTCACATAGAGAACCGATGTGACAGCCAACGGGACGGAGCGAGGCAGTGAACAAAGACGACATGATCTTGATCAGCGTCGACGACCACATCATCGAACCGCCGAACATGTTCAAGAACCACCTTCCGGAGAAATACCGCGACGAGGCGCCACGGTTGGTGCACAACCCCGACGGCAGTGACACCTGGCAGTTCCGCGACACGGTGATCCCAAATGTGGCGCTCAACGCGGTGGCGGGCCGGCCCAAGGAGGAGTACGGACTGGAGCCCCAGGGGCTCGATGAGATCCGCAAGGGTTGCTACGACCCCAACGAGCGGGTCAAGGACATGAATGCCGGCGGCGTGCTGGCCACCATGAACTTCCCCTCGTTCCCGGGTTTCGCGGCGCGGTTGTTCGCCACCGAGGATGCGGAGTTCTCGCTGGCGCTGGTGCAGGCGTACAACGACTGGCACATCGACGAGTGGTGCGGATCCAACCCCGGGCGGTTCATTCCGATGGCCATTCCGGCGATCTGGGATCCGCAGCTGTGCGCCGACGAGGTGCGCCGGGTATCGAAGAAGGGCGTGCACTCGCTGACCTTCACCGAGAACCCGTCGACACTGGGCTACCCGTCCTTCCACGACCTGGAGTACTGGAAGCCGTTGTGGGAGGCCCTGGTCGACACCGACACCGTGATGAACGTGCACATCGGATCGTCGGGAAAGCTGGCGATCACCGCCCCGGATGCCCCGATGGACGTGATGATCACCCTGCAGCCGATGAACATCGTGCAGGCCGCGGCCGACCTGCTGTGGTCAGCACCGATCAAGGCATACCCCGGCCTCAAGATCGCGCTGTCCGAAGGCGGCACGGGGTGGATTCCGTACTTCCTGGACCGGGTGGACCGCACCTACGACATGCACTCGACGTGGACGCACCAGGACTTCGGCGACAAGTTGCCCTCGGAGGTGTTCCGGGAGCACTTCATGACCTGCTTCATCTCCGACCCCGTCGGTGTGAAGAACCGCCACGAGATCGGGGTGGACAACATCTGCTGGGAGATGGACTACCCGCACAGCGACTCGATGTGGCCCGGGGCCCCCGAGGAGTTGAGCGCGGTGTTCGAGACCTACGAAGTTCCCGACGACGAGATCAACAAGATCACCCACGAGAACGCCATGCGGCTGTACCACTTCGATCCGTTCGTCCACGTCCCCAAGGAGCAGGCGACCGTCGGTGCGCTGCGTAAGCAGGCCGAGGGGCACGATGTCTCCATCCGCGCGTTGAGCCACAAGGAGAAGACCGGCACCACCTTCGCCGACTTCCAGGCCAACGCCAAAGCTGTTGCCGGCGCGCGAGACTGAACGCCGAGACGATCGGCCGAGAAAAATAGGAGAGCACACAGTGTCGGGCGGTATGAACTTCGAGCTGACCGAGGACCAGCAGCTGATCCGCAATTCCGTTGCGGAGCTGGCGGGCAAGTTCGACGATCACTATTGGATGACCAAGGACCAGGCCCACGAGTTCCCGCAGGAGTTCTACGACGCCATCGCCGGTGGGGGATGGCTCGGGATGACCATCCCCGAGGAGTACGGCGGGCACGGCCTCGGTATCACCGAGGCCACCATCCTGGCCGAGGAAGTGGCGCGGTCCGGCGGAGCCATGAACGCCGCCAGCGCGATCCATATGTCGATCTTCGGGATGCAGCCGGTGGTGGTGTTCGGCTCCGAGGAGATGAAGAAGGCGACGCTACCGCGCATCGTCAACGGAGATCTGCATGTGTGCTTCGGCGTCACCGAACCCGGCGCCGGCCTGGACACCTCGCGCATCACCACGTTCGCCAAGAAGGACGGCGACGGTTATGTGGTCAACGGCCGCAAGGTCTGGATCTCCAAAGCGCTTGAGTCCGAGAAGATCCTGCTGCTCACTCGTACCGAGTCCCGTGAGGATGTGGAGAAACGCGGAGGGAAGCCGACCGAGGGTCTCACGCTGTTCCTGACCGACCTCGACCGCGATCACGTCGAGATCCGGCCCATCAACAAGATGGGCCGGAACGCGGTGAGCTCCAACGAGTTGTTCATCGACGATCTGCGGGTGCCGGCCGAGCACCGCATCGGCGAGGAGGGCAAGGGGTTCAAGTACATCCTGCACGGGCTCAACCCGGAGCGGATGCTGATCGCGGCCGAGGCGCTCGGCATCGGCCGGGTGGCGCTCGACCGTGCGGTGAAGTACGCCAACGAGCGGGTGGTGTTCGACCGGCCGATCGGCATGAACCAGGGCATCCAGTTCCCGCTGGCCGACTCGCTGGCCCGGCTCGACGCCGCCGAGTTGGTCCTGCGCAAGGCCACCTGGCTCTACGACAACGGCAAGCCCTGTGGACGTGAGGCCAACATGGCCAAGTATCTGTGTGCCGATGCCGGATTCGGTGCGGCCGACCGTGCGCTGCAGACCCACGGCGGGATGGGTTACTCCGAGGAATACAACATCTCGCGGTTCTTCCGCGAGTCCCGGCTGATGAAGATCGCACCGGTGAGCCAGGAGATGATCCTGAACTTCCTCGCCGCCAACGTTCTCGGCCTGCCCAAGAGCTACTGAGGAGATATCCAGATCCATGAGGACCTATTTCGACCTGACCGGACGTTCGGCGCTGGTGACCGGCGCCGGTGCCGGGATCGGCGCGGCGGTTTCCGAGGCGCTCGCCGCGGCCGGCGCCTCGGTACTGGTCACCGACATCAGCGGTGACGCCGCGGCCGCGGTCGCCGACCGGATCAATACGGGCGGTGGCAAGGCCGACAGTGCCGCGCTGGACGTCAGCGACCGTGATGCCGCGGTGGCTGCCGCCGCGCAGGCCGCCGCGCTGGGTGAGGGCAACCTGCACATCGTGGTCAACAACGCCGGCGTCACCTCCCCGGCGATGTTTCCGAAACTGACGGACGAGACGTTCCGGGTCACTTTCGACATTCACGTGATGGGCACCTTCCACGTCACCCAGGCCGCCCTGCCGCACATGCCGACCGACGGGACCGGCCGCGTCATCAACGTCACCTCGTCGGCCGGGATCACCGGCACCCTGGGGCAGGTCAACTACTCGGCGGCCAAGGCAGGCCTGATCGGGTTCACCAAATCGCTGGCACGGGAACTGGCGGCCAAGAACATCATGGTCAACGCGCTGGCGCCGCTGGCGGCCACGCCGATGACCGAGACCATCCGGACCAACGAGAAGTTCGCGGCCAACATGATGAACCGCATCCCGCTCAAGCGATGGGCCGAGGCCGACGAGGTCGCGGGCGCGTTCGTCTTCCTGGCCTCCGATGCCGCGTCGTACATCACCGGGCAGGTTCTGCCGGTCGATGGCGGCATGGTTATGTGAATTCGTGAGTGCAGCTCAAGACGGCCCGTTGGCCGGTATCACCGTCATCGCGATGGAGCAGGCGGTCTCCGCGCCGATGTGCACCAGGGTGCTCGCCGACTTCGGCGCCAGGGTGGTCAAGATCGAGAATCCCAAGGGTGGAGATTTCGCCCGCGACTACGACGATGTCGTGCTGGGGCAGGCGGCCCATTTCGTCTGGGCCAACCGGGGCAAGGAATCGATCACCCTCAATCTGAAGTCGCCGGAGGGCATGGAGGTCCTGCACCGGTTGCTCGACGGTGCCGACGCCTTCGTGTCCAACCTCGCTCCCGGCGCCACCGCGCGCCTGGGGCTTGGGCCCGAGGACCTCAAGGTGCGCCATCCCCAGGTGATCCCCGTGGAGATCGATGGTTACGGACCCGGTGGGCCTCTGTCGCACAAACGCGCCTACGACCTGCTGGTGCAGGCCGAGTCCGGTTCGTGCGCGTCGACCGGCTATGCCGGGATGCCGGCCAAACCCGGTGCGGCGGTAGCGGATATCACCACGGGGCTGTATTCGGCGCTGTCGATCATGGCGCTGTTGCTCGGCCGGGCGCGCAAGGGCGACACCGGTGCCGCACCGGCCGTGGCCGTCAGCCTGTTCGACACCATGACCGACATCATGGGATACCAGCTGGCCTACACCCAGCACTCCGGCATCGACCAGGTTCCGCTGGGGATGAGTTCGCCGGCGGTGGCTCCCTACGGTGCGTTCGACACCCGCGACGGGCAGACGGTGGTGCTGGGAACCACCAACGACCGGGAATGGCAGCGGTTGGCCCGCGAGATCATCCAGCGGCCCGATCTGGCCGACGACCCGCGTTTCGCCACCAACTCCGATCGCTGCGCGCATCGGGACGAACTGAACAAGGCCATCGAATCCTGGTGCGCCCTACATGATCTCGATGACATTCAGCAGACCGCAGATGACGCCGGGATCGGCAATTCGCGCTACAACCTGCCCAGTGAGGTCATCGCACACCCGCACCTGAAGGCGCGGGACCGGTGGCGTCAGGTGGGCACCCCCAACGGGCAGATCTCGGCCCTGTTGCCGCCGCCGGTGATCAGCGGCATGGAGTTGGGTATGGGTGCGGTGCCGGGGCTCGGCGAGCACACCGATGCCATCCTGGCCGGGATCGGCCTGAGTGCCGAGCAAATCGACGCCCTGCGGGAGCAGGGCGCAATCGGCCCGGCCTACCAGTCTTAATTCCAGAGGAGAATCGCAATGCGCGAAACCGTCATCGTCGAGGCCGTCCGTACCCCTGTGGGTAAGCGTAACGGCGGGCTGTCCGGATTCCACGCCGCCGACCTGTCGGCACTGGTGCTCAATGCGCTCGTGGAGCGGGCGGGCATCAGCCCCGACATCGTCGACGACGTGGTCTGGGGCTGCGTCTCGCAGGTCGGCGATCAATCAAGCAATATCGGCCGCTACTCGGTGCTGGCCGCCGGCTGGCCCGAACACATCCCGGGGACCACGGTCAACCGGGCGTGCGGATCGAGCCAGCAGGCACTGGATTTCGCGGTCCAGGCCGTCATGTCGGGCCAGCAGGACGTGGTCGTCGCGGGCGGGGTGGAGGTGATGAGCCAGGTCCCGCTGGGCGCGGCCCGGGCCACCGGTACGCCATACGGTCCGAAGGTGTTCCAGCGGTACAAGGACTTTGCGTTCAATCAGGGCATCTCGGCCGAGATGATCTCGCAGAAGTGGGGTTTCAGCCGGACCCAGCTGGACGAGTACTCCGTCGCCTCGCACGAGCGGGCCGCGGCGGCCCAGGACCGCGGTGCCTTCGAGAACCAGATGATCACCGTGTTTCCCGACCCGGCCGATCAGCTGGACCCGGTGGTCGCCGACGAAGGGGTGCGCCGGGGCACCACGGTGGAGAAGCTTGCCGGTCTCAAGCCGGCCTTCGCCGAGGACGGCGTGATCCACGCGGGCAACTCGTCTCAGATCTCCGACGGCGCCGCGGCGCTGCTGGTGATGACCGAGGAACGTGCTGTGACGATGGGCCTTTCGCCGATCGCGCGGTACCGCGCGGGTGCGGTGACGGGAGCCGATCCGGTGCTGATGCTGACCGGGCCGATCCCGGCCACCGAGAAGGTGTTGCACAAGGCCGGCGTGCGTCTCGACGAGGTCGGCGTGTTCGAGGTGAACGAGGCCTTCGCCCCGGTGCCCATGGCGTGGCTCGCCGAGACGGGCGCCGACGAGGCCAAGCTGAACCCGCTCGGCGGCGCCATCGCGCTGGGGCACCCGCTCGGGGCGTCGGGCGCGGTGCTGATGACCCGGATGATCAATCACATGCGCGACAACGGAATTCGGTACGGCCTGCAGACCATGTGTGAGGGCGGCGGTACCGCCAACGCCACGCTGGTCGAGCTCATCGACTGACGCTAGGGAGAAGTAGTGCAACGCAATCTGTTCACCGAGGACCATGAGGCCTTCCGCGCGCTCGCGCGCGACTTCATCGAAAAGGAAGTCGTCCCTGCCTATCCCGAGTGGGAGAAGGGCGGCCGGATGCCCCGTGACGTCTTCAAGCACATGGGTGAACTCGGCATGCTCGGTATGGCGATTCCCGAGGAGTACGGCGGCGCCGGCATCGACGACTATCGGTACAACGTGGTGCTCCAGGAGGAGGCCGCCCGCGCCCTGGTGACGTTGTCGACGGTGCGCACGCAGCTCGAGGTGATCCTGCCGTACTTCCTGCACTACGCGAACGAAGAGCAGCGGCAGCGTTGGTTCCCCGGGCTGGCGGCGGGCACGCTGCTGACCGCGGTCGCGATGACCGAACCGGGCACCGGATCGGACCTGGCCGGCATGCGCACCACCGCGGTACGCGACGGTGACGAGTACGTGCTCAACGGCGCGAAGACGTTCATCACCGGTGGCATCCAGGCCGATCTGGTGGTCGTGGTGGCCCGGACGTCCACCGACCCGGAAAATCGGCGCAAGGGATTGACCCTGCTGGTCGTCGAGGACGGGATGGCGGGCTTCGAGCGGGGCCGCGAGCTGGAGAAGATGGGCTGCAAGGTGCAGGACACCGCGGAGCTGTCATTCAGCGATGTGCGGGTGCCGGTGGCCAACGTGCTGGGGGAGGAGGGCGAGGCATTCAGCTACCTCGGCCACAACCTGGCCCAGGAGCGCCTCACCGTGGCCGTGGGGTCGGTGGCACAGGCCCGCTCGGCCATCGCCGCGGCGATCGGCTACACCAAGGACCGCAAAGCGTTCGGCCAGCCGGTCGCGTCCTTTCAGAACACCAAGTTCGAACTGGCGGCATGCTCGACAGAGGTCGAAGCGGCCCAGGCGATGCTCGACCGGGCGGTGGCGCTGCACGTCGACGGCGAGCTGTCCGGTGCCGACGCAGCCCGGGTGAAACTGTTCTGCACGGAGATGCAGGCGCGGGTCATCGATCGTTGCCTGCAGCTCTTCGGCGGGTACGGCTACATGATGGAGTACCCCATCGCGCGGCTCTACACGGATGCCCGGGTGGCCCGAATCTACGCCGGGACCAGCGAGGTCATGAAGGTGATCATCGCCAAGTCGCTGGGGCTCTGACCGGGCGCTCCCGGCGGTTGTGACGGCCGCCGGGAATTTCTTTCTCTGAGACACTTGTCACAGACGGTCAAACCAACCTACTGTGTGTTCACTAGGTTGGTTCGACGAAGGAGTCCGGTGGCTTCGGTTGCAGGTGCAGAGGCGTCTTCTGGGGGCGCGCGGCCCTACGCGACGCTCCTGGCCAAGGGGGAAGACCGCAGGCAGCGGATACTTTCTGTGGCTGAGAAGCTGCTGGCCCGCAATGGGTGGCGCAACACCTCGCTGGCCCAGATCGCCCGGGAAGCCGGGGTCACGCCGGCCGGTCTGCTCCACCATTTCGAATCCAAGGAGCAACTGCTCAACGCCGTGCTCGACGCGCGCGACCACGACGACGACACCCACGCGGATCGGTCGGGGAACCTCGCAGACGAGATCAAGCGGGTGGCCGACCGGTTCGTACGGGCGCCCGAGCTGGTCGGCACGTTCACAGTGCTGCTGGTCGAGAACATCCAACCCGACGCTCCACTGCACGATCGTTTGCTCAAACGGCAACAGGATGCGCGCGACATCGTCGCGGACATCATCACTCGCGGCCAGCTCGACGGTCGCTACCGCTCCGACTTCGACGCGGCCACCAAGGCCGTGGAGATCCTGGCATTCATCAATGGAATGGAGACCTCATGGCTACTCGATCCCTCGCTCCCGTTGACGGACGTGTTCAAGAGCTACGCCGAGATGCTGGGGCGGGAAATCGAGCAGCCGGGCGGCCGCAACGGGGCGGCCGGCCAGTGAGATTGGAGGACGACATGCGGTATCGGCTTGATGTGGTCGCCCCCTGCGTGGTCGACGCGGTCCGGTTCGCCGGTGGCTGGCTGGTCGACCGGGTGATGGCGGGGTGGGACGTCACGGTGCTGATCGGTGCCGACGAAGATGTCCGTCCGCTGGCGATTCTCGGGGTGGAGACGATGCCCCTGGAGTCTGTCCTGGAGTCCTGGGAAGACCGCCCGCACCCGCAGACCGTCGCGGTGGCCGCCGATCTGTTCAACACCGACGAGCGGGTTCGGCGCGGCGTCCTGGGCGCGCTGGAGCAGGGTCACACCGAAGTGACATTGTGGGGCGACGAGTGTCCGGCGGACCTGAGCGTCGGCCCCGTACATCACGAACTATCCGCTGCCGCACGCGCTTTCAAGGCGCAGGCACTCGCGGCGGTCAACGATCCCGAGGCCAAGGTCGTCGGGACCACCGAGGCATTCCGGTGCGGCACGATGATCAGCCGCTCGGTGCCCGCAGACCTGACTCCGGCCAGCTGACGGAACGTTCCTGCCAACCGCAGATCAATTTCTGCCAGCGGAATTAACCCTCTGACCTCGATGTTTGATGGAACAGACCGGCGAAACGCAGTACCAGATCGCCGACCTGTGGGGCCGTAGCGCGATGCTCGACGCCACCTGAGAACACATCGGAAGAGGGCATCACCATGAAGAAGATCGGAGTCGCCACCCTGATCGCCGGCGGTCTGACCGCTGCCGTGTTCGGCTTCGCCGCGCCGGCTCAAGCCGACCCTGGCACCCCCGTCGGGCCGCACTACAGCGTCGACGACCACGACGAGGTCAACACCACGAACGGCTTTGTGGACCTTCCGTTCTGAGCCTGCGCACAGCTCGTCGACACTGCGTACAGATCGCGAAAATCGCCAAATTCGCGATCTGTACGCAGTTTCGGCATTGGACGAACGTTAGACGAAGGTGGGCATAGCGGCCCAGCCCCGCACCGCCGCGGTTTCCGATGGCTTGGCGTTGGCCCAGTCGACCTCCCACTCGGGGAAGCGTTTGAGGATCTCCTCCATGGCGATGCGGCCTTCCAGGCGCGCAAGCGCGTTGCCCATGCAGAAATGCGTTCCCGCACCGAAAGTCATGTGCGAGTGATGTTCCCGGTGGATGTCGAACACGTCGCCGTCGGGCGCGAACCGGCGATGATCGCGGTTGGCCGCGCCGACGAGCATCAGCATCGCCGAACCCTCCGGCACGGTCTGGCCGTAGTTCTCGACGTCGCGGGAGACGTAGCGGGCGATCTGTAGGGCCGGTGGCTCCCAGCGCAGGATCTCCTCGATCGCATCGGGAATCAGGTCCGGGCTGTTCACGAGATCGCGGCGCTGATCGGGATATTCGGCCAGCGTCTTGCCGGCCCAGCCGATCAGTCGGGTTGTGGTCTCGGAGCCCGCGGTGGCGATCACGGTCAGGTAGAGCAGCAGCTCGTCGCGGCGCAGCGTGCGCACCGTGCCGGTCTCATCGGTGAACTCGGCGTTGAGCAGGTCGGTCATGATGTCGTCGGACGGGTGTTCGGCCCGCCAGTCGATGAACTCCGCGAACACCTCACCGGTGGCCAGCGCATCGACAGTCTGACCCTGCAGCGTCTCTTCACCGTGATCGGTGATGGCCCGCTGCCGGTCTTCCGGGATGCCCAGGAGCATGCCGATGACCCGCATCGGCATCTGCTCGCCGAGATCGTTGACGAAGTCGAACTTGTCCGTCCCGACCAGCGGATCCAGGCAGCGTGCGGTGAACTCGCGGATCTGCGGTTCGAGCGCGAGCACCTTGCGCGGTGTGAACACCCGCGACAGCAGGTTGCGGTGGATGTTGTGGATCGGCGGATCCTCGAAGATCAACGTACCGGGCGGGATCTCCATGCCGGACTTGATGATCTCGAGCAGCGCACCGCGACCGGAGATGAATGTCTCGTGGTCGATGACGCCCTTGTTGACATCGTCGAAGCGGCTCAACGCGTAGAAGTCGTGCTGCTCGTTGTAGTAGAGCGGGGCTTCCTCCCTGATCCGGGCGAAGACCGGGTACGGGTTCATGTTGAGTTCGATGTTGTACGGGTCGTAGTACAGATCGGCTTCGGTCGAAGTTGGCACGGCTGATCTCCTGACCAGATTGAATGGGCTGTGCATCTGCTTAGCAGGCCGAAGGTGGCCCGGTCAAGGAATCGGCCGATAGCGTCCGGTTTCGGGCGGATTCGAAACTGGCCGTTGCAGATTGAAGTGCGAGTCGGTCCGTAATTCTTGTCTATCGGAATTACACTCGGCCGGGCTACTGTAAATCAGTGACAACGGCCGATGGAGGACTGATGACCGCTGAGGAGATCGTGCGGGCCGAGATCGCGGCATGGGGGCGCAACGACGTCGACGAAGTCATGAGTCACTTCGCCGAGGATGCCACCTTCGACATCGGGCCCGACTGGCCGAAGCTCTCGGGGCGCGACGCGATCCACGACATGATGAAGGTGTTCTTCGCCGGCGGGAACTGCGTAGACCTTGAGATCCTGCACCTCGCCGTGGCCGGGGACGTCGTGCTGATGGAACGGCGCGATCACTGGATCGTGGACGGTAAGCAGATGAGCTGGCCGGTGATGGGCGCCTATGAGGTGCGGGACGAGAAGATCACGGCCTGGCGGGAGTACTTCTATCCGCCGAAGGAGTCCTGAGTTCGATCACGACCTTACCGACCGCTTTCCCGGAGGCCACTTCACGCAGCGCCGCGGTGGTCTCGGTCAGCGGATAGACCGCACCGATGTGTGGCCGAACGGTCCCGCCGGCCAACAACTCCCGCAATTCCGCTTCATTGCGGGCGAACTCGTCCGGGTCGATGTCCTGGAACTGGAAGCCGAGGACCTCAATTCCCTTTACCAGCACCAGGTTCAGCGGAATCCGGGGGATGACGCCCGAGGCGTAGCCGATCGTCACGAATCGGCCGCCGCGGCGCAACGCGCGCAACGCCGGCTCGGAGAGGTCGCCGCCTATCGGGTCGAGTACCGCGTGGGCACCGTCAGGGAGCGCCTCTCGTAGGGTGGCGCGCAGGTCGCCCCGGGTGTGGTTGACGAGCAAGACTGCACCGTATTGTTCTGCAGTGGAGAGCTTTTCGTCCGACGATGCGACCGCGGTGACCCGGGCACCGAGCGCCGTCGCGAGCTGCACGGCCGCCAGGCCCACTCCGCCGCCGGCTCCGAGCACGATCACGTCGTCGCCCGGTCGGGTCCGGGACACCGACCGGAGCGTGTGATAGGCGGTGCGGTGGGCCACTCCGAAAGCCGCCGCGGTGCGGTCGTCCACGCCGTCGGGGATCCGGGCCAGTCCGGCGGTCGCGACACACACCTGTTCGGCGAACGCCCCGAACAACCCGGTGCCGGTCACCCGGTCGCCGACGGCGAAACCGTCGGTGTCACCGGCTACTTCGGTCACCACCCCGGCGAACTCGCTACCCGGGATGAACGGTACAGGCACCGTGATCTGGTACTGATCGGCGACCAACAGCACGTCCGGAAAGTTCACCGCGGCCGCGCCGACCTGGACACGCACCTGGCCGGACGCGATCGGGGGAGCGGGGAGTTCCTCGAGACGGACCACCTCCGGTGGCCCGTACTCGGGGCAGACCGCGGCCCTCACCGGTAGTCGCTGGATTCGGCGAGTTCGGCGGCCGAGGCCATCAGGTCGGTCACCACCGGCCCGAACGCCAGCAGCTTCTCGTCGTCGCCGGCCCGCTGAAAACCCTGCTCCAGCACGATCGCCAGCTTCCATTTGGCCAGCACCAGGTAGTAGTCGAGGTCGTCGACCTGGCGTCCGGACACCTTCGCGTAGTGCGCGACGACGTCGTCGCGAGACGGCATGCCGCGCATGTCCACATAGCCCATCTCTGACGGCTCGGGGTTGTCCGGATCGGAGGGCCACGATTGGACCATCCAGGCCAGGTCCAGCTTCGGATCACCCACGGTGCCCATCTCCCAGTCCACGATGGCGGCCAGGTCGGCCGGAGCGCCGTGGCGGTACATGACATTGGCGAACTGGTAGTCCCCGTGCATCAGTCCCGGGATGAAATCGAGCGGCTTGTGGGCCCGCAGCCAGTCCGTGGCGACCTCCAGCCCGGGCAACTCGCGGTTCCTGATCCGGTCGAGGAAACCGATCCAGCGGGAGACCTGGCGTTCGTGGAAGCCGTCGGGCCGACCGAGGTCACCCAGCCCTTTGGCCTGCCAGTCGACCTTGGACAGCAGCGCGATGCCTTCGGCCAGCTGATAACTCAGCCCGGGGCGGGTGCTCGGATCGGAGTCGAACGGCTCGGGCCAGCGACCGTGGGTATCCATCGGGGACCAGCCGTCGACGAAACCCATCAGATAGAACGGCCGGCCCAGCACCTCGGGATCGGCGCACACCCCGACCGCGGCGGTGTGCGGGACCTCCGTGCCGTCGAGCGCCTCGATGATGCGCCACTCCCGCAGGATGCCCTTGTCCCGGTCCGGCGGGGCCCCGGCCGGCGGCATCCGCAGGACGCAGTTGTGCTCGCCGCGGCGGATCTCGTAGATGACGTTCTGGGTTCCGCCGGACAGGAAGCGGGCCTCGAGCGGCTCGCCCTTGCCCTCGAGCCCGGCGTTGTCCATCCAGTCGGCAAGGCGCGCGGTATCTATCTCGCTCACAGGTTGCCCACCTCGGCCTCCAGGTACTCGGCGTACTTCGCCTTGGCGGCGTCGCGCTTGCGGGGTATCCACTCGGTGGGCCACGTGTCGGTGGTCGGCTGGTAGTCCCGCAACACCTGCCGGGCGACGGTGGTCTTGTGCACCTCGGTCGGACCGTCGGCCAGTCCCATCACCGCGGCGCCGGTGACCATGCCCAGGAACGGCATCTCGTTGGTGACGCCGAGCGCACCGTGGACCTGCATTGCGCGCCAGGCGATGTCGTGCAGCACGGTGGGCATGGCCACCTTGACCGCGGCGATGTCCTTGCGGACCTTCTTGTAGTCGTTGTACTTGTCGATCTCCCACGCGGTGTAGAGCACCATCAGCCGGAACTGCAGCAGCTGAGCGTAGGAGTCGGCGATGTAGCCCTGGACGAATTGCTTGTCGGACAGCCTGCTGCCCTGTGTCTCACGGCTGAGAGCGCGCTCGCACATCATGTCGAGCGCCTTCTGGGCCAGGCCGATCGTGCGCATCGCGTGGTGAATCCGGCCGCCGCCCAACCGGGTCTGGGCGATGACGAAGGCTTGTCCCTCGCCGCCCAGGAGGGCCTCGGCCGGTACCCGGACGTTGTCATAGTGGATCAGCGCATGGCTGCCGTGGTTGTCCGCTTCGCCGTACAGCCCGACGTTGCGGACGATCTCGACGCCGGGGGTGTCGGTGGGCACCAGGAACATCGACATGCCCTGGTAGGCGCTGACCTCAGGGTTGGTGACCACCATGACGATCAGGAACGAGGCCGTTGCGGCGTTGGAGGAGAAGAACTTCCACCCATTGATCACCCAGTCGTCCCCGTCGCGTATCGCGCTGGTGGTGAACAGCGTCGGGTCTGCACCGGCGTGCGGTTCGGTCATCGAATAGCAGGAGAACAACTCACCCTCGAGCAGCGGATGCAGGTACTTCTTCTTCTGCTCCTCTGTCCCGTAATGCGCGATGATCTCGGCGTTTCCGGTATCGGGGGCCTGACAGCCGAACACGATCGGAGCCCACTGAGAGCGGCCGAGGATCTCGTTCAGCAATGCCAGCTTGAGCTGTCCGTAGCCTTGGCCGCCCAGATCCGGACCGAGATGCGTTGCCCACAGACCCTTTTCGCGCACCTGCGCCTTGAGGGGATCGATCGCCTCGCGACGCTTGCCCTCCAGCTGCGTGAACTGCAGGTGCGGAAAGGCCAGATCGAGCGGCTCGACCTGCTCGGTGACGAATTCGTCGGCCCAGTCCAGTAGTTCCTGATACTGCGGGTCGGTCTCGAAATCCCACGCCATCGGGGTCCTCCGATCTAGTTGTTGGTGGAGTTGAAGCCGGTGATCATCGCGCTGATGTCGCGCGCGACGACGTCGGTGAACGAGCGGTTGCCGAAACCCCCGCCGGCCCAGTGCCGGACGCCCTCGCTGACCAGGATTTGGGCCAGCCGGGACAGGTGGGACACGTCGACGTGGGCGCCGAGCTTGCCGTCGGTCTGGGCCCGGCTGAACAACTCGCCGAACATGTCGGCGTCCTGGGTATCCGGGTCGACGTCGCCGGCCAGGATCCGGTGTTCGTGCCGGTACCCCTCCAGGATCGTCTCGACGATCAGCTCGGGTGGGTTGCGCGCCATCGACCGCTCGAGGCTGCGCAGTGCCTCGGTGATGACGGCCGTCATGTCGTAGTCGCCGACCAGCAGCGATTTCACCCGCTTCTGTGCCAGCCGGGTGGAGGTCAGGCCCACCTCGAACAGTACGTCCTCTTTGGCCGGGAAATAGAAGTAGAACAGGGCGCGGGACACCCCTGCGGCCCGGCAAATGTCGGCGACGGTGGTCTTCGCGTAGCCGTTGGTGCGCCAGAGCGCCATCGCGGCCTGCACCAGATCGCGCTTGGTCCGGTGCGAGCGGGCCCGTTGGAACGACGCGCGACGTTGACTGCTGTCAGCAGTATCTGTCGTGGTTCCCTTGGGCATATACGGCACTTTAACAACGGATTCGGCTCTTGAAAATAGTTGACGTTTGTCTAACTATCTCCCTGTGGGCCAATCCCTGGATGGCCGTCGGATCCTGGTCACCGGCGGCTCCTGGGGTATCGGAATTCCTCGGGCCCGAGGTCGCGCGCTGGGGGATCCGGCCCGCGACCTCGGGCCGGTTCTGGTGTTTCTGGCCGGCGACGGAGCGGGCTTCATCACCGGGCCAGTTGATCGCTGTCGACGGCAGACTGAGGATGCGCGGTGGCTGGTAGAGAATACTATTCTTGCTGCTTGTCGCTGATAGGTCGGGGTGCGGCGTTGACGCGAAACCGGTGCTGTGGAAATCTACTATTCGTAGATGAGAGCCACATTCTCATATGAGTGGCTGGAACGGGAGCAGCTGATGGCGATCGACCCAACCGGTATCGATTTTTTCCGCGATGAACGATTGGTCGACAACCCGTACCCATTCTTCGAGGCGCTGCGGAACAAGTGCCCGGTCACCCGTGAAGACCACTACAACGTGACCATGGTGACCGGCTGGGACGAGGCCGTGCAGGTCTACAACGACGAGGAGACCTTCTCGTCCTGCCTGTCGGTCACCGGGCCGTTCCCGGGGTTCCCGGTCCCGCTGGAGGGGCGCAGTGCCGAGGACGTGACCGCGCTCATCGACAAGCACCGCAACGATCTGCCGTTCAGCGATCAGCTGCCGACGCTGGATCCGCCCACCCACACCGATCACCGGTCGCTGTTGATGCGGTTGATCACGCCCAAGCGCCTCAAGGAGAACGAGGACGCCATGTGGCAGCTGGCCGACGAGGTGCTCGACAGCTACCTGGCGCCCGGCGGCGGCGAGTTCATCAAAGGCTTCGCCGGTCCGTTCACGCTCCTGGTGATCGCCGACCTGCTCGGTATCCCGCCAGAGGATCGGGAAGGCTTCGTCAACGGCATCAAGCAGCATTCCGGCGGCGGCATCGGCAGCACAAGCAAGGAATCGCTGTCCCACAGCCCGCTGGAGTTCCTCTACGGCCAGTTCTCCGACTACGTGTCGGACCGCCGGGCCAACCCGCGCGATGACGTCCTCACCGGGCTGGCGGAGGCCACGTTCCCGGACGGCAGCATCCCCGACGTCGGCGATGTCGCGCGGGTGGCGACGAATGTCTTCTCGGCCGGACAGGAGACCACGGTGCGCCTGCTCAGCACCGCGTTGAAGGTCTTGGGCGAACAGCCGGAGATCCAGCAGCGGCTTCGGGCCGACCGCAGCCTGATCCCGAACTTCATCGAGGAGGCGCTGCGCATCGAGAGCCCGGTCAAGGGCGACTTCCGGCTGTCGCGCTGCCCGGTGACGATCGGCGACACCGAGTTGAATGCCGGTACCACGGTGATGGTGCTCAACGGTGCGGCCAACCGCGATCCGCGGCGCTTCGAGGATCCCGACATCTTCGACCCGGCGCGCAAGAATGCCCGCCAGCACCTGGCTTTCGGCCGCGGCATCCACAGCTGCCCCGGTGCCCCGTTGGCACGTGCCGAGACCCGGGTCGGTATCGAGCGGTTGCTGGACCGGACCACCGACATCCGGATCTCCGAGGCCGAGCACGGTTCGGACGGCGACCGTCGCTACAACTACATCCCCACCTTCATCCTGCGTGGGCTGACCGAACTGCACCTGGAGTTCGACAGCTGATGCGGGTCCGGGTTGACGAGGACCGTTGTGCCGGCCATGGCATGTGCCTGACGCTGTGTCCCGAGGTCTTCGAGATGTCAGACGACGGTTGGGCGGTGGCCGATCCGGAAGAGGTTCCGGCAGGACTTGAGGATGCGGCACGCGAGGCGATACAGAATTGCCCGGAGCGGGCAATCAGCGAAATCGAAGGCTAGAGAAGGAGTTCGGACATGGCAGTTGCCAAGGGATATGTGATCATCACCGAGGACATCAAGGACCCGGCCGGGATGGGGGAGTACGCGAAGCTGGCGTCGAAGGCCATGGGCGGTGCCACCATCGTGGCCGTCGACCAGAAGCCGGAGGTCATCGAGGGCGCCTGGCACGGCACCCAGACCGTCGTGCTGGAGTTCGAGTCCGTCGACGCCGCGCGGGAATGGTATTACTCCGACGCCTACCAGGCAGCCGCCAAGGTCCGTCAGGGCGCGGCGGAGTGCAACGGCATCATCATCTCCGGCTTCCCTTCCTGATCGGCGGCCGCAGTGCGTTACAGCATCACCTACCCGATGCACACTCACCCCTACCACCCGGATCTGGTGAGCGGCAGCGGAGTTGCGGCGATGGCGGCTGCGGCTGAAGCGGCGGGTTTCGACGGCTTCGGGTTCACCGACCATCCCGCCCCGTCGCAACGCTGGCTTGACGCCGGCGGTCACGATGCGTTGGATCCGTTCGTGGCCATGGCCTTCGCCGCGGCACACACCACGACCCTGCGCCTGGTGCCCAACATTGTGGTGCTGCCGTATCGAAATCCGTTCGTGGTGGCCAAATCCGGTGCCACCCTCGACGTGCTGTCCGGCGGCCGGTTCACCCTGGCCGTCGGAGTCGGTTACCTCAAGCGGGAATTCGGTGCGCTCGGGGTCTCCTACGATGAGCGCGCTGCACTCTTCGACGAGGCGCTCGAGGTGATCCGCGGCGTCTGGACCACCGACGACTACACCTTCGAGGGGAAGAGCTTCAGCGCCCGGGGTATCACGGCGCACCCCCGGCCGGCGGCGAGCCCGCATCCTCCGATCTGGATCGGCGGCAACACGTCTGCCGCGCGCGCCCGCGTGGCCAAACACGGCGACGGCTGGTGCCCGTTCGCCGCGCCGGCGGGTCTGGCCAAGACCGCGGGTACGGCAGCGATCGATTCACTGGACGCCTTGGCTACCGGCATCGAGGATCTGCGGGCGCGGCTGGCCGCGGCCGGTCGCGATCCGGAAGCAATCGACATCGTGTTCAACAACTTTGAGGGCGGTAGCCCCGGCGACGATGACTTCGATGCCGAGGCCTATCTGGCCGGTGTGGACAAGCTCGCCGCGCTGGGGGTGACCTGGCTGCACGTGACTCTGCCCGGCGACAGTCTGGCGCATGCGCTGGAGGCCGCCGAGGAATTCGGGAAGACGGTTATCTCCGCCGCATAGATCAGGCCGGCGTCAACGCGGCAATCGGCGTGGTGGTCGTGGCGTGCACGAGTAGCTCGGCCAGCTCGCGCGGGCGGCTCAGGAACGGCGAGTGCGATGCGTCGATGGTCAGCTGTTCGACACCGAGGCGTTGGGTGACGGTGTCGGCCAGCCATTGCGGCATCGAGCGGTCCTGCAGACAGCGGATGAAGCTGCGAGGCAGATCGGCCCCCCAGAACTGCGGCACAGACACCGGCGTGACCGTGGTGTCGCCGAATCGCTCGGGGCCGAGGCGATCGAAAGCCCAACGCGCCGTTGCCTCGTCGCAGTCGTGGTAGAAGTAACGCCACGCGCCGTCGAAGTCGGCGAAGTGCATGGCGCCTTCCTCGTCGAAATGCAGGTAGCCCAGCATCTCGCCGACATCACCGTCGAATTCGCCGCCCAATTGGTCCTCGGCCGAACGCATGGCCATGGCTTCGGGATAGGTCCGGCCCTCTCTGGGCAGCGCCGCGGCCAGATACACGATGTGGCCCACCAGTTCCGGGGCCGCATCGGCGGCCAGGGTCGCGTCGAACCCGCCGCCGGAATGTCCGACCAGCACATCGCCGGGCTGCATCACCTCGACGATCGCGGCCCGCCGGTTGGCCAGGGTTGATTCCTCGGCTACCCGGGCGCCATGTCCGGGCAGGTCCACGGCGACGCCGTCGTGACCCAGGCTCTGCAACTCGGCGACGGTCCGCTCCCAACACCAGGCCGCGTGAAAACCGCCGTGTACGAAGACGAACCGCACGCCTACTCGTCCTTGATCGAGATAGCCTGCCGGGGACACTGGCGCACCGCTTCGCGGATCAGCGCCTCGTTCTCGGGCGTCACATCCTCCTGAAGGATGTGGAGGTAGTCCTGATCGTCGAGGTCGAACACTTCGGGGATGATCCCCATACAGACCGCGTTGCTCTCGCAGATCTCGAAATCGACGTGAACCTTCTTGGTCATCAGCGCCCTCTGTTCTTCGCGCAAGCGCTCATCACCTCAACACCTTCACCGGCACGTGCGAGTAGCCCGCCACATTCTGCATGTGAACCCGCTGCAGCTCATCCCATTTCACCTCGTAGCGGGGCATGAAGTCGAGCAGCTTCTCCAGCGCGACGGCGCTCTCCATACGGGCCAGTGCGGCCCCGAGACAGCTGTGGATGCCGTAGCCCAGCCCCAGGTTCTGTGCCTCCGTGCGGTCGCGCTCGATGTCGAAGGCGTCGGCGTCGGTGAACGCGTTGGGATCGCGGTTGGCCGCGGCACTGATCAGGAACACCGCCTTGCCCGCCGGGATGGTGCCACTGGGCACGTGGGCTTCCTTGAGGGTGTAGCGCACGTTGTACTGCACCGGGCCCTCGTAGCGCAGCAATTCCTCGACGGCGGCCGGGATCTTCTCGCGGTCGTCGAGGAGTTTCTGCCACTGCTCCGGGTTGCGCGCGAACAGCACCATGGCGGTGCCGATGAGTTTGGTGACGGTCTCGGCTCCGGCCCCGCCCAGCAGGGTGGCGAACCCGGTGATCTCGATGTCGTCGAGGCGGCGCATCTGGCCGTCCTCGCCGGGGATCTCGGCGGCGATGAGCCGGCTGATCATGTCGTCCTGCGGGTCTTCCCGGCGTTTCTGCACCAACCCGTAGTAGTAGATGCCGGTATCGATGTTGGCCTGCATTCCGGCTTCTGAGTAGCCGATCTGGCCGGGTTCACGGGACAGACTGGTGTCGATCCAGTGCCGGACCTGCTGGCGGTACTCCGGGTCGACGCCGGCCATCCGGGTGATGACCTCGACGGGGAACGGGCCCGAGAAATCCTGGACGACATCGAATTCGTCGGACTTGATCAATCCGAGGTGGTGGTCGATCTGTTCCACCACCGTGTCGCGCTGCGACTGGATCATGCGCGGGGTGAACGCCTTGTTCAGCAGGCTGCGCATGTGCCGGTGATCGGGCGGGTCCATGAAGATGATCGACTTCTGCGGCGGCTCGTCGCTTTGCACCATGGCCAGATCGCAGCCGCGCGACGAGGAGAACGCCTCGTGATCCTTCAGCGCCGCCGACACGTCCTCATGCCGGGTCAGGGCATAGAAGTCGGAGTCCTCGTTGTAGTAGAGCGGCGCGTCCTGGCGCATCCGCCGGTACATGTCGAACGGGTTGTTGAAGAACTCCTCGGAGAACGGATCGAAAATCACCTGGGCCTTGGTCATTGGCTGGCTCCTCCTTCGCGGCGGGCTGGGCCGGAAGTGCTGTGAAACGTTACGGGAATCTGTTGAACTGTAACGCTAACAGTAAACCCTTTGGGAGTGTTTGAAAAGCACAAAATGGGTGCTGATCAGGTCGTGACGGCGGGCCGGCTCACTTGAGTGCAGCGTCGAGCAGGTCCTCGAGTCGGCCCAGGTCGCTGTCCAGCTCAGAGGCTGTTCTGCGGACCACGGCCACGTCCTTGCCGATGAATTCGCCGACCCGGGCGATGAATGCGTCTGCGGAGCCGGTGGCGGCGATACCGCCCAGCGCGCGACTTGCCGCACTGCCGTGGGTGAGTGCGGTCAGTAGCGTCGCCTCGTCGATGCCCAGTCGATCGCCCAGGCGCACGCCCTCGGCCACGGCGCCGATCTGCGCGGCGAACAACGCGTTGTTCACCAACTTCACCCGTTGTCCGGCGCCGACCGGGCCGACGTGCAGTACCGGATCGGCATAGGAGGTCAGCACCTCGCGGGCGCGAGCGACCGCGTCGTCGTCACCGCCGGCGAACACCGTGACGGTGCCGGCCGCGATGTCATGCGGTCCGCCGCTGACCGGTGCGTCGACGACGGCGATGCCGCGGGCGGCCCCGCGCTCGGCGAGGGCCTCGGCAGTGCGGGGGCTGCCGGTGGTGTGCAGCACCAGCACAGAACCGGCCGGCATCTCGTCGATCAGATCCGGGCAGAGTTCCCGGACCTGATCGTCGGTGAACACGCAGACGATCGTGACGCCGGCATCGGCGACGGCAGCGCTCGCCGAATCCACCGGCTCAGCGCCGAGTTCGGCTATCGCAGCGCGCTTTTCGTCGTCGCGGCCCAAGGCTCGCACCTGGTGTCCGGCGTCGGTCAGGCGGCGCACCATCGGAGCGCCCATCCGGCCTGCCCCGATGAAACCGATATGCATCAGCGGGGATGGTTCATGATCGCCAGGGCGTTGTCCGCCGCGTCAAACACCGCCCCCTGGGGGGCCGAGGCATCGTCGGCCAGGCTGGCGGCATGGCGGCAGTCCTTCTGCAGCAGCGCCCCCGCGATCGGTGCCAGGTTGTCCAGCGTCCCGCCGAACATGGCGATGCTGTTGAGAGCCTTACTGGTGGCCGAGCCGCGCGAGATCACCTCGCACAACGCCTGGCGCGGAACGCCAAGCGCCTCACCGAGTTCCAGCGCACTCATGGCGGAACCCAGGTTGGCGCTGAACAGCAGGTTGTTCAGGATCTTGGCGACCTGGCCGGCACCGATGCCGCCGAGGTGCACGATCGGGTCGGCATAGGTGGCGAACACCGGCCGCACCCGTTCGACGACTTCCTCGTCGCCGCCGAGCATCACCAGCAGGGTGCCCGCTGAGGCGGCGGGCTCGCCACCGCTCACCGGGGCGTCGACGACAGAAACACCCTGGGCGGCAGCCTTTTCTGCGATCTCCCGACAGGTGTCGGGGTGCACCGTGGAGTGAATGGCGATGACGCCGCCGGGCGCGAGTCCGGCCAGCACACCGTTCTCGCCGTCGAGCACCTGGCGGACGTCGTCGTCGCCGACCACACACAGGCAGACCAGATCACTGGCGGCGGCCAGTTCGGCGGGGGAACCGGCGGTCTTGGCCGCGGTGTCGGCGAAGGGTTCCAGGGACGCCGGGCGCCGGGCCCACAGGGTCGTCTCGAAGCCGCCTTCGACAATCCGCCGGGCCATCGGCGCGCCCTGGCTGCCCAGCCCGATAAATCCGACTCGCATCAACCTGCCTCCACTTCCACTTCGGTGCGCGCACTGTCGGCGACGCACTCATCGGCGAACGACAACACCTTGCGGTGATAACTCGCGGCGGTCAGCCCCACACTGAGGTTGTGCCCGCTATCGGCGAGCTCACCGGTCTGGACCCGGGGCGCGGCGGTGAACATCGCGCCGATCGCGGCCAGTGCCTCGGCATCGGACTGCCAGACGTTCTCGAACTCGCCGGCGAGGAACTGCACAGGCACTTTCGTCTGGCCGGCCAGCGCCGGAAAGTCCTGCCGAGACCAGGTTTTGATGACATCACCCTCGTAAGCGGTGCCACCCGCCGACAATCCGGCGCCGACCACGTCCGACGGGTAGAGCCGGGCCGGCTCCCACAGCAGCTCACGCAGACCGCGCGGCCGGTTCACGGGTGAGGCGTCCTTCAGCAGGTCCTGTGCACCCGGGTGATACCGGCGGCCGGTGCCGGCCAGTGACACGCCGAGTACCTCGGGCCGTTGCACCGCCAGGTGCAGTGCCAGCTCGCAGCCCATCGAATGGCCCAGAACGAACAGGTCCGCCGCACCGGCGATGCGCTGGATTGCGCCGAACGCCAGCGCGACCCGTTGTTCGGGCCGTGCCATGGCGTCCGGGTAGGCCGCCGACGCGCCATAGCCGGGGCGATCCAGCGCGATCACGGTGTACCCCTGGTCGACGGCGATGCGCAACAGCGACAGCTCCGGGTGCCCGGGGCAGTCGAAGTAAGCAGACGTGGTGGCCCCGCCGTGCAATGCGACGACGACGGCGCGCGGGGCAGGGGACTCGGCGACCAGGGCCGACATCGGGACGCCGTCGACCATCACCACCCTGGGGTGCGGATCGGCCTTGCTCATGGCTTAGTCGTCCCTGCGCATCAGCAGCACGCCGCTCGGGGTCAGACCACCGCTGCTGGCCACAGCGACGCGCGCGTCGGCCACCTGGCGCTCAGCGGCCTCGCCGCGTAGCTGGGTGACAGCCTCGTGGATGAGGCCCATCCCGTGGGTGCGGCCGTGCGAGAGCTGCCCGCCGTGGGTGTTGAGCGGGATGACGCCGTCGCGGGCGATGTTGTGGCCGCCGTCGAGGAAGTCCTTGGCCTCCCCGATGCCGCAGAAGCCAAGCCCCTCCAGCCAGGACAGGCAGTTGAAGCTGAATCCGTCATAGAGCTCGGCGACATCGACATCGCTGGGGCGCAACGAGGTTCGCGACCACATGTGGGCGCTCTGGCCGAGCACCTGCGGTTCGTGGGTCAGGGTGGTCTGGTCCCAGTCCAATCGCTCGATGATCTGGGTGCCCACCGCCTCGAACAGGATCGGCGGCTTGGCCAGATCGCGCGCGACATCGACGGCCGAGACGATGACAGCCACCGCGCCGTCGCACGGCACGTCGCAGTCGTATAGGCCGAATGGCGTGGTGATCATGCGGGCCGACAGGTAGTCGTCCATGGTCATCGGATCGCGGTAGATCGCGGTCGGGTTCAGTGTGGCGTTGGCACGCTGGTTCAGCGCGATCCAGCCGAGCGTCTCCCGCGTCGTGCCATATCGGTCGAAGTGGCGGCCGGCGTTCTGGGCCAACGTGTGTGCCGCCGAGGTGGACCCGAACGGGTGTTGCCAGCTGTTGCTACGGCCACCCATCGGAGGGGACATCTTGCCCTCCTTGACCAGCTGGCCGAAGGTCGACTCCCATAGCGTGCGGAAACACAGAACGTGTTTGGCCATTCCGGTGGCGACCGCCATCATGGCCGCGATCACCGAGCCACCGGGGCCGAAGGTGTCCATACCGCCGTTGATCCACGTCGGCCGGAGCCCGAGCGCGCCCTCCAGTGCGCTCACGCCACCTTCGCCCATGCCGGCGATGTCCAGACCCGGATAGGTGGACAAACCGTCGATGTCGTCGAACGTCAAACCGGCGTCGGCGACTGCTTTTTCGGCGGCTTCGATGGTCAGCGACAGCGGCGGCACCATCAGCCGGCGGCCGATGGCGGACATGCCGATGCCGGTGATGGCCGAGTGGTCCTCGAACTTCTCCTTGGTCAGCATCGGCCGGACGTACTTGCCGACGTCCTGGGGGGCGACGGGTTCGGCGACCGGAGGGGTGGAGGTGGTGTCGGCCGACGGCTTGAACACCGGCAGCCAGACATCCTCGATGTGCAGGAACTCGACCTCTACCGGCATCCCTAGCTTTAGATCGTCCGGCTCGCAGTCGACGATGTTGGTCGTCAGCCGGACCCGGGGATCCTCGGCGATGGCCACCTCGGCCACCACATACGGCGGCGGCATATCGGGGAAACCGAACCGGTGGTTGACCGTGAACCCCGCCAGCGATGCACGGCCGGACACGTCACGCACGCCCATGTTGTGGCTGCGGCAATAGCGGCAGATCGGCTGCGGCGGATGGATGAGGGCGCTGCAGTCCTGGCACTCCTGGATTCGCAGCACCCCGTCGGCGCCCGCAGTCCAGAAGTACTCGTTGAGCGTGGTGACCGTCGGGAGCGGACGTCCCGGTATCTGTGACAACTCGACTCCGGTGGTAAGCGGGTTATTCTGTGTGGAGAATCACGTTACCAGTTTCCGGTATCGGTGATCCAGAACCAACGTATTCGAGCCGGGCTCAGCCGGCCTCCCGCTGTGTCCGGGTGTCCTTCAACTCGATGATCGCGTGCACGGGGCAGTCCAGCAGGGCACGCCGGACCGCGTCCTCGTCGGCCTCGGGAATGTTGCCGTCACCCTGAAGTGAGGCGTACCCCCAGTCGTCGAGCGGGAAGTACTCCGGTGCGTGCTTGGCGCACAATCCGAAGCCATCGCACAACGTGCGATCGAGCTTGATCTTCATACCGCCACCACCGCCTCCAGGGACTCCACCTCGTAGGGCCGATCGGCAGTGAATGCACCGGAACGGCAAGTCTGACAGCCATTTTCGAGGTGGCGCTGTACCGGGTCGGGGAACTGGGACAGCAGGCTCGCCGCCACATTGGCCGCGCCGTCGAGCGTGGCGCAGGCACCACGGCCGCGCAACACCACCGACCACCGCTTGAGCCGGTCCAGGTCCTCCTGCGTGGCCAGACCGTCGCGCAGGCCCGTGGCCACGGCTGCCATGGCGGCCGTTCCGTTGAAGCACGAACCGCATTGGCCTGCGTTCTCGCGGTCGAAGTACGCCAGCACCGACGCCGCGACCGCCACCGGGCAGTCATCGGTGAGGATGCCGATGGCGCCGCAGCCCAACCCGCTGCCGAGGGCCCGCACCGACTCGTGATCCAGTGTGATCCCGACGATGTCGCGGTTGACCAGTCCGGCGAAGTACCCGCCCATCAGCGCCCCGTGGACTTTGTCGGGGGACACCCCGTGCAGGGTCAGCAGATCGGCGAAGGCGATGCCGTGCGGCAGTTCGTACAGCGCCGGCGCGCGTCCGGCCCCGGTGATCGTGGCCAGGAAGGTGCCGGGGGAGGCCTCGGTGCCTAGTTCCCGGAACGTCTGGGCGCCGTGCTGGTGGAGGAACGCCAGGTGGGCCAGCGTCTCGACATTGCTGATCAGCGTCGGCTTGCCATCCACCCCCTCCTCGAACGGGCGCGGTGGCTTGTCCGTCGGTTTGGCCGGTCCTCCGTTGACCACGTGTACGGCGGCGGTTTCCTCGCCCGCGACGTAACCTGGGGCGACGGTGAGCAATTCGATCGCCACACCGGGCAATTCGCCGGGGAGTTCGGCGAGCGCGCGCTCGATGCTCTCGGCGGCCCGGGGATCCGACACGTACACCACGGCACGGCCGGCACCGACGATCCCGGCGGCCAGTCGCAGGCCATCCAACACCGCATGTGGGCGGTTGCGCAGCAACCAGCGGTCCTTGATCGAGGCCGGCTCGCCCTCTTCGCCGTTGGCGATCACCACTGAGCCGATCTTGGCCTCGCCGCCCTGCTGCCCGTTGTCGCGGACCGTGCGCAGTTTCACCGCCATCGGGAAGGCCGCGCCGCCCCGACCGAGCAATCCGCCGGCCTGTACCTCGTCCAGCAACTGCTCCGGATCGGTAAGGGCGCCATAGCCCCCGGCCCGCTGATAGTCGGTCAGGCCTTCGGGCCCGTCACGCAGGAGGCGCGGGGTGATTCCCGGCCATGCCGCGACCGTCAGTTCGGCTGTCATGGTCACATCCCGTCCCCGGTTAGGCTTACCGGCATGAGAACTGCGGTGGTGCGCGTCGGCGTCGACCCGGCCGGTGAGCTCGGGGGCCAGGAGCTATCCGACGGCATGGCAACGCTCCGTGAGTTGCTGGGCGAACGTGGTGCCGAGGTGTTGGACAACCAGCTCGCCGGACTGCCCGCGAATCGCCGCGAGGTCGAGGTGTTGATCGCCGGCAACGACGCACCAGAGCTGCAGGCCATTGCGATGGAACTGTGTGCCAAGGCTTTTGGCACCGCGCCCACGGCTGGGGTGGTCACCTTCGTGAGCCGCGGGACCGACGAGGACGCCCGCGGCGTACTGGCTGGTTTCGGCCTGTCGGGCGACATCGTTCGGTCCGTCGATGACGAGGGCTGGGATGTGGTGACGGTGACCCTGGACAAGGCCGACCTGACCCGCGTCCCGGAAAGCCGCGTCCACACCGCCCTGGAGGCTTCCCTGAACTGCGAGGTGCACATCCGGACGGTGTGAGGGCGACGGCACTGCGCTCACCTGGGCTCCGATGAGGTCGACCCCAGGAATTCGATGATCGCCGGTGCGGCCTGTACCCAGGTGTCGAACATGTTGAACCGCTTGACCTTCCCCGAGGCCCGATCCTCACCGGCGCGCTCCCAGGCGTCCTCGGGCCACGGCGGGTCGATCAGCTTGGAACCCTTGATCAGGCAGCTGACCTCAAGGGAGGTGCGCTTGGGATGGTCCAGATCGTTCTCGCCGCCACGGATGATGAGCGTCGGCACGGTGATGTTGTCGAACATCTCGTCCTCGACGCCGGGAATGGTCTGGCCGGGCTTCGGCACGAACGCATTGAGCCAGCGCAGCATCAGCTTGAGGAACTCATCAGGATCCTGAGCCAGGATGCGGTCGCGGTTCACCGAGTTCTCGGCGGCGCGCTCTTTCCACTCCTCAATGGCGGCAACGGCTTTCATGCCCGCTCCGCGAACGGCCAGGATGCTCGGCACGATGTAGTAGGAGCCGAGCACGAACGACCCGTACACGCCGCCGACGATGTTCCACACCACGAGTTTGGTGACGACCTCGGGGTAGAGCATCGCGGTCAGCATAGAATCGCGAGCCCCGCCGGAACCGCCGGCCAGGATGCACGGACCGATGCCCAGCTTGGTGATCAGCGCCGAGAGCGTCTCGGCGCGCATGTGCGATTCGCTCTGGCCGTAGAACTGGATGTCAGAGCGGCCGCAATTGGGCCGGTCCCACAGCAGCACCCGATAGCCGCCCTTGACCAGGGCCTGGGCCAGCGGACGCAGTCCGGGAATGTCCTTGCTGAACCGGCCGCCGGGCGTCAGCGCGATGAAATCGCCTTCTTTGCCCAGGATCTCGTAGACGACGTTGCCGCCGTTTATCTCGATGGTCTTCTCGCCCCGCTTGAGTTCCGGGGTTCCCAACGGAAATTGAATCTCACCCGACATCGTTGATTCGCTCGCAAGCTCGCTCATGCCATCACCAACACATCATCTCCAACCACACGGACCGGGTAGGTACGGATACTCCATTCCGGCTTCACCGCGGTGGTGCCGGTTGCCAGCTCGAAACCCCATTGGTGCCAGGGGCAGTAGATGAACTCCTTGTCGCGCACCATCACCGCGTCGCCCGGCACATCATCGTCGACCACCGTGCGGCCCCGGGCACGGCCTGAGCACAGCGGACCGCCCTCGTGCGGGCAGTAGTTGGCGATGGCGTAGAAGGTGCCGTTGACGTTGTACACACCGACACCGTGGCGGCCGATCGGCACCAGTTTGTGTGTGCCGGGCGGGATCTCCTCCACGGTGGCGACAACGTGCTCGCGACCCTGCGCGAGCCGGGGGCGCTTGTCAGGCTCGCTCACTAGAACACCCGGACCTGTCCCTCGAGGACCGGGACGGTTTCGGGCAGCTTGTAGGTCTCGATGCCGTTGCGGAACATGATGGCCTCACGGGCGTGCTCGGGCAGGTGCTTGACCAGCCACCGCGGGTCGTCGAACGTCCAGTGCGGGTAGTCGCTGGAGTACAGCAGGATCTTCTCGCACTCCATCCACTCGAACGCCCGCGACAGCTCGGTCTTGTCCTCGGGGTAATCGAGCGGCTGGGTCGAGAACTTGATGTGGTCCTTGACGTACTCGCTCGGCTTGCGCTTGATGTCCATCCAGGACTTGCGTGCCTCATAGATCGCGTCCATCCGCCACATCAGCGGCAGGATCCAGGTGAACGCGTGCTCGATGAACACGATGCGCAGCGTCGGGAACCGGTCGAAGACGCCGTCGAAGATCAGGCTCATCACCTGGTTGGCCGCCAACAGTGAGTACGTGACCATGAAGTCGTGGTTGTAGCTCGGCAGGCCCACCGGGGGAAGCGGCAGGTTCTCGAACTCACCCCGGGACAGGTGGCAGCTCACGGTGATGTCGTGCTTGGTCGCTGCCGCCCACACCGGGTCGTACTTCGGGTCGCCCCACGACGGCCGCGGCTCGGCCTTGATCAGGACCTGGGACATGTATGGGTGTTCGGCCCACTTCTCGATCTCGGCCACCGCCAGTGACGGTTCCTCGACGGCCACGCAGATCGAGCCGCGCCAGCGCTCATGCCAGTTGTTGTGCGGGTCCAGCCAGTTGTCGGCGAGCCAGGAATTGGTGGCGGTGCAGTAGGCCGCGGTGGCCTCACCCAGGCGGCTCTCGCTGTGCGTCGGTTCCAGGATCGCGATGTCCGAACCGGCTTCCATGATGAGCTGGCGCAGCGCCATATCGGGGTCGCTGCAGGCGAACTCACCGTCGGGCGGGAAGGCGTCGAGCCGCATCGCGTAGGAGTGCGCGTAATCGGGTGCGTCGTAGTAGATCTGGTCGCCGACCGGATGGCTCATGAAGAATTTGCTGCGCCACGGCTCCGGGATGTACTCGAGGAGCTGACCGCGCTTGGGCATGGGGTGGACGTCGGAGTCGACGCACCGCACCGCAATTCGCTCCGTGGCGGGCACCCGTGGACTCGTCGTGATTGGCTGGTTGGTTGACATACAGGGCCTCCCTCACGTGCCTCTACTGTGCCGCAACCGCGGACGTGGGAACTGCGTTTTGCAGTCCGTAAAGCTCTGCAGCATTGCGCCACAACAACTTGTCGCGCTGCTCGGTGCTGAACGCGCTCGGAATCGTCGGTTCGTTCAGCTGCCAGTGCGGGTAGCTGGAACCGAACATCACCATGTCTTCCTTGCCGGTGAAGCTGAACCACTCGCCGGTGAAATCGGTGTCGCCGGGACCGTCGAGCGCGCCCTGCACGAAGTACACGTGGCCGGGCAGGTAGTCGCTGGGCATCTTCGGTGCCCACGGGGTCTGTTCCAGGTGCGGGCGGCCGAAGCAATCCATCCGCCAAATGAACGGGGTCAACAGATCCGCGGCGCCGTCGGCCCAGACGAACTTGAGCGTGGGGTTCCGCTCGAACACGCCCTCGGCGATCATGTTCATCAGGTGGTACAGGTAGTTCAGCGCCATGAACCCGAGGTACTGCTCGTAGGTCCGGGCCTTACCGGACGGCGTCGGCGCGAACTGGATGCCGGCCCCGCCCTCGATGTGCACGGCCACCGGCAGGCCCGCCGCGGCGGCCGCCTCCCACAGCGGCCAGAACTGCGGCTTGCCATAGAGTTCGCGTGACTGCATCGGCACGCCGATCTGCACCACGCGCGGGTGGTCCTTGTACTTGTCGATCTCGCGCAGTGCGCCGGCGATGTCGTCCGGGTTGACCCGAATGGTGCCGCGGAACCGTTCACCGTGTTCGTCGTGTTCGAGCCAGCGGGTCACCATCATCGCGTTGTGCGCGGCGGCCAGCGCGGTACCGAGGTGACGGTCGGGCATGATGCCGCGGGTCATCGGGTGCAGGATTGCGATGTCCACGCCGCGGTCGGTGAACAGATGCTGCGCGGCGATGTCGGGATCGGAGCCGGGGTACTGCCGGTTGGGTCCCTTGGTGTCCTTGGCGTATTCGCCACCCGGTGCGCCGTACCAGTTCATCTCGTAGTCAGGGAAGCCGCGGCTGGCGAAGGGTTCCTTGAGGAAGTTCTGCCGCAGGTCCTTGTTCGAACCGAAGAAGACGTGCACGCTCGCGTCGATCAGGGGCGTTCCCGCACTGCCGGGCTGCGCCGGGTCTTTGATTACCAAGACTGTCCTCCGATGTCCGTCTGGAAACGAGCTGCGCACGCGCTCATGACAACGTGCCTCTCGCGCCGGATCTTACAGCCAGTCTAGATCCATATTCTTCCATGGCAAGAACATAGTTCTCGGAACGCCTCGGGGCTTTGTCGCAGGTAATCGCCAGTGTTGGTCACCTGCACAGCGGACTGCTACGGAGAATAGGTACTTGCCGGAGGAGAAGGTCGCACCATAGAAAGAGAATGCTATTCTCCTTCCGGACGTGACAGTGCGGCAGGAGGCGGCGGTTGCTACTCGAATTCGATGCCGATCAGCGGCTATGGCAGGAAACCGTGCGTGACGCGGTGACCAAACAGTGCCCGGCCACGCTGGTCCGTGAGGTGGCTGAGCAGGGTGTCGATCCGACACCGCTGTGGCAGAGCTATATCGACCAGGGCTGGACTGAGCTCACCGACTCGGAGAACGCGGTGGAACTGGCCATCGTGCTGGAGGAGCTCGGCCGGGCCACCGACCTGACCCCATACCTGGCGACCATGACGCAATATGCGCCACTGGCGGGGGACCGCTTCGACGCGGCCAAAGCCGGCACCGCGGTGTACAGCGGTGTGACGGCCAACCGGGATGCCACCGGCTGGGTGCTGACCGGAACCGCCCATCACGTCCTCGACGGGGACCGTGCGCTGAACCTGGCCGTGGTGACCGACGGTGGAGTGTTCCTGGTCGACGCGGCCAAGGTTTCGGCCAAGCGCAGCCCGGTCTTCGATCCGGTGCTGCACGTGGCGGAGGTGTCGTTCGACGACGTCCATGTCGATGACTCGGATCGCGTTCACGTGGATACCGAGAAGGCGCGTCACCTGGCCATGGCCGGCATGGCCGTCACGATGGTCGGAGCCTGCCAGCGGGTCCTCGATCTGGCCCTCGAACACGTCAAGCAGCGGCAGCAGTTCGGTGTGGCGATCGGGTCGTTCCAGGCCGTGCAGCACAAGGCCGTCGACATGCACGTGGCCATCGAAAGAGCACGGGCACTCTCGTACTTCGCCGCGCTGACCATCGCCGCCGACGACCCGCGCCGGCGGCTGGCATCGGCGATGGCCAAGGCCGCCGCAGGGGAGTGCCAGGCAGTGGTGTTCCGACATGGCCTGCAGCTGTTCGGGGCCATGGGCTTCACCTGGGAGAACGACGTGCAGTTCGCGCTCAAGCGGGCCAAGGCGGGCGAGCTCCTGCTGGGCGGCGCCGCCGAGCACCGCGCGTTGATCGCCGCCGAGTACCGCACGACCTACAGGGGCCTGTAAATGCAGCTGACATTCGATTCCGATGTCGAGGAGTTCCGCGCCGAGTTCTCCGCATTCCTCGATGCCAACCTGCCCTCGGAGGCGCAGACGCTCGAGCGGCCCCGGTCGGTATCGCACATGCCGCAGTGGGCCCGCGACTGGCAGCGGCTGCTGTTCGACAACGGTTGGCTGCTCCCGGCTCAGCCGCCCGAGTTCGGCGGACGAAACGCGTCGGTGGTGCAGACCTTCGTCCACCTCGACGAGTTGTGCCGCCGCCGGATCTACCACAGCTTCAACCCGCAGGGCGTCAATATCATTGCGGCATCGCTGCTCACGTTCGGTTCCGAGCAGCAGAAGCATCGCTGGGCGGTGCCGGTGCTGCGCGGTGAAAAGACCGCCTCGCTGGGCATGAGCGAGCCGAGCGCGGGTTCGGACCTCGCGTCCCTGCGTACCCGCGCCGTCCTGGACGGGGACCACTTCGTCGTCAACGGCCAGAAGGTGTGGACCTCTGGCGCCCATGACGCCGACTTCCTGCTGACCTTCGTGCGCACCGACCCGGATGCGCCGAAGCACAAGGGAATCAGCGTGCTGATCATCCCGACCGAGACGCCGGGGGTGGTGTGCCGGCCGTTCGCCGACATGACCGGTGAGGAGAATCTCGACTTCAACGAGGTGTTCTTCACCGACGCCCGGGTACCGGCCGAGAACCTCGTCGGTCCGCTCAACGGCGGGTGGGGTGTGGCCAACGGTTCGCTCGGGCACGAGCGCACGATGATGTGGCTCGGTTTCGCCGACCGGATCGACAACATGCTGGCTGACTTCCAGCCCAAGACCGAGCTGGAGCGTGACCAGTACGCCACCACGATCATGGACTACCAGGCCTTGCGGGCCATGGGATCCGCGGCGCTGGCGAAGGCCTCACGCGGCGAGGCGGACACCGCGTCGGTGTCGGTGCTCAAGCTGTTCGGATCCGAAGCCGAGCGCAACGCGTTCGAGAATGCGCTGACCGCAGCCGGTCCCGACGGGTTGATCCACCCGACCACCTCGGGTCCGTACGAGCACATGAACCTCGACCACTACTTCGCGAGTTGGTTCGAGCGTTACGCCAGAAGCTTCGGCGGCACCATCGCCGGCGGGACTTCCGAGATTCAGCGCAACATCATCGCCACCCAGGTGCTTGGGCTGCCGCGCCGCTGAGTTTGTCGCGCCGACCAGACGCGAATGTCCCCGAGATCCGATGATCTCGAGGACATTCGCGTCTGCTCGCGGCTATCGGTGACGCGGAACAAAACTTAGGTTACAGTCGGCGTGATGTTCACGCTGCGATTCGACATGCGTGCGCCGCATACCTCAACGACTGACCTCTACGGCGCCGCCATCGACATGTGCGCATGGGCCGAGACGCGCGGCGCGGTGATGGCAGTGCTGTCGGAGCACCACGGCACCGCCGACGGGCACCTCGCCGCGCCGACAGTCCTCGCCTCGGCGATTGCCGCCCGCACTGATCGACTGCCGATTCTGCTTGCCGCGGTGCCGATTCCGTTCTGGGATCCGGTCCGCCTGGCCGAGGAGATCTGCGCGCTGGACATCATCAGCGGTGGCCGGGTCTCGTACGCCTTCGGCATCGGGCATCGCGCCGAGGAATACGAACACTTCGGTGTGGAGATGAGCGCGCGCGGCAAGCTGGCCGACGAGAAGGTGGCACTGTTGCTTCGTCTGTTGGCGGGGGAGACCGTCGACCATGACGGCCGGCTGATCACGGTCACACCCGGATGTGCGAATCCGTCGGGACCGTACCTGCTCATCGCGGGCGGCACCCGGGCCGCCGCGCGACGTGCCGCCCGCCACGGCCTCGGGTTCATATCGCAGTCCGCGACCCCGGGACTCAAGGAGTTCTACGAGTCCGAATGCCGGGCCAACGGCCACGAACCCGGTGTGGTCCAGTTGCCCGCGCCGAACACGCCCACTGCGGTGTTCGTGGCCGGCGACGCGGACCGGGCATGGGATGAGCTGGGTCCCTTCCTTCTTCACGATGCGGTGACCGCTGCCGCCTACCGGCACGGCGACAATACGGTCGCGAGCATCTCGCGCGCCCACACCGTGCCGGAGCTACGGGAGGCAGGCGGCCCCTATCAGATCCTGACCGTCGACGAGGCCGCCGGTTACATCCGTGCGGGCAGACCGTTGCCCCTGCTACCGCTGTGCGGAGGGTTGCCGCCCGACGTCGCCTGGTTCTACCTCGAACGGGCCGTCATGGCGTCCGAACGGGCATGACCGAATGTCGGATGAGGAGTCAAGCATGACAAGACCTGTGCGACCCCTGCGGATCGTCGTCTGGTCGACGGGCGGCGTCGGATCGATCGCGATCGACGCGATCGCCCGGCGCCCGGACCTCGAACTGGCCGGCGTATGGGTGCATTCGCCGTCGAAGGTCGGACACGACGCGGGTGTGCTGGCCGGGCGTGCGCCCCTCGGCCTGCCGGCCACCGACGACGCCGACGCGCTGATCGCGTTGGCCCCCGACTGCGTGGTGTACGCGGCGAGCGGGCCAGACCGCGATGCCGGCGCGGTGCCGGACTACGTGCGACTGTTGAACGCCGGAATCAACGTGGTGGCAACGACATCGACCGACCTGGTGTACCCGCCGGCCTACTACTCGGCGGAATGGCGCGACCAGTTGGAGGCCGCGGCCAAGGTCGGGAACTGTTCGTTCTACGCATCGGGAGTCTTCCCCGGATTCGGCTCGGATCAACTGGCGCTGATGCTGGCTACACAATCCAAGAAGATCGACCGCCTCACGGTCACCGAGATGTCCCTCAACGATCACTATCCAGTGGCCGACGTGATGATGGACGGGATGGGTTTCGGGCGCCCGCTGGAATTCGAGCCGATGCTGAAGACCCCGGGATTCATCGAGATGGCTTGGAAAGCACCGATTCACATGACGGCCGATGCGCTCGGGGCCGAGGTGTCCGAGATCCGGGGATCCCTCGATCGCAGGATCACCGACCGCGACATCACCGTGGCATTCGGGACCATCGCCGCCGGAACCTGCGGCGCGGTGTGCACGCGCGCGGCCGGTGTGGTGAACGGACGTGAGGCCATCGTCGTCGAGCACATCATCCGGATGTCACGCGACGTCGCACCCGATTGGCCGGCCTCGGAATTCGATGCCACCTACCGGGTTGACATCGAGGGCGATCCCGACATCCACTGTGCGATGAACCTAGGGGCGGCCGAGGGCTACGGCGCCGGGCAGGCGGCGATGGCTGCCACCGCGATGCGCGTGGTCAACGCGATCCCCTACGTTGTCGACGCGCCTGCGGGCTTGCTGAGCTCGCTCGATATACCGAATACGTTGCCGCGGCACGTTTTCGACTGATCAATGCAGTGCGGTCCCAGCTCACGACACCGGTCCGGGCAGCAATTGGCCGGGGCGGAGGCAAACCCTTGACTCGCACTGAACGAGTGTTTAATGTACTGAACATGCGTTCAGTCGGTGCGGCGTCGGCCGCTCAGCCCGCGACGCGGTGATCGGCGAACTCTTGCACAGCCGATGAGTCCCCGGGCTCACTGCGAAGAGGATGAAACCAGATGGCTATGACTGTTCCGACCTTCAACGCGGTGCAGGCGAGCCTGTGGCTGACGCTCTGCGGCAGAGCGCTCGACAACAGGTTGTCGCGGCCGATTCTGGGCGACAACATGGCCGACGAGGTCGTGCGGAAGGTCGATTTCGATTACAAAAAGCTCCACATCCCCACGAGCAGTGCGATTTACATCGCGCATCGGGCCAAGAAGCTTGACGAGATCGCCCAACGGTTCATCGCGCGTCACCCCGACGCGGTTGGCCTGGACCTCGGCGCCGGGCTGGACAGCCGGGCGCTGCGGATCACGCCGCCGCCCACCGTCGACTGGTACGACGTCGACTTCCCAGAGGTCGTTGGGACACGGCCGCAATTGTTGCCCCACGACGCCAACCCGCACCCCATCGGCGCTGACCTGATCGAGCCGACTTGGCTGGACACCGTGCCCACCGACCGGCCTGCCGTGATTGTCGCCGACGGGCTGATCGCGTTTCTCTCCGAAGACGAAATGAGGACCATGGTATGCCGCATCATCGAACACTTCCCCAGCGGGGAAATCGCGTTCAACGGCTACAGCAAGTTCGCCGTCTGGGCCCAGAAGCGTTTTGCCGGTGCCGAATCCATCAAGGCTGTCACCAGATTCCCCGGCTTCGACGATCCCCGGTATCCCGAACGCTGGCACCCCAAACTGAAGTTGGTCAAAGAGATCCTCTGCACCCGAGAGCCCGAGGTCGCCAGGTTCCCGGTGGGCCTTCGCCTGATGAACCGGCTGACCGCGCCGAGCACTGCGGTATCCAGGAGAGGCAATGTAGTGCTCCACTATGCCTTCTAGCGCCAGAGATTGAACGTTTTCGGCCAGTCCGCGATCAGCGGACGATCACACCGCGCAGGCTGGTGTCCCGGACGTGGATCTGCGATGCGCGGGTGCCCAACTGCCGAAGAATGTTCTCGGGTATCCATCCCACGCCGATGACCGACCGGGCCAGGATCTCGTTCGAGGGGCTGTCGATACTGATGTCACCGGCCTTGATCCCCGCGGCGAGAAGCGCTTTGACCTGCTTGACGCGCTGCATGAACAACCAGCCGGGGTTGGGGGTGTCCGGCGGCGACTGGCGCATCCACGCCAGCTGGATCCGGAACTCGTCTCCGAACTGGTCCAGCGCGTTGGTGTGGATCCAGCTCAGCGCGTCGAGCTTTTCGATGGTGGTGCCCTCGGACCCGAGGACCTCCGTCCAGCCCACCGCGATCTTCTCGCCGAAGGACTGCATGATCGCCGCCAGCAGTTCGTCCTTCGACCCGATGAGCCGGTACACCGTGCCGGTACCCATGCCTGCCGCCGAGGCTATATCCCGCACGGTCGTGCCCTCGTAGCCGCGCCGGCCGAACTCGGCCCGTGCCACCGCCCGGATATGGGCGGTCTTGTCATCGGCCTCGGACTCGGCCTCCTCGATCCAGCTCCGCACCACGTCGTCGGCTGCCATGAACGGGACGGACTTGTCGAGCTCGGCGTCGGTGGGCTGACCGGTGGACAAGCCTTCCAGAAGGATCCGGCACAGCAGGGTGGCGACCTTCTCCGGCGCGGCATTGTGGCGCATCACGTCGAGTCCGACCTGCAGCATGGACTGGCAGATCCGGTCGGCCAGTACGGCCAGGTCGACGTCCGACCGCAGGTAACCGGCCCATCGCGCGGCCCGCAGGGTCTGCTGCATGGCGTCCAGCGTGGCAGTCGGGCGGCGCTGGGCCAGTGCGACGAGGTCGGGGTTGGAGCTCGGGCTCTCGTAGAACGACATCTGGAGCGCGGCCCGGTGTGCGACGGCGCACCGAGCGATATCCGAGCCGAGTTCGGCGATACGGTCGAACGGCGACGCGGGATCGGGACCGTCCAACCGGGTCTGGGCCTGCCCGGCGATGCGGTCGAGGTCCTCGTGATACCGCTCGAGCAGTTCCACCAGGATCGCTTCCTTGGATTCGAAATGGTGGTACAGGCTGCCCGGCAGAATGCCGGCCGCATCCGCGATCTCCTGCAGCGACGTACGGAGGCCCGACGTGGCGATCAACGTGGCAGCGGTCTCGAGGATCTCGGTCCGGCGCGTGCGATCCTCAGCAGCGGAGCCGGCGTCGATGGCGCGACCTGGGGTGCGCTTGAGCGTCCTGCGCTCCCCAGGCGTTACCTGGGGACGGCCCACAGCGCCTCCACGATGATTGCTGGCTCCCGTCATACGATTTGGGCGTCTGACCCAATATTTGGTTAGAGGCTACCAGAACAGTGTGGTGCGCTGGGGATCCCGTGCAGCCGTATGTGCCGGTGGAGCACTCACGCCCGGGGTCCGCGAAGTTGCGCCGACTGTCTCGACCGCAACGCCGCAGCCCGGGTCACGAAGTGACGCTGAGCCGTTCGGTCACCCCGAACACTTCGTCGTAGATCGATCCCGGAATCGTGAACGGCTCGGTCGCAGCGACCTCCGAAAGGTGCGCGGCGATGTCGTCGGCGCTCGGGTTGGAGTCCGGTGGCGCCATCCAGCCCTCGCCCAAACCGACGAACACGCGGGCGAAACGGCCCGCGCAGGCCGAGAAGTTCTGGTGGCTGAGCCCGCAGTCGCGGCTGGCCAGGTACACCACCAGCGGGGCGACCAGCTCCGGCCGAATCGCCTTGAAGAAGCCATTGTCCTCAAGGACTTTCGGATCGCCAAGGGTCTCGGTGACCATTCGCGAGATACCGAACGGCAGTACGGTGTTGGCCAGAATCCCGTGCGGTGCACCCTCGAGTGCGATCACGTTGGTCAACCCGACCAGTCCGGACTTGGCCGCGGCGTAGTGCGCCTCGAGGTGCTGGCCGAACATCCCCGCCGATGAGGCGACGAACACGAACCGGCCGTAGCCCTGGCTCTTCATCACGCGGTAGGCGGGCTGGGCGAGATAGAACCCGCCGTCGAGGTGAACGCTCAACATGCGTCGCCACTCTTCGGCGGACAGCTCGTCGAACGGGATGCTGTTGAAGATGCCGGCATTGCTGACCACGGCGTCGAGCCGGCCGAAGCGTTCGACCGCCGTGCGCACGATCGCCTCACCGCCCTCCTGGCTGTCGACCGAATCGTAGGACGCCACGGCGGTGCCGCCGGAGGCCGTGATCTCCTCGACGACCTCATCGGCGACTGCGGTGTCGGAGCCTTGGCCCGCCATCGTGCCGCCGAGGTCGTTGACCACGACAGCGGCCCCGCGCCGTGCCAGTTCGAGCGCGTACTCCCGGCCGAGGCCGCGGCCGGCGCCGGTCACCACGGCGACCTGGTCTTTGAAGTCGATCACTTTGTAGCCCTTGCTAGTTGATGTTCCTGCTCCGGTCGATTGACTCCCGTGGTGCCGAACTCTACGGTGGAACAGATATTTGGTCAACGCGATGCGTGCGGCGGAGGTATCGGGTGTCTGACGGTGGCGGTGACGGCGGCCGATTCTCGGGTCTGGGCATGCTGGCGTCCGCGCTGGCAGCGCGTCCGGTCGCGGTGGCCCCGGCCGACGCGGGGAGCGCACCGTGGACCGATGGCAAGACCGTGTTCGTCGACCCGTCGGCGCCCGCCCGCGCACGGCTCGAATCGGTAGCCGTGCAGGCGTCGCTGATCGCGGCAGGCAGCCTGGACCCCGATGTGGTCGGAGCCCTGGTCCGGCATCGGCGATTGGCCGAACGTTACCTGGCCGTGGAGGGGCACCGTGCGCTGCTGGCCAATCACGCACTGCTGCCGAATTCTCTTGGCGCTCTGACAGACCGAAGTATCGCCGAACGCAGTGATTCGGCCGCATCGTCCCTGGCGATCGCCCGCGGGCGGGATGCGCTCAGCGCCCCGCCTGTGGGCTTCGGGGTGATTCAGGCCAAGAAGGTTCTGGCGGTGTGCGCGGCGGTCAAGCCGGCCGATCAGCAGTCGGTGGGACATGTGCCGCGGCGGCAGGGCAAGCAGGAACTCGAGGAATTGGAGGAAGGCGACCCCGATAGTTGGGACGATTCCGATGACCCCGATCTGTTCTCCAGCCCGGTCGGCGGGGGCGGGGCCATCGGAAAATGGCTCAAGAAACTGCTGTCCTCGTCACGCAAGACGGGTGGCAGCGGTGGGGGACCGCCGGGCGCCGACTCGCCGACCCACCGCACCAACTCGACCAGACGCGGGGTGCATGCAGTCTCGTCGCTGGCGACGGTGTCGTCGGAGACAGCCGTCGACATCAAGACGGAGGGCGTGAAGTACCCGGAATGGAACGCCGACCGCGGGATCTATCGGCTTGACTGGTGCACCGTCCGCGAGGCTGACCCGCAGATCAAGGCGCATGCCACCCAGCAGATCGAGGATGCGATCAGCGTGCGGCGCCCGCTGGCTCGTCTCGGCATGGGTCTGCACCGGCGTCATCGCCAGCCCCAGGGCGACGACATCGACATCGATGCCGCGCTGGAGGCGCGCGTGGAGGTCCGGGCCGGATCGGTACCGGATGAGGCGGTCTATCTCGACAGTCTGCGAAGGCGCCGGGACTTGTCGGTGCTGTTGCTGTTGGATGTGTCCGGCTCGACGGCGGAGCCGGGTACCGTCGGCCGCACCGTGCACCAGCAGCAGCGCACGGCGGTGGCGCACCTCATGGTCGCGCTGCATGACCTGGGCGACCGGGTGTCGCTGTACGCCTACTACTCCCAGGGGCGGTCCGCGGTGACCATGGTCCCGGTGAAACGGTTCGACGACCACCTGGATGCGCAGGTGATCCGAAGGCTGAACAGTCTTGAACCCGGCGCCTATTCGCGACTCGGAGCGGCGATCCGGCACGGCTCGTCGGTCCTGGAGAAGCGCGGTGGCACATCGCGGCGACTGCTGGTCGTCCTGTCCGACGGACTGGCCTACGACCACGGCTACGAGCGGGCCTACGGCGCCGCGGACGCCAGACGCGCCTTGGCCGAGGCGCGGCGCCGGGGGACCGGTTGTGTCTGTCTGACCATCGGCGCCAGCACCGACGTGGAGTCCTTGCGCCGGGTGTTCGGTAGCACCGCGCACGCGACCATCTCCAGTCCCGATCAGCTCGCCGGCGTCATCGGGCCGCTGTTCCGCTCGGCGATTCGCTCTGGCGAGGTTCGTCGCCGGGTGTCCTGAAGGTCGCCCCTTGCGGTGATGTCAAGTCCCAGAATGTCATTGGCAATGTCGATGCTCGCGCAACGGCTGCGCAACAAGTGCTTGAAACAAACATCTGTTCCGCGTTAGGCTCGCTTCAGTACCGCAGTGTCGCGGATACGACGAAAGGTGTGTTGATGGCCGACGAGTCCGGACTCGCTCACCAGAACGGAGCCAACTCACAGACCCTGAGCACGCGTCCCTATTACAAGCCGGTCGGCAACGAGGAGACGGTGTTCAAGGCGGCGTACCGCCAGGGTCTTTCGCTGGTTCTGAAGGGTCCGACCGGGTGTGGCAAGACGCGCTTCGTCGAGGCGATGGCCCATGACCTCGACCGGCCGCTGATCACCGTCGCCTGCCACGACGACCTCACCACCGCGGATCTCGTCGGCCGGTATCTGCTGCGGGGCGATGAGACGGTTTGGATGGACGGCCCGCTGACCCGCGCGGTGCGCGAGGGCGCGATCTGTTACCTGGACGAGGTGGTCGAAGCCCGCCAGGACACCACCGTGGTGTTGCATCCGCTCGCCGACTATCGCCGCCAGCTGCCGATCGAGCGCCTCGGCATCACGCTGGACGCGGCGCCGGGGTTCGGTCTGGTCATGTCCTACAACCCCGGCTATCAAAGCGTTCTCAAAGACCTCAAGGACTCGACCCGCCAGCGGATGGTGGCCATCGAGTTCGGCTTTCCAGAACCCGAAGTCGAAGAGGGCATCATCGCCCACGAGGCGGGAGTCGATCGTTCCACCGCGGCCGAGCTGGTGCGGTTCGGGCAGGCCATCCGGCGCCTGGAGACCGGTGGCCTGCGCGAAGTCGCGTCGACCCGCGTGCTGATCGCCGCCGGGCGCTTGGTCGCCGAGGGGCTGCCCATGACCGTGGCGGCCAGGGTGGCGGTCGCGGGACCGCTGACCGACGACGTGGCGGTGGGCCGCGGTTTGCACGAGCTCATCGATGTCTACCTGGGCGGATCGGCAGCTGGTGATTGACGCCGTGCGGCACCGCCGTTAGGTTCAGAACAAATATTAGGTCGCCCCGTGTTCCTGCGACGAACGCCCGCGCCATGGAGGTCAGATGTCATACGAGAGCACCGCGGAGCCCATCAAGGTCGGCTACCTGATGGACTTCACCTTGCCGCCGGGCTTCCCGGACGAACTGCTGGCTTCATTCACCCAGACGTTTGACCTGGTGTTCGAAGAAGCCGTCGAGCAAGGGCTGATGGATCGGCCGGTGCAGATGATCTACCGCGAGGTGGAAGGGCTGCCCAAGGGTTCGGTGAAAGCGGTCATCGATGCCTACGGCGAACTGGTCGACGAGGGCTGCCTGGTGGTGTTCGGACCGAACATCACCGACAACTGCGTGCCGCTGCGGGAGGCGATCGAAGAGCGCTTCAAGGTGCCGGCCATCAGTGTCACGGGAACCGACGACTGGCTCGGCGAGTGGACGTTCGCTTTTCCCCAGGGGTCGATGACCGACGAACCCATCTTCCTGGCGGACCTGGTCGCGAAGCGGGGCCTGACCGAGATCGGCGTACTCGTCGAGCAGAACCTCATCGGCGACAGCTACCTGAAGAACCTGCGAACAGCCTGTGCCCGCAAGGGCATTCGGATTGTCGCCGAAGCCGCGATCGCGCAGACGGCGCAGGACATCAACGCCGCGGTGAGCACGCTGCACGAAGCGAAGGCCGAGGCGATCGTCCATCTCGGGTTCGGTTTCGGCATCGTGTTCATCAATCCGGCGCTTGAGGCCGTCAACTGGGATCCCCCGCGCTTCACCACCACCGCATTCCAGAACGCCTGGGTCAACCCGATCATGTGGAACGCGTTTCTCGGCTGGGTCGGGGTCGATCAGTACGACGAGGGCAACCTGGTCGGACAGGCCTGGCTTGACCGATACGCCAAGCGGTACAGCGGAAGTCGTCCCGAATACTGCGTGTCGGTGGTCAATCACGACGTGGCCGCCACGCTGGTGCGCGCCTTCACCGATGCCCATCCGCTGAGCCCGCGCGGCGTCAAAGAGGCACTAGAGCGCGTGAAGATGATGCCCGCGGCTTCCGGCGCACCCGGAACCCGGGTGTCCCTGGGGAAGTGGACACGGCGCGCGTGGATGGGATCGGGCTATCTGGTCGCCCGGACCCTCGATGCGGACGGTATCAATTCGCACCTGGTCGACCGGTTCGGGGAGGAATGACGTGACCACCAGGGAATCCCTACCGCGTGATACTCAGGTCAAACCGCCGCCGCGCAAGGGCCCGAACTGGGGTCGCGTGATCGCCCTGCTCGCTTGGCTCGGCTTCTTGGGGTTGTTCGCGGCCGTCGGGCGGACCGACGTCGACCCGCGGGTGGCCAACCCGAACGTCGAGGGCCGGCCGCGTCCCGTCGCGTTCCTGACCGCGTTCGATCACTGGCAGATCATCCCGCAGGTGGGCGCCGTGATCATCGTCGTGGTGTTCACCGTCATGTTCATCGTCGGTTGGCGGAAGAACCCCGGCAGTCCGGTGCTGCTCATGGTCCTGGTGACGACGTTGATCGTCTGGCAGGACCCGATCATGAACTGGTCGCCGTATGCGGTGTACAACCCGATGCTGCTGCACTGGCCGGAGAACTGGTACCTGATCATGATGTCGCCGACGGTGGAACCGTTCATCGTGTTCGGTTACGTCCTGTTCTACTTCGGCCCGTACTTCCCGGGGATCTGGATCCTGCGCAAGCTGCAGGCCAAGCGCGGTCCCGAGGCGTTCGTCACCCGGCACCCACTGATCAGTTTGGGCGCACTGGTTTTGGTCATCGGCTTCATCTTCGATGCCATCCTGGAGGTCAGCCTGGTCCGCACGGGGCTGTACATCTACTCGCAGGCCATTCCGTTCGGCACGTTGTTCCCGGGCAGCACCTTCCAGTTCCCGTTGATCTGGGAATCGCTCTCGGTGACCTTCGTGATGGTCCCGGCGGCGATCCTGGTCTACCGCGACGACACCGGAAAGTCGGTGGCGGAGAAGCTCGCCGCGAAGGCGAAGCTGTTCCCGTCAAGGCCGGTACTCGGCACGTTCCTGGTGATGTTCGCGATCATCAACGTGTCGTACTTCGCCTACGGCAGCTGGTTCTGGGTGATCAAGGCCAGCGGCGCGGCGACCTCCGTCGCCTGCCCGTGGCCCTTCCCCGAAGCCAAGATCTATGACCCACAAGGGTTCTACCGGGCGAACGGAGCCGAGGGGCCTTACTCGGTAGGCAAGTGGTCCACCTGGCAGCAGGGGCCCGCTCGCAACCCCGACGTCGAGTTGGGTTCGACGAGCAACCGGTGCGCGACAGGTGGCCAGGATGGCTGAGCCGCGGACACCCGATGAGCGCTTGCGCGAAGAGAATCGGACTGTCGTCATCACCGGGGCATCCCGGGGACTCGGCTTCGCATCTGCCACGCGCCTTTATCGCGAGGGGTGGCGCGTGGTGGCTGCGATGCGGAGCCCCGAGAAGGCGCTGCCTGTGCTGCGGGAGGCGGTCGGAGTCGGCGAGGACGACGACAGGCTGATCGGTGTCCAGCTCGACCTCACCGACGGAGCGTCGATCGCGGCCGCAGCCAAGAGCATCACGGAGGCCGTCGGCGCGCCGTATGCGTTGGTGCACAACGCCGGTATCTCGGCGGCGGGAATGGTGGAGGAAACATCGCCCGACCTCTGGGAGCGCATGTTCGCCACGAACATCTTCGGCCCGGTGGCGCTCACCAAGGCTCTTCTGCCCACCATGCGAAGGGCCGGACGCGGCCGCATCGTGCTGATCTCGAGTGCCGCGGGCGTGCGTGGAATGCCCGCAACCGCACCCTATTCAGCGGTCAAGGGTGCGCTGGAGCGGTGGGGTGAATCGATGGCCGGGGAGGTCGCGCCATTCGGGATCGGTGTCACGATCCTGGTCACCGGGACCTATGACACAGAGATCATCACCGACGCGGGAACGACAGACGACCGTGATCTGGACGGACCCTATGCTCCCCATCACCGCACGATGGACAAGCGCGGGCGGGCCATGATGAAACGCGCGGCCAGATCACCCGAGAAGTTCGCCGAAGGCCTGGCGAAAGCGCTCGACAACTCGAAGCCGTTCGTCAGGACCGCTGTCGGGCCCGATGCACGAATGTTGTTGATCGCCAACCGTTTGATCCCGGCGGCGGGACTGCACCAGATGACCCGGCTGATGATGGGCATCCCGCGGTTCGGCGCACTCCGAGGGGAAGGCACCCGCCATGGCTGAGCGCTCGAAAGTGACTTTCGAATCGAGAATGCTGATCGACGGCAAGCTCGTCGACGGCGAGGTAGGCACGTTCACCAACGTCAACCCGGCAAATGAAGAGATCCTCGGAGAGGTCTCGGATGCCTCGAAGGCGGACATGAACCGGGCCATCGACGCCGCCCGCCGGTCATTCGACGAGACCGCCTGGTCGAGCGACCACCACTTCCGCAAGCGGTGCCTCGAACAGCTGCATGAAGCGATCGAGGGCGAGTTGGAGGAATTGCGCGAGGAACTCATCTCCGAGGTGGGTGCTCCGCGAGCTGTGACACACGGACCACAACTCGATGCCCCGCTCGCCGACGGCCTCAAGTATCCGGCCCGGCTCATCGAAACCTTCCCGTGGGAAACCGATCTCGGTGACACCGTGGTGTCGGTCACCGGCGTGAACACCACGCGCAAGGTGTGGCATGAACCGGTCGGGGTTGTCGGTGCGATCGTGCCGTGGAACTTTCCGTTCGAGGTCGCCATCAACAAGCTGGGCCAGGCGCTGGCAACCGGCAACACGGTGATCCTCAAGCCGGCGCCGGACACTCCCTTCAACGCCACGCGGCTCGGCCGGCTCATCGCCGAGAACACCGATATCCCCGCAGGTGTGGTGAATGTCGTGACGGCATCCGACCACCTCGTCGGCGAAGAACTGACCCTGTCGCCCAAGGTCGACATGATCTCGTTCACCGGCTCTACGGCCGTGGGCAAGCGGATCATGGAAAAAGGTGCCGCGACGATGAAGCGGCTCTTCCTCGAACTCGGCGGCAAATCGGCGACGATCGTCCTGGAAGACGCGGATTTCAACACCGCCTGCCTGATCGGTATCGGCCCGTTGCTGCACGCCGGGCAGGGCTGCGCGGCTCCTACCAGAATGCTGTTGCCGCGTTCCCGCTACGACGAGGGCGTTGCGATTCTGAAGGCCATCTACGAGAACATCGCGCCCGGCGACCCCCAGGACCCCGGAACCCTCTGCGGCCCGGTCATCTCGGCCAAGCAGCAGTCCCGCATCCTCGGCTACGTCAGAGAAGGCGTCGACGAAGGTGCCACGATGCTCGTCGGCAGCACCGAGCCGCCCAAGCAGTTCGACAGGGGATTCTGGGTCAGTCCAACACTTTTCACCGACGTGGACAACTCGATGACCATCGCCCAGGAGGAGATCTTCGGTCCCGTCCTCGTAGTGATTCCCTACGAGGACGAAGAAGACGCCGTCCGGATCGCCAACGACAGCCCGTACGGACTCGCCGGCAACGTGATGTCGAGCTCGCTGGAGCGGTCGCTGGCCGTCGCGCGCCGGCTGCGCGCCGGGTTCATCGGCCTCAACGGCACGGCGGGCTACGGGGCGGACACACCGTTCGGCGGCTACAAGAACAGCGGTGTCGGTCGCCAGAACGGCATGGCCGGATTCGAGCAGTACACCGAGATCAAGTCCGTCGCCTACCCGGCGATATAGAGGAGAACTTCTGTGGAACAGCTTTTTGACGACCTCGAGGACTTCGGCTCGTTCGACGACGCCGTCTCGGGTGACGTTCGGGACCCGTACCCGGAGCTTGCCAGGCTTCGGCGCGAGGAACCGATCCAGCGGATCGACATGTCCGCGATGCCAGGGGAGCAGGGCAAGCCCGTCTTCATCGTGTACCGCTACGAGGACGCACAGCAGATGCTGCGCGACAATCTGACATTCTCGTCATCCGGTGTCATCGCGGCATTCGGCCCGGTGCTCGGCGATCGAGTGATGCTGGGCATGGACGAACCGGTGCACGGCCGCCTGCGATCGCTGGTGTCGAAGGCGTTCTCGCAAAAGGCTCTGGCGCGTTGGGAAGACGAGCTGGTCGGTCGGGTCGCCAACGAGCTCATCGACAAGTTCGCCGCCGACGGCAAGGTCGACCTGGTGAAGGCGTTCACATTCGACTATCCGAGCCGCATCATCGCGGGTTTGTTGGGATTGCCGGAGGAGGACTATCCGCAATTCCAGCGCTGGTCCATCTCGCTGCTGAGCTGGATCATGAACCCGGAGCGCGGGCTGGCGGCGTCGGCCGCGCTGTGCGAGTACTTCGCACCGATCCTGCAGGCCCGGCGCGCCGAGCCGAAGGAAGACATGATCAGCCTTCTCGCCGAGGCGGAGATCGACGGCGAGAAGCTCACCGACGAGGAGATCTTCTCGTTCCTGCGACTGCTGCTGCCCGCCGGGGTGGAGACCACCTATCGGTCGCTGGGCAACCTGCTGTTCGGGTTGCTCTCGGACACAACGCAGCTGGACGCGGTCCGGGCCGACCGGTCGTTGCTGCCGCAGGCCATCGAGGAAGCGGTGCGCTGGAACCCGCCGCTGCTGACCATCACGCGCACCACGACGTGTGACACCGAGCTCGGCGGCGTTCACATTCCGGAAGGCTGTTCGGTGATGCCGATGCTCGGTTCGGCGAACCGGCAGGACGACCGGTGGGCCGATCCGGACGCGTTCGACATCTTCCGTGCGTCCAAGGGCAATCTCGGCTGGGGCCACGGGGTGCACGTGTGTCTGGGCATGCACCTCGCTCGGCTCGAAATGCGCACTGCCATCAACCTTCTGCTGGACCGACTGCCCAACCTGCGGCTGGACCCGGACGGAGACGACCCGCACATCCGTGGACAGGTCTTCCGGTCGCCGACCTCGCTGCCGGTTCTCTTCGATGTGGCCGGCGCCCGATGACCGAACTCCGTTACGACGGTCGGGTGGCGATCGTGACAGGCGGGGGCAGGGGCGTCGGCCGTAGTCACGCACTGTTGCTGGCCTCGAAGGGCGCGCGCGTCGTCGTCGCCGACTACGGCGTGGGTATCGACGGTGACGGCTCTTCGGCGGAACCGGCCACCGAGGTGGTTGCGGAGATCAAGGCGGCAGGCGGCGAGTCGGTGACCTGCTTCGCGTCGGTGGCCGACGAGGCCGGCGCCGCCGCGATCGTAGTGGCCTCGCAGGGCATCAACCAGACCCCGTTGACCGCGGAGGACATCGCCGAAAACCTCGGCACGATCATGGATCTCAGCACCGGGCAGGTCTTGGAAGTAGGTTCCGGCCGACCCGTACAGGAGGCGAAACAATGACCCAAATCCGTTCCGGCTTCGAAGAAGTGGATTTCTTCACCGACGAATCACTGGTGCCGGACCCCTACCCCTACTTCGACCACCTACGGTCGAAATGCCCGGTGGCCCATGCCACTCCGTTCAACGTGCTGGCCGTCACCGGCTACGACGAGGCGCTGGCCGTCTATAAGGATCCGGCGTTCTCGTCGTGTGTGTCGGTGGCGGGACCGTTCTCCGGCCTGCCGTTCGGACCGGGGGAGAGTGACGACGTGTCGGAGCTGATCGAGGAGCACCGGCTCGCGGTGCCGATGGGTGAGCACATCACCTCGCAGGATCCCCCGCTGCACACCCGGACGCGCGGTCTGATGAACAAGCTGATCACTCCCAAGCGGCTCAAGGAGAACGAGGACTTCATGTGGCGGCTGGCCGATCAGCAACTCGACACATTCGTCGACCGCGGATCGGCCGAGTTCCTGGCCGATTACGCCAAGCCGTTCTCGCTCTTGGTCATTGCCGATCTCCTGGGAGTTCCGGGCGAGGACCATGAGGAGTTCAAGGCGGCGTTCGCGCTGGAGACGGTCGGTGAGCTCGGTAAGGAGGCACCGACAACGCACAACCCCCTGCAGTGGCTCAACGACAAGTTCTACGCCTACATCGAGGACCGCAGGCGCGCACCGCGCGAGGACGTGCTGACCGGTCTGGCGTTGGCCAAGTACGAGGACGGATCGACCCCCGACATCGAGGACGTCATGAACCTGTCGACGTTCCTGTTCGCAGCGGGTACGGAGACCACGACGAAGCTGGTCAGCTCGGCGGTCCGGTTCATCGCGGACAACCCGGGCTTCGAGACGATGCTGCGCGACGACCGGGGCAGGATCCCGTCGTTCCTCGAAGAGACGCTGCGGATGGAGAGCCCGGTCAAATCTCACTTCCGGATGGCCAGCAAGACCACCAGTATCGGTGACATCGAGGTGCCCGCCGGGACCACCGTCATGGTGCTGCCGGGGGCATGCAATCGTGACGAGCGAAAATTCGCGGACCCCAACACCTTCCAGCCTGATCGTGGAAACGTGCGCGAACAGATCGCGTTCATCCGGGGAGTGCACTCCTGCCCGGGCGCGCCACTGGCGCGCGCGGAAGGCCGGATATCTCTGAACCGGATCTTGGACCGGATGTCCGACATCACGATCTCCACCGAGCACCACGGTCCCGCCGAGGACCGCCGATACACCTATGAGCCGACGTTCATCATGCGTGGGCTCAGCGAGCTTCACATCGAATTCAAACCGGCCGCCTGACCGGCCAGCACAACTAGGAGCACAGATGACCGGAAAGCTCGATGGCAAGGTCGCTTTCATCACCGGCGCCGCCCGCGGACAGGGGCGGGCGCACGCGATCGCGATGGCCAGGGAAGGTGCCGACATCATCGCGGTCGACATCTGCCGCGACATCCCGTCAAACCCCTACCCGTTGGCCACGCCCGATGACCTGGCCGAAACCGAAAGGGCGATCAAGGAGCTCGGCCGGCGCATCGTCGCCCGCGTCGCCGATGTCCGGGAGCGCCATGAGCTGCGGGATGCGGTCGAGGCCGGGATCGCCGACCTCGGCAAGATCGACATCGTGGTCGCCAACGCCGGCATCCTTCCGATGGCGATGGGCAGGCCGGATCCCATGCAGTTCGTCGACGCCTCCGACGTGGACCTGGTCGGGGTGATGAATACCGTCGCGGTCACCGTCCCGCACCTGCCCGACGGATCGTCGATCATCGTCACCGGATCGACCGCCGGCATGATCCGGGGCACCACCGACAACCCCAACATGGGCCCCGGCGGGGCGGGGTATGGATGGAGCAAGCGCGTCGTCATCGAGTACGTCGAGGAGATGAGCCTGCACCTGGCTCCGAAGATGATCCGGGTCAACGCCATTCACCCCACCAACTGCAACACCCACCTGCTGCAGAACGACGGCATGTACTCCATGTTCCGGCCCGATCTGACCGCCGAGGGCAAGAAGGCAACCCGTGAGGATGCCGAGCCGTTGTTCACGATCTTCCAGGCGATGCCGATCCCGTATATCGAACCAGAGGACATGGCCAACCTCGGTGTGTTCCTGGCCAGCGACGACAGCCGCTACATCACCGGACAGCAGATCCGCGTCGATGGGGGCTCATTGCTCAAGTGGCCCAACGGGCCTGGCCGATAGCGCCGGGCATCGCATCTAGAAGGAGGTGGCGGTGGGCGCCCTCATCATGCTCGGCAGCCTGTTCGTCCTGATCGTGTTGATCGTCGGCCTGGTGCTCTACTTCGATCCTGAAGCGCGGCGCAGGCCGGCCGAGGAGGTCGAGCCGTGAGCGTCGACTTCCTGATCAAAGCCGGGGTGGCCTTCGCGTACATCACCGGCCTGGGTTTCCTGGCGGTCGGGATCTATCTGAGTTACCGGCGCGGGCGTCTGCATCCGCTGCTGTTGCTCTGCATCTCGGCGCTCTCGTTCTCCTGGATCGAAGCGCCCTACGACTGGGCGATGTACGCACAGTTTCCGCCCGCGCTGCCGCGGATGCCATCGTGGTGGCCGCTCAACATGACGTGGGGAGGGCTCCCCTCGGCGGTACCCGTCGGCTACATGGGTTACTTCGTGTTGCCGGCGATCATCGGTGCCGCACTCGGGCGGTGGGCAGCCGGGAAGTGGAACTGGCGGCGGCCGCAGACGCTGTTGCTGGTGGGATTCGTGGTCGGCTTCTGCTGGGCCTTGTTCTTCAATGCGATCATCGGCGCGCGGCTCGGCCTGTTCTACTACGGCTACGTGATCGAGGGGCTGGGCCTGTGGGAGGGGACCAAACACCAGTACCCGATCTACGACGCCATCGCGATGGGTGTGCAGATGATGGTGTTCACCTACCTGCTGGGCCGGACCGACGCCGAGGGCCGCAACGTGATCGAGATGTGGGCCGACAAGATCTCCAAGACGCGGCTGCAGTCGGCAGTGCTGTCGGTGATCGCCGTGATCGTGGTCGGGCACGCGGTCTACGCCTCGGTCTTCGCGCCGCACTTGGTCACCAAACTGGGCGGGTGGGTGACCGTGGGGCCGACCGAGCAGTTGTTCCCCGGAGTGCCGAATCAGCCGAAATAGCCGGCCGGCGCTTGTCAGGGTGCGCAAATGTCACGCTGGAGTGGCGGTCGAGATCCGGCGCCGCTCCAGCGTGACAACGCGGGAAAGATCAGTAGTTGTTGCAGCTGCCCGCGATCGAGTTGATCGGCCCGAAGTACTCCTGAGCGGCCGGGCTGGCCTGCAGTTGGGCCACCGTCTGCTGACGCTGGGCGGGCCCCGAGGCCAGGAAGTTGCGCAACGCGCCCTGGGCGAACGGGGAAGCGTTGAACTGCTGGGCCAGGTCGGGACGCTGAGCGTTGAGCGCCGCCATCACCTGCTCGTAGCTACATGTCGTGTTGACCACGCCACTGAAATCGGGCTGGGCGGATGCCAACCCCGAAGAGAGCACAGTCAGCGGAACCGCCACGGCGAACCCACCGAGGGCGGCCGCGATGTACTTGAAAGAAGACTTGATCACCTGTTGGAACCCCCATGTTGTTCGCCCAAAAAGGCGACGCCTTGCACGTTTGCCGGACCCGACCTCATTCGAGGTTAACAGGCGGCAGACGTACAAGGCGTCCTCACAAAACCGGCCTCAGTCGATGACCGCGCGCTCCTTGCGCTCGGTGATCGGTCGGGCGAGTTCCTGCTCGACGCAGATGCGCTGCAGTTTCTCCAGCGTCTCGTCCAGACCCGGACCAAGTGGCTTGCTCGGCGTGAACGTGGCCGGAAGGTTGCGCATGCCTTGGATGACGCCGATGGTGTCGTAGTGAACCGCGCCCTCGGGGTCGCAGACATAGTCCGGCATCCGATCGAGGACGGCGGTGAGCATCGACTTGAACACCGTGCGGGCCACATTCGAACCGACGCAGCGGTGCACACCGATGCCGAAGCTGAAATGCCGATTGCCCTTGCGATCCAGGATGACCTCGTTGGGCTGGTCGAACACCGACGGATCGCGGTTGGCCATCGCCCAGGACAGCCACAGCCGCTCGTACTGCTTGAACTGCTGGCCTTCGACCTCGACGTCTTCGGAGAAGGTCCGGCCGTCACCAGGCGCCGGGGTGAAGAACCGCAGGAACTCCTCCGTGGCGGGATGCAGCAGGCTGTCGCGTTCACGGGACAGCCGCTCGCGCTCGTCCGGATGTTCGCCGAGCCACTCCAGGGCGTGCGCGGTGAGGGCCGTGGTGGTGTCGAAACCGCCGCCGATGACCAGACCGAGGTTGCCGAGGATCTCCATGTCGGGGGCCGGCTCACCGTCGATCCGCAACTGCAGCATCGCGTTCACCAGCCCAGGGCGTGGATTCTCCCGGATCTCCATCATGTTGTTGATGATGTCGATGCCCATCTCGCGATGCTGCTCGTTGATCTTCTCGCGATCGGGGGAGTGCTCGGGGGTGTACACCGACGCGTGCGTCGGCTCGCTGTAGACGTTCCACTTCTTGAGTTCGATACCCATCATCGCGAGGGTGAACACGGCGGGAACGACGTTGGCCAGATGCTCGACGAAATCTATGCGGCCGGACTCGATGTGCTCGTCCAGGGCGGCGCGCGTGATTTCGTCGACGAACGGTTCCCACCGCTTGATGGCGGCGGGCGACAGGTACGGGTTCAGCGCGCCGCGATAGGCGCTGTGCTCCGGCTCGTCCATCTCCAGGATGCCGCCACGCACCACGGTGGCGCGGCTGGCCTTGGGAATGGTGATGCCCTGGTAGGGCGTTTCACCGCTGATGTCGTGGTGGTTGGAGACCACCGGGCAGCGGGCCAGCTCGAAAACGTGCTTGCTGTCCGCTGCGACCCAGTGCCCGTTGTAGGCGTCAGTCCACGCCATCGGGCACTTGGACTGCATCTCCTCGGTGATCTTCTCGAACTGCTCCCGATATTCCGGGGTGTGCCGGTCGAAGTGATAGTTGTTCTTTTTACGGTCGTCGTCGGTCGTGACATCGCGTTCTGCTCTTCGCGCACGCGGCTCATCGCTGTCGACACTCACGGCGTTGTCTCCCTTGGCCTTTCGGTCTGCGTCAATCTTCGATGACGATGGCTTGCTCGGGGCAGGAGTGCGCGGCCTCGCGCACCGCGTCCGCCTGATCTGCCGGCACCACATCGGAAACCGGTGACGCGTGACCGTCGACGTCGTCGAGGACGAACGAGTCGGGCGCGATCATCGAGCACAGGGTGTGGCCCTGGCAGCGACTGGCATCGACCGAAACCTTCACTACGACAACTCCTTTCCAATCAGTGGGTACGGCATCACACGTGGTAGTCGTACCACTTGAGGTAGCCGCCGGCATCGACCCGCAGCTGCATGCCGGTGACGAAGCGTGACTCCTCGGAAGCCAGCCACAACACCGCGTTGCTGATGTCCTCGGGCTCGATGAAGTTGACCTTCATCGCCTGCTGCACACCGAAAACCGGTTCGGCGTCGGCGCGCGTCGGGTTCTCCAGATCCGGCCGGAACGAGCGGTACATCGGCTCGCTCTGCAACATGTTGGTGTTGCAGTTGGTGGGGTGGATGACGTTGGCGCGGATGCCGCGCACCGCCAGCTCGGTGGCGAGTGCATGCACGTACTCGGAGATGAGGCGCTTGGAGATCATGTAGCCCATGCCGCCGGGATCGGCGCCAGGGTTGGGCTTGTTGTGGGCGTCCATCAGCGCGGCGGCCGATGCGGTCGCGATGATCGAAGCGCCCTCCTTGAGGTGCGGAAGCGCGACCTGGATGGCGTTGATGGTGCCCACGAAGTTGGTGTTGATGCCGTCGGTCCAGGCCTGCATCGCGGGCTGCCCCTTCATCGCGGCGATGCCGGCCTGCGCCACGACGATGTCGAGCTTGCCGAACTCCGCGAGTCCCGATTCCAGCGCGCTACGCAGTTCGGCCTCGTTGCGGACGTCGGCCTGGGCGGTGACGATGCGCCGACCGGTCTTCTCGACGTAGTTCTTGGTCTCCTCGAGGTCTTCTGCCGTCGCCATCGGGTAGCCGACGGTGTCGTAGTTCTTACAGATGTCGACCGCGATGATGTCGGCGCCCTCTTCGGCCAGCCGGATTGCATGGCTGCGCCCCTGACCACGTGCCGCGCCGGTGATGAATGCGACTTTCCCGGCAACCCGGCCTTCTGCGCTGTTTCCCACGTTTGTTCCTTTCGCTGATGATGTTTCGGGTGCGCCGCGTGCGCGTCAGGTGTTACGGCCGCCGTTGACGCCGAGGATCTGGCCGGTGATGTAGCTCGCCTCGTCGGAGACGAAGAAGGCGCAGGCGGCGGCGATGTCTTCCGGCTTGCCCATGCGCCGCACCGGGGTCTGCTCGATCTGCCTGTCGGTGTCCCCGAGGAAGCCCTTGCCTTCGGCCTTGCGCAGCATGGGCGTGTCGATGAAGCCCGGCGGCACGGCATTGACCGTGATGCCGCTGGGGCCCAGTTCCAGCGCCAGGCTCTTCGTCAGGCCGTTCACCGCGGACTTGGCCGCGACATAGGGCGACATGAAGGGCTGGCCCGAATGCGTGCTCGACGACGAGATGTTGACGATGCGACCCCAGCCGGCCTCGAGCATGTCTGGCAGTGCTGCCTGGATGCAGTGGAATACGCCATTGAGGTTGACGTCGATGATCTGCTGCCACTTCTCGAACGAGACATCGCTGAAGCGCTTGAAGCAGTCCAGGCCGGCGGCGTTGACCAGCACCGAGATCGGGCCGAGTTGGGCCCGAACCGCATTGAGTGCGGTGTCGACAGCTGCGCGGTCGGTCACATCCGCGACATGCGCGAAATCGTCATCCGATGGCTGCAGGTCGAGTATCGCGACGTTGAGGCCGTCGGCGCGCAACCGGGCGACAATGGCTGCCCCGATGCCCGAACCTCCTCCGGTGACAACGGCATTCTTCATGACAGTTCTCCGGCCGCCGGGCGAAGCCGGGCTTTCTCAGGGGTCAAGAATCATCCTTCCGATTATGAGAACCGTACTCTCGGAGCGGTGTGCACCGCAAGATCTGAGTGCAACCAGCGCGCCGCCTGCGCGGATGGCGGATCTGCAGCGAATGGGGCATGACTAGCTGATCTAGCTTTCACTTGAGTTCTCATCGAGCGAATGTATGATTCGCCGGTGATGAGAATGCAGTTTCCATCACAGTAGGGAATCGCCTGAGGAGGATGATGCAGCAGGAAGCGCCGACCATCGCGCAAGAACAGCGGGCTGACCGGAAGTTGTTGATCGGCGGAGAGCTGCGCGAGACGCCGCGGACGTTTCCTTCCGTCAATCCAGCTACCGGTGAGGTGTTCGGCTACGCGCCGGACGCCACGGTCGCCGATGCCGAGGCTGCGGTCGCCGCGGCCAGGCAGGCATTCGACAACACCGACTGGTCCACCAACACCGAACTGCGGATCCATTGCCTGGAGCAACTGCACCAGGCGCTGACAGAGCATCGTGAGGAGCTGGCCGCCCTGACCACCACGGAGGTGGGCGCGACCGCGGCGCTGTGCGCCGGTGCGCAACTGGACGGTCCGATCGACATCGTGCGGTACTACGCCGAGCTGCTCAAGACCTACCCGCTGACCGAAGATCTCGGAAACATCGAGAGCCGCGGCATGCAGCACCACCGGTGGGTGGAGAAGGAAGCGGGCGGCGTGGTGGCCGCGATCATCGCCTACAACTATCCGAATCAGCTGGCCCTCGCCAAGCTCGCTCCGGCGCTGGCTGCCGGCTGCACCGTCGTACTCAAGTCCGCTCCGGACACCCCGTTGATCACGCTCGCGCTCGGCGAGCTGATCGCGAACCACACCGACATTCCGGCCGGCGTCGTGAACGTGCTGTCGGGCGCCGACCCGGAGGTGGGTGCGGTGCTGACCACGAGTCCCGACGTCGACATGGTCACCTTCACCGGTTCCACGCCCACCGGCCGGCGCATCATGGCCGCGGCCAGCGAGACCTTGAAGAAGGTGTTCCTGGAACTCGGCGGCAAGTCGGCCGCGATCGTCCTCGACGACGCCGACTTCAACACCGCCGCACTGTTCTCGGCCTTCAGCATGGTCACCCACGCCGGTCAGGGCTGCGCGCTGACCTCGAGGCTGCTGGTGCCCGCGAAGCACAAGGACGAAATCGTCGAGCTGATCAAGGACAACTTCGGCCACGTGCGGTTTGGAAATCCGACCGATCCCAAGACGTACATGGGGCCGCTGATCAGTGAGAAGCAGCGCGACAAGGTCGACGGCATGGTCAAGCGCGCCGTCGAGGCCGGCGCGACCCTGGTCACCGGCGGCGAGAAGGTCGACCCCGGCTTCTTCTACACCCCGACGCTGCTGGCTGATGTCGACCCCGACAGCGAGATCGCCCAGGAGGAGGTCTTCGGACCGGTACTGGCCGTCATCGCCTACGAAGATGACGACGACGCGGTGCGCATCGCCAACAACTCGATCTACGGGCTGTCCGGAGCGGTGTTCGGCAGCGAGGACCGCGCGCTGGGCGTGGCCCGGCGGATCCGGACGGGCACCTTCTCGATCAACGGCGGCAACTACTTCAGTCCCGACAGTCCGTTCGGCGGGTACAAGCAGTCCGGCATCGGCCGGGAGATGGGCACCGCGGGACTCGAGGAGTTCATGGAATCCAAGACGTTCGCCCGGGTGCTGTCATGAGCGCCGACGGGCCGTTGCAGGGAGTCCGCATCCTCGAGGTCGCGATGTACGGCTTCGTCCCCTCGGCCGGGGCCGTGCTGGGGGAGTGGGGTGCCGACGTCATCAAGGTCGAGCATGCCGTCACCGGCGACCCGCAACGCGGGCTGCGTCAGACCGGGCCGCTACGCGTCGAGGGCGATCCCAACCCGAACATCGAGCACGCCAACCGCGGCAAGCGCAGCATCGGGCTGGACATGTCGGTGCCCGAAGGGCGCGAGATCCTGCTCGAACTGGCGAAAAAGGCCGATGTGTTCCTCACCAGTTTCCTGCCCGGGCACCGGCAGAAGTTCGGTATCGACGTCGACGACATCCGAGCGGTGAACCCGAAGATCATCTACGCCCGCGGTAGCGCTCTCGGCCCCCGCGGCGAGGAGTCGGTCAAGGGTGGCTATGACATGACCGCGTTCTGGTGCCGGGCCGGCACCGCCGCGACGATCACGCCGGCCGGGATGGAGGGCATGATCGCCCCACCCGGGCCTGCCTACGGCGACACCATCTCGGGCACCAACCTGGCCGGCGGCATCGCCGCGGCCTTGTTCAAGCGGGAGCGCACCGGTGAGCCGTCGGTAGTGGACGTATCGCTCCTGGGCAGCGGCCTGTGGTCGATGGGCCACACCGTGGCGCTCACCCAGCACTTGAACCAACTGATGGTGACACCGCCACCTGGCGTGCACGGGTCGCCGATCAACCCGCTCGTCGGGTTGTACGGCACCGCGGACGACCGTTACATCTCGTTCGTGATGATGCAGCCGACCAAGTTCTGGGCCGACGTCTGCCGGCACATGGACCTGGAGGGCTACATCGACGACCCGAGGTTCGCGACTGCCGAATCGTTCGCCGAGCACACACCGGAAGCGGTCGAGATCCTCACCGAGGCGATGAAGAAGCGGACTTTGCCAGAGTGGAGCGAGCGATTCACCACGCTGGCCGGTCCGTGGGCTCCGGTGCAGGACACCCTCCAGGCGGCGCAGGACGCCCAGATCCGGGCCAACGAGTACCTGGTGCGGGCCGGTGAACTCGAGTTGGTCGCCAACCCAGTGCAATTCGACGTCACGGCGCCGAACACCGGGCCGGCGCCGGGGTTCGCCGAACAGACCGACGACATCCTGGGCGAACTCGGCCTGGACTGGGATCGCATCATCGAACTCAAGACCGCCGGCGCCGTCACCTAGGCCGCCGTCGCAATGCCCTTCAACACCACCATCGGAACCCGTCTGTCGTGGGCGGCTGCCATCGTGTCCCACGACAAGAACGGCAGTCTCGTGCAACTGCGCGGCGGGCTGCCGAGCGTCCAGCCCCAATTGTCAACTACCCGAGCAAGTTCTGAGTTATTTGCCCTCGCGACAGATGCCCCGTCCGATAGCATCAGGCGGTCGGGGGGCGGTCGTGGGGCAAGTCTGTCCGGCGTCACCGGTAAGTCCGGTGAAGCGAAGAGAACCCAGCGAAAGCGGGAGGTGCGTCAGATGTTGCAGCGCACTCCGCATTTGCCGCTCGTGGTCGAGCCATCCGGTTCGCGAATCGACGTGCAAATGAATGACATTGCGTCCCAGTTGGATTCGGTGAACATCGGGCACCCGACCGGCCGGTTGGCACGTTCCGGGTCAGAGGTTGCGGCATGAGCCCGTTGGGGCCGACGGCCGCACCGTATGTAGTAGAGCTATTCGAGCGCCGGTGCGGTGCAGCACCTAACATCGGCGCACCGACTGGGGTGTCGGCAGCCATCAGCCAGGACAGGAGTGATCATGGCGGATAAGTGGTCGACCGGAGTATCGCTACGCAACCTGTCGGGTCCGATGCAGGCTGTGGGTGCGTTGTTCGCGATGTCGTTGGATGCGATCCGGTTCATTTTCAAGCGGCCGTTCCAGGGACGGGAGTTTCTGGAGCAGTGCTGGTTCGTGGCGCGGGTGTCGATGGCCCCGACGTTGCTGGTGGCGATCCCGTTCACGGTGCTGGTCTCGTTCACGTTGAACATCCTGCTTCGGGAGTTGGGTGCGGCCGACCTGTCGGGTGCGGGTGCGGCGTTCGGCGCCGTGACCCAGCTGGGTCCGATGGTCACGGTGCTGATCGTGGCCGGGGCCGGGGCGACCGCGATGTGCGCGGATCTGGGATCCCGCACCATCCGCGAAGAGATCGACGCGATGGAGGTGCTGGGTATCAACCCGATCCAGCGCCTGGTGACCCCGCGGATGCTGGCCTCAGGACTGGTCGCGCTGCTGCTGAACAGTCTGGTGGTGATCATCGGCATCCTGGGCGGCTATGTGTTCTCGGTGTTCATCCAGGACGTGAACCCGGGTGCGTTCGCGGCCGGCATCACGCTGCTGACCGGGGTGCCCGAGGTGATCATCTCCTGCGTCAAGGCCGCGCTGTTCGGGTTGATCGCCGGGCTTGTGGCCTGCTACCGCGGGCTGACCATCAGCGGCGGTGGAGCCAAGGCAGTGGGTAACGCGGTGAACGAGACCGTGGTGTACGCCTTCATGGCCCTGTTCGTCATCAATGTGGTCGTCACGGCCATCGGTATCCGCATGACAGCGCACTGAGGCAGGGGACGCAATGGGAACGATGACGATCCTGCGGTCGACCTATCCGCGGGTCACCCGGCAGTTCAACAAGCCGGTCTCGACGCTGAGCCGGATCGGCGATCACACGCTGTTCTATCTCAAGGCACTGGCGGGCACCCCGCACGCGGCCATGCACTATCGCAAGGAACTGGTCCGGCTGATCGCCGAGATCTCGATGGGCGCAGGCACCTTGGCCATGATCGGCGGCACCGTGGTGATCGTGGGGTTCTTGACCCTGGCCACCGGTGGTGTGCTCGCCATCCAGGGCTACTCGTCGCTGGGCAACATCGGCATCGAGGCGCTGACCGGATTCCTGGCGGCCTTCATCAACGTCCGTATCGCCGCGCCCGTGGTGGCCGGGATCGGCCTGGCCGCCACCTTCGGCGCCGGTGTGACCGCCCAACTCGGGGCGATGCGGATCAACGAGGAAATCGACGCCCTGGAAGCCATGGCCATCCGCCCGGTCGAATACCTGGTGTCCACCCGCATCGTGGCCGGGATGATCGCCATCACCCCGCTGTACGCGATCGCGGTGATCCTGTCGTTCTTGGCGTCCCAGTTCACCACCGTGGTGCTGCTGGGGCAGTCCGGCGGTCTGTATGACCACTACTTCACGACGTTCCTCAATCCGATCGACCTGCTGTGGTCGTTTCTGCAGGCCGTCCTGATGGCCATCACCATCCTGCTGATCCACACCTACTTCGGCTATTTCGCCTCCGGCGGACCATCCGGGGTCGGTGTCGCGGTCGGCAACGCCGTACGTACCTCGCTGATCGTCGTGGTCTCGGTGACCCTGCTGGTGTCACTGTCGGTCTACGGCTCCAACGGCAACTTCAACCTGTCGGGATAGGGAGAAGAGTTGACACGAAACGTTGGACCGGGCCCAGCCCACCGGTCCGAAACCACAAGTAGCGCTTCGCCAGTGGCGGCGCGCCCCGGCCGCAGCTTCGGCGCGGGCGGCTCCTCGCGGCCACTGGCCGGTCTGGCGACCGTGGTCGCCATAGGCCTGATCTTCGGCCTGGCGGTCGCGCTGTTCCGCGGCAGCTTCACCAAGACCGAGCCCGTCACCCTGATCTCCGACCGCGCCGGCCTGGTGATGAATCCGGACGCCAAGGTGAAGATGCGAGGGGTGCAGGTCGGCACCGTCAGCTCGATCGAGCAGCGTGCCGACGGCAAGGCCGTGCTGCACCTGGCGATGAACCCGTCACAGCTGCACCTGATCCCGGGCAACGTGCAGGCCGACATCGCCTCCACCACAGTCTTCGGCGCCAAGTACGTCCAACTCGTCGCGCCGGACAATCCCTCGCCCGAGAAGCTTCGGCCCGGCCAGACGCTTCAAGGCGATCATGTCACCGTGGAGATGAACACGGTCTTCCAACAGCTCACCAACGTGCTGAACAAGATCGACCCGGCCAAGCTCAACGAGACCCTGGGCGCGCTGTCCTCGGCCTTCTCCGGGCGCGGCGAAGCGATGGGGCAGTCGCTGTCCGACTTCGATGCGGTGCTGAAGAAGATCGAGCCCAGCCTGCCCAATCTGACCGGCGACATCGAGAGCATGGCCGCGGTGTCGCGGGCCTACGGTGACGCGGCACCGGACCTGCTCAAGACTGTCGACAACACCAACCGGCTGAGTGACAGCATCATTGACGAGCAGAAGAACCTCGACAACTTCCTGGTGAGCTCGATCGGCCTGGCCGACACCGGCAACGACGTCATCGGCGGCAACCGGCAGGCACTCAGCACCACGCTGAACCTGTTGGCGCCCACCACTGATCTGCTCAACGAGTACGCACCCGGAATCGAGTGCGGCCTCAAGGGCATGTTGTACCTCTACCACCAGCCGCCACAGCCGGACCCCGGTGTCGTGGTGAACGTGGCCTTCACGTTGGGGATCGAGCGCTACCGCTACCCGCAGAACCTGCCCAAGGTGGCAGCGAAGGGCGGTCCGCACTGCATGGGCTTGCCGTACATCGGATTTGGTAACAAGGCGAAGTACCTCGTCACCGACACCAACGCCAATCCGTTCAAGTATGGCAACCAGGGCATCCTGTTGAACTCGGACGGGCTCAAGCAGATCCTGTTCGGTCCGCTGGACGGCCCGCCACGTAACACCGCACAGATCGGACAACCGGGATGAAGCGCGGCAGAACCACATTCATCAAGTTCGCATCCTTCGCGGTGGTGATGGCCGTCCTCACGGCCTTCCTGTTCATGACGTTCTCGGAGTACCGCGGCGGCTCCTACTCGGGTTACTCGGCGGTCTTCGGCGACGCGTCACGCCTTGAGGCCGGAGACTCGGTGCGGGTTGCCGGGGTCCGGGTGGGAACCGTGAAACGTGTTTCGCTGCAACCGGATAAGTCGGTTAAGGTCGACTTCGACACTGATCGAAACGTCGCGCTGACCACCAGTACCAAGGTCGCGGTTCGCTATCTGAATCTGGTCGGGGACCGGTACCTGGAGCTGATCGACAGTCCCGGGTCGACGAAACTGCTGCCCGCCGGATCACAGATTCCCAAGGACCGCACCGCAAGTGCGCTCGACCTCGATCTGTTGCTCGGTGGCCTGCGCCCGGTGATCCAGGGGCTCAACCCCCAGGACGTCAATGCGCTGACATCCTCGCTGATTCAGATCTTCCAAGGGCAGGGCGACACCTTGGATTCACTGCTGAGCAAGACCTCGTCGTTCTCGAACACGCTGGCCAACAACGACCAGGTCATCCAGCAGTTGATCGACAACCTGAACTCGGTGGTCGGAACCCTGGCCAAGGACGGTAAGAAGTTCGACGGAACGGTCGACCGTCTCGAACAGTTGATCAGTGGCTTGTCTCAGGATCGTGATCCGCTGGGCACAGCGGTGACGCAGCTGGACAACGGAACGGCCTCGCTCGCAAGCCTGCTCACCGAGGCGCGGCCGCCGCTCAAGGGCACCGTCGACCAGCTCAACCGACTGGCCCCGCTGCTCGACGACCACCAGATCGTCCTGGATCGTGGTCTGCAGAAAGCCCCCGACAACTTCCGCAAGCTAGCGCGGCTGGGCTCGTACGGCAGCTGGATCATGTATTACATCTGCGGACTTGGTATCCGTGTCACCGATCTGCAGGGACGTACAGCGCACTTCCCGATGATCAAACAAGAAGGCGGGAGGTGCGCGGAGCCCTGATGCTTAAATACCGTGAATCAAACCTGATCAAGGCGGGTTTCATCGGTGTCGTACTGATGATGCTCATCATCGCCGTCGGGCTCCAGCCCGAACGGTTGCAGCAATGGGCCTCGTCGGTGCGCCATCAGGCACTGTTCAGCGAAGCCGGCGGTATCGCCACCGGCAACGACGTCACCTTGTCCGGAATCAAGATCGGTTCGGTCACCGAGGTGGCGCTGCAGAACGGCGATGCATTGGTCACCTTCACCACCGAGGGCAAGTACCCCCTGGGGTCGCTGACCACCGCGCACATCCGAACCGGCTCACTTCTGGGTGAGCGGGTGCTGACGTTGGAGTCCGATGGCGGAGGCACGCTGCGCACCACTGATGTGATCCCCACGTCGCGCACGTCGTCGCCGTACTCGCTGACCGACGCGGTCAGTGACCTCACCACCAACTCGGCGGGTACCGACACGGCGTCGCTGAATCAGTCCCTGGACACGCTTTCGGCGACGATCGATCAGGTCGCACCGAAGCTCGGGCCGACGTTCGACGGCCTCAGCCGGCTGTCGAAATCCATCAACGGCCGCAACGAGAGCCTGGCCAGCCTGCTCAAGAGCGCCAGCGACGTGACAGTGGTGCTGTCACAGCGCAGCAATCAGCTGAACACGTTGATCCTCAACGCTAATGATCTGCTCGGTGTGCTCAACGACCGGCGCCAGGCCATCGTCGATCTGCTGGCCAATACCGCGGCGGTCTCGCAGCAACTCAGCGGACTCGTCGCGGACAACGAGGCGCAGTTGGCTCCGACGCTCAAGCGACTCAACTCGGTGACCGCGATGCTGGAACGCAATCGCGACAACATCAGCAAGGCATTGCCGAACTTGAACAAGTTCCAGTTGTCCCAGGCGGAAACCCTGGCGAACGGCGCGTACTACAACGCCTATGTCCCGAACCTGCAGCCCGCCCAGTTGCTGCAGCCGTTCTTCGACTACGCGTTCGGGTTCCGGCGCGGGACGAACGCCGGCCAACCACCGGACAATGCCGGCCCACGCGCCGAACTGCCGCTGCCCTACAACGGAATTCCCGGAGGTTCACGCTGATGAACCGCAGTCGTCTCGGCAAGTGGCTGGCGGTGGCGTTGGTGGCGCTGCTCGTCGTCGGCGCGGCAGTGCTGCTGCGTCAGACCTTCTTCGGGCAGAAGACCATCTCCGCGTTGTTCACCTCAGCCACCGGCGTCTACCCGGGCGACGACGTCCGGGTGTCCGGGGTCAAGGTCGGCACCATCGAGTCGATCAAGCCGGAGGGCACCCAAACGCGGGTGACGCTCAAGATCGACCACGACGTGCCGATCCCCGCGGACGCGAAAGCCGTGATCGTGGCCCAGAACCTGGTGGCCGCGCGCTATGTCCAGCTCGCGCCCGCCTACCGGTCGAGTGGCCCGACGCTGCCCGACAACGCGGTGATCGGCTTGGACCACACCGCCGTTCCGGTGGAGTGGGACCAGGTCAAGGAACAGCTGATGCGGCTGTCCACCGACCTGGGACCGCAAAGCGGTGTCGACGGGACGTCGGTGTCCCGGTTCATCAACAGCACGGCCGACGCGATGGCCGGCAACGGTGACAAACTGCGCCAGACGATTTCGCAGTTGTCCGGCGTTGCCCGCGTGCTGGCCGAGGGCAGCGGCAACATCGTCGACATCATCAAGAACCTGCAGACCTTCGTCACCGCGTTGCGGGACAGCAACCAGCAGGTGGTGTCGTTCCAGAACCGGTTGGCCACCCTGACCAGCGTGGTCGACGGCAGCCGATCCGACCTCGACGCGGCGCTCACGAACCTGTCGGTGGCGGTCGTCGAGGTGCAGCGGTTCGTCGCGGGATCCCGCGATCAGACCTCCGAGCAGGTGCAGCGGCTGGCCAATGTCACCCAGAACCTCGTCGACAACAAGATGAACATCGAGAATCTGCTCCACGTCGCGCCCAACGCGTTCATGAACGGCTACAACATCTACAACCCGGACTCGGGTAGCGCCGTCGGTCAGTTCGTGATGAACAACTTCTCCAACCCGGTCGAGTTCATCTGCGGTGCCATCGGTGCCGTCGAGAACACCACCGCACCCGAGACCGCGAAACTCTGCTCGCAGTACCTCGGGCCGGCGCTGCGGCTGATCAACTTCAACTACCTGCCGTTCCCGATCTCGCCGTACCTGATGCCGTCGGCCAGCCCCGAGCAGCTCGAGTACTCCGAGCCGGGTCTGGAACCCGGTGGCAGCGGTGGATCGCCCGTGGCGCCCGAGATTCCGCCGTCGATCTCGGCCTATAACCCTGGCCCCGAGCCGCCTCCGCCATTCACCGGCCGGGAGCCCGGAGTGCCGCCACCAGGGGCCCAGCAGCTGTTGCCGGGTGGCGAGTTCTACCCGCCCAACATGCCGAACACGGTGTCGGACATGCTCAATCCGACTGCCGGGCAACCCGGGCCGCCTCCGGGTCCAGCGCCCGGTCCACTGGCCGCCGAAGCCCCGGCGCCCGGAGCTCCGTCACCAGCAGAAGGGACGCCACCAGCATGATCAGGGGAAAGCCGGTACGACTGGCGATCGCCGTCGGATCCTGCGTTGCGCTGACCGCCAGCGGGTGCGCCTTCCAAGGCGTCAACTCACTGCCCCTGCCCGGGGCGGTGGGACGGGGTGCGGACTCCAGCGTGTACCACGTCGAGATCGCGAATGTGGCTACGCTGGAACCGAATTCGCCGGTGATGATGAACGACGTCGTCGTCGGCAGCGTGCGCAGCCTGTCGGTGAGGGATTGGCACGCCGACGTCGAGTTCTCGGTACAGCCGGACGTCGTGGTGCCGGCGAACGCGGTGGCCAGCGTCGGGCAGACCAGCCTTCTGGGTTCGATGCACCTGGCGCTCAATCCGCCGGCGGGTCAGGCTCCCAACGGGAAACTCCCACCGGGAGCCACGATTCAGCTCAACAACTCGTCGACGTATCCGACGACGGAGCAGACGCTGTCCTCACTGGCCGCGGTGGTGAACGGCGGCGGTCTCGGGCAGATGGGCGACATCATCCACAACTTCAGTGCCGCGATCAACGGTCGCGAAACTGATTTTCGTGACCTTCTCACCCGGCTGGACACGTTCGTCGGCGCACTTGATGCCCAGCGCGACAACATCGTCGCGTCCATCGAGGGCCTGAACCGCCTGGCGTCGACCTTCGCCGGGCAACGCGACGTCATCACCCGCGCGCTGGAGAAGATTCCGCCGGCGCTCGACGTACTGATCAAGGAGCGGCCGAGATTCACCACCGCACTGCAGAAGCTGGGCACCTTCAGCGCGACCGCCAACCAGTTCGTCAACGATTCGCAGGCCGATCTCGTCAGGAACCTGAAAAACCTGGAGCCCGCGCTGAAGGCGTTGGCCAACATCGGGCCGGACCTGACCTCGGTGCTCGAGTATGCCCCGCATTTCCCGTTCACCCAGAGCTTCATGGACCGGGTGATCCGAGGTGACTACTACAACCTGTTCGCGTACTTCGACCTCACCATCCCGCACCTGAAGCGCAGCTTGATGATGGGGACCCGGTGGGAAGACGGAAACGCTCAGAACGTCCCGGTGCCCGGCGATCCGGGTTATCTGAACTACACCTACGACCCGCTCAAGACCGGGGTCAACCCACCGCCGCCGGACGCGTTCCCGCCGGCTCCGGACGCAGCGCCCGCACCGGGTCTCCCGGCTCCCACCTATTCGGGTCCGGTGTTGCCTGTGGTACCGCCGGCGCCGCTGACCATGCCCGGGGGGATGCCCCAGCCGGTGGCCCCGTCCAGCGGGTCGACGTCGATCTTCGCGGGACCGTATGCACCTCAAGGTGATTCAGCGGACCAGCCGCCGGCACCTACTGCACCTACTCCACCGACAGGGGGTGGCGGATAAATGCTCACCCGCTTCATCCGGACTCAGCTGATCCTGTTCACCGTCGCCTCGGTGGTCGGTGTGGCCGTCATGTTGTTCGCTTATATGCAACTGCCGACGCTGCTCGGGATCGGTCGTATCACCGTGAAGATGGAACTGCCGGCGACCGGAGGTCTGTACCAGTTCAGCAACGTCACCTATCGCGGGTCCCAGATCGGCAAGGTCACTTCGGTGGAGCTGACCGAAAAGGGCGCCGAGGCGACGCTGTCCCTGGACCGCTCTCCGAAGGTGCCTGCGGACCTGGCAGCCGAGGTCCGGAGCATGTCAGCGGTCGGCGAGCAGTACGTCGAGCTGTTGCCGCGCACCAACTCGGGGCCCTACCTGGACAACGGCTCGGTGATCGCGGTGTCGAATACCAAGATTCCGCAGCAGGTCGGCCCGATGCTGGATCAGCTCAGCGCACTGGTGGACACCATCCCGAAGGACAAGCTGAGCCAGCTGCTGGACGAGTCCTACAACGCGTTCAACGGCACCGGCTACGACTTCGGCTCGCTGCTCGACTCGGCATCGACGATCACCAGGGAGTCCAACGCCGTTTCCGACCAGACGCGTGCGCTGATCGACGACTCCAAGCCGTTCCTCGATGCGCAAGCCCAGACCACCGATTCGATCAAGACCTGGGCGGCGAGCTTGGCCGGCATCACCGGGCAGGCGGCCGACAACGATCCCGAGATCCGCTCGCTGCTGCGCAACGGTCCGGGTTTCGCCCAGGAGACCACCAAGCTGCTCGAGCAGATCAAGCCGACCTTGCCGATCCTGTTGGCGAATCTGACCACGTTCGGCCAGATCGCCGTCACCTACAACCCGTCGATCGAGCAGCTGTTGGTGTTGTTGCCGCCGTACGTCGCTCAGCTGCAGACCTACGCGCCGACCAACAATACGAGCGGCCTGCCGATGGCTGACTTCTCGCTCGGCCTGGGTGATCCGCCGACCTGCACGGTGGGGTTCCTGCCGCCGTCGGCATGGCGCTCCCCGGCCGATACCACCGTGATCGACACGCCGGACAACATCTACTGCAAGTTGCCGCAGGATTCCCCGATCGGTGTCCGCGGCGCGCGGAACTACCCGTGCATGGGGCATCCGGGCAAGCGCGCTCCCACGGTCGAATTGTGTAACGACCCCAAGGGATTCCAGCCGATCGCCCAGCGCCAGCACGCACTCGGCCCGTATCCGCTCGACCCCAGCCTGATCGCCCAGGGCGTGCCCCCGGACACCCGGGTACTACCGGACGAGAAGATCTTCGGGCCGCTCGGCGGCACCCCGCTGCCGCCGGGGGTGACAGCTCCGCCGCCAGGGGCGGCACCCGAACAGCAACCGGCGCCGAACTTCGCCGGCACGGGTCCGGGGCCGTTGCTCCCGGGCCAGCCGATGTACCTGGAGCCTCCGGTGCCCGGTGTACCGCCGCCACCCCCAGGCGATCCCAACGCGGTTCCGGTGCCTGCGGTGGACCAGCCGCAGGCAACCGAGGTTCCGCCCGTCCCGCATGGGCAAGGGGTTTTTCCGGATGCTCCTGAGCTTCCGATGCCCGCGCAGCCCGGTGTGGCGCCGAGCGCGTTCAACGGCGGGGGCGGCCAAGGGCCGTCGGTGGCTATCGCCAAGTACAACCCGCGCACGGGGGAGTACATGGGCAGTGACGGCAATCTATACAAGCAGACGGATCTGGTGTCCACGCCCAAGACGTGGCAGGACCTGATGCCGACCTAGCGCGATACGAAAAGAACTGGCCCCGGGCAATCGTCCGGGGCCAGTCCTTTTGTCTCTCTTCGGTTTTCGGCTAGGCAGGCCGCATGTAGAACGGCATCCGGACGGTTGGCCACTGATTGCGCCCGCACGAGCCGCTGGGGCCGATGGTCACGTCCTCGCCGGTGTATTCGCTTGAGGCGAGGTCCACGTGGCCGTCGAAGCCCACCGGGTAGATCTTGTACACCTGCATACCCTCGACCGGGGTGCCGTCGGCGCAGAAACGCCAGTTGGGGACGACACGCTTGATGTACCAGAGGCCATTCGTTGTGTAGATCGGTGCGGACCAGCCCGCGTCGCTGGTCACCGTGCCGTTGCATTCGGTGGGCGAGATGCACTGGGTCGAGATGGTCCAGTTGCTACGTACCGATGGCTGGTTCTCGTAGCGGTCGTTGATCTTGGCCCATTCGCCGTTGGACGATGTGGCAAAGGTGCCGTTGATACCCCACTGCTCGCCGGCGGTGGCGGGGGCGGCGGCGCTCAGGCCGACAACTGCCGCAGCGGCGATCGCCACCGCACCAGCGCTTACCCGGGAGACTGACATGAACGCTCCTTCTGGCCGACCTGACGAGGCGGTAGCCATGTTCTCAGTTTCGGAGAATATCACTATCAATGTCTGGTCCACGATCGATTCGGCGAGGCCATCCCATCATGTTGCCGGCCTGGGGACCAGCGGCGCGTCGTTCGTAGTAATATTCTCCAAAACTGAGAGTTTAATTTCCAGCTATGCGAAAGTAGCAACGTGCGTGTGACGGTGATGGCGACCGCTTCAATGATTGTCGCCGGGATGCTGGCTGCTCCGCAGGCAAACGCGGGACCGCAGACATGTAATGACGCTTTCTGCACGCCGGGTATCAACCCGAACGCGGTACTCGGCGCTCCGTGCGACAACACCTCCTACTACGTGTTCGGGGTCGACGCGCGCAACGGATGGGGACGCCTGGTGTTCTGCGGCTCGCCGCGGCGTTATGAGCCGCGGTGGTTCCGGTCGCCACCCATGGTGGGGATCCGCGACGAGAACAGCCTGTGCATCAATGAGCTGGATTCGGTGGCCCAGGCCCCGGACGGGTTGTTCCTGAGCTGTGTTCCGATGAACGGCGAGCAGCGCTGGCTCCGCGGCGACGCCTGATCCGACCGCCTGAGTCAAATGTTTGAAAATGCCTGAGGGCGACGCGAATCGCGTCACCCTCAGGCATTTTGACGTTTAGGTTGTGGAACCGAGGCCTACCAGTTCCGGATCGAGCACAGTGCGCCCTTGGGGCCGCTGCTGGTCTTCACCACCACACCGTCGACTGCCAGCTTGCAGTTGAACCCGGGGGTCGGAAAGTTGGGCGACTCACCGCTCTGCACGAGGACCATGGCCCACAGATCGGGATCGGCGAGCATGGCATCGAATACCCATGGCTTGTCCGGCGCGATGTCCACGTCGGCCCGCGGGCTGAATTCGTACGGATTGTGGCTGTAGTCCGAGAACTGCACGGGATCGGTGTCGCGGTAGTAGATGTGCGCCCAGTACGGCGCATCAGCGGTCACGGTGTACTGCACGTGGTGCAGGGGCGGACCGACCGGTTCCGGATCATCGGCGAATGCCGGTGCGGCCGTGGCGATTGCGACGGCCGCCAGGGTGGCGGCCGTCGCGATGGTCAGGGCTCGGCTCGTCGGGTAGCGCATCGATCACATCCTCGTCAGGCTGAACGGGTAGGTGAAGGAGCCGCCGGGAGCGCCGTCGCAGCCGGCATCGAAGGTGGAGACCATCTCGCCTGTGAGTGTGTTCGCGTCCCACGTGTAGACGTCGTGGGTCGGGATGGTCGGCCCGTAGTAGATGTCCCCGCACCGCAGGCCGTAGAACTCATCGATCGTCAAGGTGTAGCGACCGTCGACCAGCCTCGCGTCACCACGGTTGGAGACCGCCTTGGCGACCGGCTGCGGGATGGTCATGATGGTGACGCAGTCCTTCTGCCTGAAGTCGGATCCGGGTTCGCGGCACGGCGTGATCGCCGACCACAACCACGTGTGGAAGTCCCTGCGGTCCGGCATGTTGAGGCTGTAGTTGCCGAAAAACATGGCCTGCGACGGTGGTGCCATTGCGATTGCTGTCCCCAACCCGAGCGCGGCGCTCATCGCCACACGGATCAAGCTGGACTTCACAGGCACACCTCCACGGATCGGCACTGGTCGGCTGACTATAGAACGAGATCAGGCTTCACCGTGCCGAAACCGGAATCTCGTCTTCGCCAGTGAGATTGTGATTCTCGCAATCGGAGAATAGCAAATACGGCGGAGACGAGATACGCGGATTCGTCTGTCTGGCGATCGCGTCAGCGCACCGGCTTGAACGTGATGTGCAGATCGGTCAGGCCGCGCAGGATGAACGTCGGCTCGTAGTTGTAGCGACGATCGTCGGCGGGCCCGTGGAACTCCTCGTCGATGCCGATCTCAGCCATCCGGTCCAGGATCCGCTCCAGCGACACCCGGCCCTCGACGCGGGCCAGTGGGCCGCCCGGGCAGCTGTGCACACCGCGGCCGAATGCGATGTGCTCGCGGACGTTCTTGCGATCCAGGCTGAAGGTGTGCGGATCTTCGAAGCGGACCGGGTCGCGGTTCACCGCGCCGGGGCACACCATGAGCGTGGTGCCGGCAGGCACGTCGACATCACCGAGCTTGGTGTCCTTCTTGGCCAACCGGAACTGGCTCTTGACCGGTGCGTCCATCCGCAGGGCTTCCTCGACGAAGGTCGGGATGCGGCTGCGGTCGTCGCGCAGGGCCTGCTGAATGTCCGGACGGTCGCCGAGCACCCGCAGCGACGCGGAGAGCAGCTTGGTGGTGGTCTCCTGGCCGGCGGCGAAGAGGAAGGTCGCGGATCGAACCACCTCGATGACGGGCGGTACGGAACCGTCCGGGTAGTTCGCCGTGGCGAGCGCCGTCAGCACATCGTCGCGGGGTTCTTTCCGGCGGTCCTCCAGGTAGCTGATGAACTTCTCGTCGAGCCATTCCAACGGATTGCTGGAAACGAGGTCGCCGTCGAGGGAGCCGACCTGAGCACCCGGCCGGGGCGCGCCCAGCACCGTCCGGAACTCCTCGTGGTCTTCTTCCGGTACGCCCAGCATGTCGGCGATCACCAGGAGCGAGAAGGGCTTCGCGTAGGCGCTGAGGAACTCACACTTGCCGTCGGCGATGAAATCGTCGAGGCACTGATCTGCCAGCCGCCACATGAAGTCTTCGTTCTCCTTCAACCGGCGCGGTGTCAGCAGCCGATTGAGCAGGGAACGGGCGTTGGTGTGGTCAGGAGGGTCCATCGTCACCATGTGCTCGAACATCGGCATCTGGGGCCGGTGCTCCGCAATCTGCTCGGTGATGTCCGAACCTTCGGGGGTGAACGGCAGCGGCGGGAACGGGCCGGCCACGGCGATGCACGACGAGAACAGCTCGGTGTCCTTGAGGACAGTGGTGGCTTCTTCGAACCCGGTGATCGCCAGGACGCCGTAGTTCGGTTCCTTCACGACCGGACACTTGCTGCGCAGGTGATCGAAGTACGGGTGCGGGTCGGGAACCAGCGATTGGTCGGTGAAGTAGTCGACTGTGTCGTAGTTGGTCGTGCCGGAATCGCTCATGATGTGCGCTGCCTCCCGAAATCGATATGCGCTGCGGTGGTTTCGCGACGGGCTGCACCGCGCGAAGAATTATCGAAAATTGCTGAGCACCTGCTTAGCATGGCGGTAGAGTCGGGGTCAAGATCGCGTGGCTGTGCTGAAGTTACGATCAGCCAGACGTTGTCGGGGGCAAGTCGTGAGGAGGATCGGGTATGGCATCGGCGCGAAGGATCGGGGCGCCCGACGCGAAGAACCGGATCGTGCTGCTCGACGCTGCCGAGGCGCTGATGATCGAGGAGGGGTACGTCGCGGTCACGTCTCGCCGGGTGGCCGAGCGGGCCGGTCTCAAGCCCCAGCTGGTGCACTACTACTTCCGCACCATGGACGACCTGTTCCTGGCGGTGTTCGTGCGGCGGGCCGAGGAGGGGCTGGCTGCGCAGGCCGAGGCTCTGAACTCGCCGCAGCCGCTGTGGGCGCTGTGGCGGTTCGGCACCGACCCGAGCGCTACGCGCTTGACGATGGAGATGACGGGGCTTGCCAACCACCGACCGGCGCTGCGGGCCGAGATCGGCCGCTACGCGGAAATGTTCCGCGAGGCGGAAACCAAGGCGATCGACGGCGCATTGCAGCGGTACGGCGTCGAAGCGTCCGAGGTGCCGCCGATCGTGTGGACATTCATCGCGGCCAGTGTGTCGCGGGTGATGGTCATGGAGCAGGCGCTCGGAATGACGGCAGGTCACGCCGAGGTGCTGAAGTTCTGCGAGGACTGGCTGCGACGTCTGGAAGGTGAACCGCAGCCGCTGGAACTGCCGGCCTGAAGCCTGTCCCTGTGTGAGGCGTGAACGTCCCCCGAACCGATGGTTGCGGGGGACATTCACCTCTGGCCGCCAACGGGACTAGAGCGAGAGGATCGTTGCCGAGGCTGTGCCTGGCGCGCCGTAGACCTGAGCCAGGCCGACTCGGGGATTGCCCGGCACCTGGCGCTCGCCTGCCTCGCCGCGCAGCTGTCTGACCAGCTCGTGCATCTGACGAAGGCCCGATGCCCCGATGGGCTCGCCGTTGGCGATCAGACCGCCGTCGGTGTTGACCGGGATCGACCCGCCGATCTCCGTGGCGCCGTCGGCCAGCAGCTTCTCCTGCTCGCCATCGGCACACAACCCGGTCTCGGCCATGTGGATCACCTCGGCGCCGGCATCGGTGTCCTGCAACTGGGCGATGTCCACGTCCTCGGGGCCGATGCCCGCGGCCTCATAGGCGGCCTTGGCTGCGTAGACCGTCGGTGAGGGATCCTCATCGAGCGGCGCCGAGGTGCCGTGCACCTCGTAAGCGCCGAACGTCCGGGTCCGGATCTCGCTGGCCCGTACGTACACCGGTTTGTCGGTGTATTTGTGTGCGATGTCCGCCCGGCACATGATCACCGCGGCCGCGCCCTCGTCGGGTGCGCAGAACATGTACTGCCGCAGCGGGTAGTTCAGCACCGGGGAGGCCATGATCTCCTCGACCGAGATCTCCTTGCGCCGGAACGCATTCGGATTCTTCTCACCGTTGCGGAAGTTCTTGTTGGCCACCCGCGCCAGCGTCTCCTCGGAGATGTTGTGTTTGTGGATGTAATGGTTGGCCTTCATCCCGAAGAACTTGGTGGTGACGAACTGGCCGTTCTCGGCATACCACTGCGGCAGAGCGAGTTTGGCCGGGTCGTCGGTGAACGCACCGCGCGGGTGCTTGTCCAGGCCGATCGCGATGCCGATGTCGTACTTGCCCAGCCGGATCGTGTCGGCGGTCTGCTGGATCGCGCTGGCCGCGGTGGCGCATGCGTTGAACACGTTGGTGAACGTGATGCCGGTCAGCCCGACCAGCCTGGTGACCGCGTCGGGATTCGACACCTCATAGCTGCCGCCGAACCCGAACTGGATGTCCTTCCACTCCAGGCCCGCATCCTCGAGCGCGAATTGGATTGCCTCGGCGCCCATTTGCATCGCGGTTTTGTCGAATCGGCCGAACGGGTGCAGGCCGACGCCGATGATGGCTACATCATTCGCGGAGTTGCTCATGTTGCGCGGCCTCTCTAGACGGGCGCCAGAGCCTTCTGAGTTGACACGTCGCTGACGATAACTGGAAATGCAATTCTCGTCTAGTGAGAACCGGCTCTCGGTACGCTCGCTGGGGCAGTTGAGACGGTATGGACAGATGGAGGCGGCGTGAGCGAGGTTCTACCGGGGGAGGTCCGTCAGATCGGGTACGTGGTCACCGATCTGGACGAGGCGATAGGGGGCTGGCTGAAGATGGGCGTCGGCCCGTGGTTCGTGATCCGCGACCTGCCGCAGCGGGTGACCTACCGCGGCGCGCCCTGCGAGGTGAAACTGTCCCTGGCGCTGTCCAACAGCGGCGACCTCCAGGTCGAGTTGATCCAGCAACTCGACGACACTCCCAGCATCTTCACCGAGTTCCTCGACGGCTCCGGCGCGGGAGGCTTTCACCAACTTGCCTACTGGGCGGAGGATTTCGATGCGGCGATGGCCAAGCTCGGCGAGGCGGGCTGGCCCCAGGTGTGGTCGGGCGGGGAACGGGAGGGAGTGCGTTTCGCCTACTTCGAACCGCCGGCGGGTGCCTCGATCGTCGAGATCATGGAGCTGACCGAGGCCTCGGCCGGTATGGCCGCGTATGTGCGCGCGCAGGCCGCCGGCTGGGACGGCGGCGATCCGGTCCGGGAGCTGGGCGGCGGCTGACGACAGCCCAGCGGCACCGGTGGGCTTATTTGCCCTTGTTCATCACCTTGTCCGCGGCGGCCCAGTGCTCGTCGGAGCACCACAGCCGGGCGAAGGCCGCGACCGCCTCGGTGGTCGAAACCCCATTGATCACCCGCTTGACCTCGCCGGCCTGACGCCGGGCCAGAAGCTGCGCCGTGGACCGCCAGGTCTCGGCGAACTCGGCCCGGGGGACGACCTGGTCGATCAGACCGACCTGTTCGGCCTCGCGTGCACCGAGGAGGCGACCGGTTCCGGCCAGTAGCAGCGCCCGGCTGCGGCCAACCAGGGTGGCCAGCCGTTCGGCCCCGCCCCACGCGGGCATGATCGCCAGGGCGACCTGGTTGAACCCGATCTTGATGTCATCGGCGGCGATGCGGATGTCTGCCGCCACGGCGACCTCGGCCCCGCCGCCCAGGGCGTGGCCGTTGAGCGCTGCGACGACCGGTCCGTCGAAACCCGCGATCCGGTCGCAGATCGTGCGCATCCGCCAAGCCATCTCGGACGCCTCGAGTTCGGTGCGCAGTGCTGCCAGTTCCTTGAGGTCGCCCCCGGAGACGAAGGCGCGGTCGCCGCCGCCGGTGATCACCAGGGCGGACGCGCCGGCGGCGCCGTCCAGGGCCTTGTTCAGCGCATCCATGGTGTCCAGCGAGATGGCGTTGCGCGCCTGCGGGCGGTCGATCGTGATGACCGCCAGTTCGCCGTCGATTTCGAGGTCGACCATCAAACGTTCTCCAGTTCCGGGATTGGCATTCTCGTTTGATGAGAATAACATCACCGTTGTGCGCGACATCCCCGTTGAGCTGACCAAACGGTACGTCGAAGAAGGCTGGTGGCGGCCTGAAACCCTGGGCCAGATGTTGGCCGACGGTTTGGCCGCCAGCCCTGATGCCGGGTTCTACGTGCACTCCGCGACCCGTCCGTACCAGGGCACCTTCGGCGAGGTCGAGCGCACCGCGCGGCGCCTGGCCGCCGGGCTTCGCGATCGCGGGGTCGGACCCGGCGACGTCGTGGCCCTGCAACTGCCGAACTGGATGGAGGCCGCGGCCGCGTTCTGGGCCTCGGCATTCCTCGGAGCCGTGACGGTGCCGATCGTGCACTTCTACGGACGCAAGGAACTCGGCCACATCATGGCCACGGCGAGGCCGAAGGTGTTCATCACCACCGAGCAATTCGGCCGGATGAAGTTCGAGCCCGATCTGTGTGCCGATGTCCCGATCGTGGGTCTGGTCGGTGCCGACGAGGGTCCGCGCGAGGAGCCTCGGCACAGCTCGTTCACCGATCTCCTCGCCGACGAGCCGATGAGCGGCACCCTGACCGCGGATCCGGCGGCGCCGGCCCTGATCGCCTTCACCTCCGGTACCACCCGCGAGCCCAAAGGTGTTGTCCACAGCCATCAGACGCTGGGCTTCGAAACCCGCCAGTTGCTGGAGAACTACCCACCGGACCGGGGTCGTCAGCTCACCGCCACACCCGTCGGCCACTTCATCGGCATGCTCGGCGCGTTCCTGATCCCGGTGCTGGAGGGTGCCCCGATCGACCTGTGCGACGTCTGGGATCCGGGCAAGGTGCTGGAGTTGATCGAGCGTGACGAACTGTCGATCGGTGGCGGGCCACCGTATTTCGTCACCAGCCTGATGGACCATCCGCAGTTCAGCGAACGTCATCTGGCCCGGTTCACCACTGTCGGTCTGGGCGGCTCGACCGTGCCAGCAGCCGTCACCCGGCGACTGGCCGATCTGGGCCTGTTCGTCTTCCGTTCCTACGGCAGCACCGAACATCCGTCGATCACCGGATCCGGTGCAGGCGCGCCCGAGGCCAAGCGTCTGTACACCGACGGCAATGTGCGTCCGGGCGTGGAGATCCGGCTCGGGCCGGACGGAGAGATCTACAGCCGTGGACCGGATCTGTGCCTCGGCTATACCGACGATGCCCTCACCGCAAAGCATTTCGACTCCGACGGCTGGTATCGAACGGGCGACATCGGAGTGCTCGATGACGACGGGTACCTGACCATCACCGACCGGACCACCGACCTCATCATCCGGGGCGGCGAGAACATCAGCGCGCTGGAGGTGGAGGAGGTGCTGCTCGGCCTGCCCGATGTGATCGAGGCGATCGTGGTGGCCGCACCGGACGCGCGGCTGGGCGAGAGGGTGGCCGCGGTTCTTCGGGTGCGCGATGGCGGCACGATGCCCACCCTCGATCAGGTGCGGGCGCATTTCGAGTCATGCGGGGTGGCCAGGCAGAAATGGCCGGAAGAGCTACATCAGGCCGAAGAGTTTCCCCGCACGGCCAGCGGCAAGGTTCAGAAGTTCGTCATCCGTCAGGAGATTGCTGCAATCGCCCGGTGAGCAGCCCTCGGGCCGGGCTGGGCATTGCGGCAGGTATCAAGTGAGAATATGATTCTCTCGAATTGCAAAGGAGTTTTCCATGGGACAACTGTCGCATAGGGTCGACATTCCGTTTCCGCTGTTCGACGCGGACAACCACCTCTACGAGCCGCCGGAGGCGATGACCAAGTACCTCCCCAAGGAGTACAAGGACATCGTCCAGTACGTCGAGGTCAACGGCCGCACCAAGATCGCGATTGACGGCCACATCAGCAACTACATCCCGAACCCCACGTTCTCGCATGTCGCCAAGCCGGGTGCCTGGGAGGAGTACTTCAAGTTCGGCAACCCGGACGGCAAGAGCAAGCGCGAGCTGTTCGGTGAGCCGATGCGGTCCATCCCTGCGTTCTTCGAGCCGGAGCCGCGTCTGGAGCTGATGAACGAACTCGGCGTCGACCGCAGCCTGATGTTCCCGACGCTGGCCAGCCTCATCGAGGAGCGACTACGCGACAATCCGGTCGCCATCCACGTCATCGTCCACTCGCTCAACCAGTGGCTGGATGAGGTCTGGGGCTTCAACTACCAGAACCGCATCTTCACCACCCCTGTCATCACCCTGCCGATCGTCGAGAAGGCGATCGAAGAGCTGGAGTGGGCGGTCAAGCGAGGCGCCCGCGCCATCCTGATCCGCCCGGCCCCGGTGCCCGGCTTCCGTGGCCCGCGCTCGTTCGCGCTGCCCGAGTTCGACCCCTTCTGGGAGCGCTGCGTCGAGTACGACCTGTTCGTCGGCATGCACTCCTCCGACAGCGGCTACTCCCGCTACACCTCGGAATGGGACGGCACAGTGCAGGAGATGCTGCCGTTCCAGACCAACGCCATGTCGATCCTCAACGAGTGGCGCCCGATCCAGGATGCGGTGGCCTCCTGGGTGATCCACGGTGCGCTGTTCCGCCATCCGAAGCTCAAGGTGGGCATCGTCGAAGCCGGCTCGAAGTGGATGTTCCCGCTTCTGGATTCCATGGCCGAGGTGTACAAGAAGGCGCCAGAAGCGTTCCTGGGCAACCCGATCGAGGAGATCAAGAACCGCATCTACGTCAGCCCGTTCTACGAAGAGGGCATCGACGACCTGATCAACCTGATCGGTGTGGACCAGGTGCTCTACGGCTCCGACTGGCCGCACCCGGAGGGCCTGGCCGAACCGACCCACTACGTGACCGCGCTCGAGCACCTGGCCGTCGAGGACCAGGCCAAGATCATGGGCGGCAACTTGGGCCGCCTGGTCACGCTCTGAGGGGCCGATCACATCAATCAGTGGCAGACCATCCCCGAGATGGTCTTGAGTGCAGCGGACCGTTTCGGTGACACGGAGGCGGTCGTCGACTATGGCGACAATCCGGCCGGGGCCGACGGTCCGCTGCGTCTGACCTTCACCCAACTCGCCGAGCGCATCCGCAAAGCCTCGGGTGCGTTCGCCGAGTTCGGCGTGGACAAGGGGGACCGGGTTGCGGTTTGGGCTCCCAATTCAGCCGGGTGGGTCATCGCCGCATTCGGGATCATGGCCGCCGGCGGCGTCCTGGTCCCGGTCAACACGCGGTTCAAGGCCGAAGAGGCCGCCGACGTGGTGGTGCGCAGCGGCGCCAAGGCGGTGATGATCCAAAACGGTTTCCTCGGGCAGGATTTCACGTTCGCCGAGACCGATCTCGATGTTCCGACCATCGATCTCAAGTCGGATTTCCTGAGTAGTGGAAGTCCGTTCACCCGCGATGTGGAGCCCTCCGACATCGCCGATGTCATCTTCACCTCGGGCACCACGGGCAGGCCCAAGGGCGCGATGATGAACCATCGCCAGACGCTGCGGGCCTACGAGGAGTGGGCCACCCTGGCGGATCTGCGCGAAGGCGATCGCTACCTGATGATCAACCCGTACTTCCACACCTTCGGGTTGAAGGCGGGGTTGGTGGCGTCCTTCCTGCGCGGTGCGACGATGCTGCCGGTGGCGGTGTTCGACGTCGACGATGTGGTGGAACTGATTGAGCGCGAACGCGTCACGATGCTGCCGGGCCCGCCCACCCTCTACCACTCATTGCTGGCTGTCGCAGACCGTGACCGGCTGGCGACGCTGCGGGCAGGGGTGACTGGTGCCGCTGACATCCCGGTGGAACTGGTGCGTCGCATCCGCGAGGAGTTGCCGTTCCAGACGTTGATGACCGGTTACGGCCTCACGGAGGCGGGCAACGTCACGCTGTCACGGCCAGGTGACTCGGCTGAGGATGTGGCCACCACCGCCGGGATGCCGTGCGCGGGGATCGACGTACGCATCGCCGACGACACCGAGGTGCTGGTGCGCGGCTACAACGTGATGCAGGGCTACCTGGACGATCCGGCGGCCACTGCCGAGGCGATCGACGCCGACGGCTGGCTGCACACCGGAGATCTCGGCGAGTTCACCGAGTCCGGCAGGCTACGGATCGTCGGACGCAAGAAAGACATGTTCATCGTCGGAGGCTTCAATGCCTACCCGGCCGAGATCGAGGGATTCCTGCTCGAGCATCCGGCGATTGCACAGGCTGCCGTCATCGGTGTCGCCGACGAGCGGATGGGCCAGGTCGGCAAGGCGTTCGTGGTGCTGCGGGACGACCCCGGTGCCGCGCCGATCGCGGCCGAGGAATTGATCGGCTGGAGCCGCGAGCGCATGGCTGGCTACAAGGTGCCCCGGTATGTCGAGTTTCTCGACGAACTGCCACTCAATGCCACCGGCAAGGTGATGAAGAACGAGCTTGAGGCGCGGGTTGCGGCGAGTCCGGGCTAAGTGCGCGCACAGCGCGTAAACATCATTTCCGCAGGTAAATGGTCATTTATGCGCCTGCTATCGATGATGTACTCTCGGGTCACTACCGCAAACTGATAACGTAATTCTCGTTAAGCAGGCTGCTGAACGGACAGGAGGTCGGCATGCCGTCCCGCAAGCCTTCGTCGCCGGTACTCGATACTAGCGAAGATGACGCGTCACCGAGCGACGCACTGAAGTTGGCCGAACAGGCCGAAGCCGAGGCCGCAGAGGCCGAGGCCGTGGCGGCCGCCGCGCGGGCAAGAGCCCGCGCCATTCGGCTGCGTAATGAGGCTGCCGCCGACAAGGACGACGTGGACGCGACCGTGGCCGAAGATGTGGCCGACGAGGTGCCGGCCACCGAGCCTGCCGACACCCCCGGTCTCGATGAGGCCGGCACCCCTGAGATCACCGAGACCACCGGCGTCGACACAGAGGCGGAGGCTGTTGAGGCCGAGCCGCTGGAGGAAGCGGAGCCGAAGGTCGACGTAGAGGCCGGCGCGGGAGAGGGCAGGTCGGCCCGCCGCCTGCCGCGGGTACGGGTTTCGCGTCTGTTCTGGAAGGTCCTCGCGAGCTGCCTGACACTCATCGTCATCGCCGCGTTGCTCGGCGTCAGCGGCTGGATGATCTGGCACCACCGGCAGGCCGAGCATCGCCAGCAGATGGCGGCCGAATACACCGCGGCGGCCCGCCAAACCGTCGTGACCCTCATGTCCCTGGACTTCAACCACGCCCAAGATGCCGTCAAGAACATCCTCGACAACTCGACGGGCGAGTTCCGGGAGGACTTCGAGGCGCAGTCGAAGGACTTCGTCAAGCTGGCCCAGGACGCAAAGGTGGTGACCGAGGCGAACGTGACCGCCGCCGCCGTCGACACCATGAGCGACAACAACGCTGTCGTCCTGGTCGCCGTCAACACTCAGGTCACCAACACCACCGGTGCCAACAAGCAACCGCGTCCATGGCGGGTGGCCGTCGACATGGTCCGCGAAGGTGACCAGATCAAGCTGTCGAAAGTCGAGTTCGTGCCGTGACCCTGGACCAGGACATCAAAGAGACCGAGAACGACGCCGAGACGACCGTCGAGCCGGAAGACACCGCTGATGCCGGCGAGGAGCAGGTCGCAGCCGAGGCTGATCCGGCCGACAGCGACGTGGCTGTCGCCGAGCCGGCCCGCGGGTGGCGGCAGACGCTGACCAGGCTGTGGTTCCCGCTGGCTCTGGTGGTGGCGCTGATCGCGTCCGCGGCCCTGGCCGGGTGGCTGTACTTCGCGCAGTTCCGCGTCGACCAGCAGACCGGTGAGGCGGCGTCGGCGACGGTGCTCAAGGCTGCCAGCGAAGGCACGACGGCCCTGCTCACCTACGCACCGGACAGTCTCGACCGAGATTTCTCCGCGGCCAAGTCGCACCTGACCGGAGATTTCCTGTCGTACTACACCCAGTTCACGCAGGAGATCGTCGCCCCCGCTGCCAAGCAGAAGTCGGTCAAGACCACGGCAGCAGTCGTGCGCTCGGCCGTCTCCGAGATCCATCCGGATTCAGCGGTGGTGCTGGTGTTCGTCAACCAGGCCACCACCAGCGCCGAGAATCCGAACGGGAGCTTCGCGGCGAGCGCGGTCAAGGTCGGGATGAACAAGATCGACGGCAACTGGTTGATCTCGTCGTTCGACCCGGTGTAGCAGCGCCTCCAGCCGAACGCGCGTCAGTCCTGAGCGTGCCGTTCGTACGCCCACCGCTCCAGCCACGTCTGGAGTTCGTGTACCGCCAACGCGGTGACCAGTGCGCTGATCACGACGAGGCAGAGCAGTACCGCACTCATGGCAGGCACCCGGCGTTGTCGTTGTGGTGCCGCCCCCCGAGCGAGCCGGGGCGGTGCGGTGCGCCTGGGCCTGCGTAGTGCGTTACCTGCCTTGGGGTGGCCCCCTCGGGCGAGTCCAGGACGGACCTCTTGACGGCCCGGCAGCGGTCGCGCTCAGCGACACACCAGGAGTCGGACCAGCCTTCGAGCAGGTCACCGCTCCGAACCAGCCGGTGCAGGGCGGGATGGGTGAACGCGGGTACAGGTCGGCCGTCGATCAAGGTCATCGCCTCGTGCTGAGCGAGCGCCTCGTGCCAGTCGACCTTCACCTCGGGCGCCAGGCTGACGTACTGGTGTCGCACGACCAGCAGGGTGTCGGCCCCCAGCGGTCGCAATCGCCACAGCGCGGATCGCAGCGAGGACACCGCCTTGTGGGGCGGGCTGTCCGGCCACAGCAGGTCGCAGACCCAGCTGCGGTGCAGCTCGCGGCGCTTCACCGCAGCCAATGCCACCAACCGGCGACATGACGGCGGTAGCACCAACGGCTCCATGTCGCGGTAGACGGCGAACTCGCCGAGGAGGTTCAGCGTGAATTGCTTGGACACACGCTCATCCTCGAGCCTGGCTGCGGCCCTGACATCAGTAGTGCACTACCTGTATTTGGCGCACATTTCTTCCACCACGCCGTGGGCAATCCGTGGTCCGGCGCGCCGATGCGATGGAATTGCGGTGAAATCTGGCGACGAAGGGACATATAAGTGTGAACGAGGACAGACCGAGTCCGGTTCAAACGCACCGGTTGAGCCGGATGGCCGGACGTGACCCGCACGAGCAGCACCGGGTGGCGACCCCGCTGGAATTGCTGTTCGACCTGACCTTTGTGATCGCCTTCGGGGTGGCGGCCGCGCAATTCGCGCATCTGATGGCCGAGGGTCACGTGTCGGCCGGGCTGGCGGGTTTCGGGTTCGCGGCGTTCGCGATCTGGTGGGCGTGGATGAACTTCACCTGGTTCGCGTCCGCCTACGACACCGACGACTGGATCTACCGGGTGATGACGATGCTGCAGATGGTCGGCGTCATCATCCTCGCGCTGGGCATTCCCCCGGTTTTCGCCTCCATCGAACACGGCGGGCACGTCGACAACGTGGTGATGGTGGCCGGCTATGTGGTGATGCGAATCGCGTTGGTGGGGCAGTGGTTACGCGCTGCGGTGCAGGATCCGCCGCGCAGGCGGGCTTGTCTGACCTACGCGTCCGCGGTTGTGGTCGCCCAGATCGGATGGGTGGCGCAGATCTTCGTATCGACCTCGCTGACGGTCTTCTTCGTCACCGCCCTGGTACTGATGGTCGTGGAGATCAGCGGACCGATCCTGGCCGAGCGGCTGATGGGTGGCACCCCGTGGCACGCCCACCACGTCGCCGAGCGCTACGGACTGCTCGCGATCATCGCGTTGGGCGAAGGTGTGGTCGGCACGGTGGCGTCCCTGACGGCGGCGGTGGGGGAGCACGGCTGGTCCACCGACGCCATCCTGCTCGTAGCCTCCGGAATCGGGCTCACCTTCGGGATGTGGTGGGTGTACTTCCTGGTGCCGGCCGGCGCATTGCTGCATGCCCAGCGCAGGCTCTCGTTCTGGTACGGATATCTGCACCTGGCGGTGTACGCGGCGATCGTGGCCACCGGCGCCGGATTACACGTGGCGGCCTATTACGTCGACGGTCAATCGAAGCTGGATTCCGTCGACACCGTGCTGGCAGTGGCGATTCCGGTCGGCATCTACCTGGCCGCGATGTTCGTCATCTACTCACTTCTGGTCGGCGATTTCGATCTGCTGCACGCACTGTTGCTGGTGCTGGCCGCGGCGGTGCTCGTGGCCGCAGTGGCGCTGGCAGCGGGCGGGACGTCGATGGCGGTGTGTCTTCTGGTCGTGACCGCGGCCCCTGTGGTGGTGGTCGTCGGGTTCGAGGCGGTCGGGCACCGGCACGCCGCCGAGATCGTCGGTCGGCGTCTGGACGTTCACCGCCCGGGGTGAGTTTCGAAGCTCTCCAACAGCATTCGTTCCTGTTCGGCCGCCAGCAGCCGGCGGGTCTTGCTGCGGGTGATCAGGATTCCGATCGTGGCAAGGATCCACACCACGTACTGCACCGACCACGCCAGGCGGAACGACGCGAACGAGTAGCTGTCGGTACCGGACAGGATCAGGCCCATGGCCTGCATCACCAGTAGTGCCGCCACGAAGCCACCCATGTTCACCATGCCCTGGGCGGTACCGAGAGTGTGGCTCGGGTTGAAGGTGCGGGCGAAGTCGAAGCCGACCATCGAACCGGGACCGCCGACCGAGATGACGACGATGAGTACCACCAACAACCACACCGGCGCCGGGCCGGGGAGGGCCAGGACCACGGTCCACACCAGGGCGTTACTGGCGATGATCCACAGCACCAGGCGCGACCTACGGTGCGGATGGCGGCCCGTGAACACGCCGATCATGATTCCGGCAGTGATGGCTGCCACCACCGAGACGGTCAGCAGGGTCCCCGCCGCCGTCTCCGAAAGTCCCTGCGCCACGGTCAGATAAGGCACTCCCCACATCAGCGCGAACACCGTGACCGAGAACTGGGTGCCCATATGGGTGAAGAATCCGAGCCTCGTGCCGGGCCGCAGCCAGACGGTCTTGATACGAGACAGCGTGGTGTGCAGGGAGATCGGCTCGGATGTCTTCGCCGAACCGGGTGGGGTGTTGCGGATCAGGGCCAGTGCCAACACGATCACGACAAGTCCGAACGCGGCGACCGACAGATACGCCGGCGTCCACCCTGAGCCGGTGAGGATCGCGAGGAACGGGACTGCCGACAGGACCTGGCCGAGCTGGCCGCAGATCCCGGTCAACTGGGCCACCAGCGGTACGCGAGCCGGCTCGAACCAGTACGGCACCAGGCGGAGAACCGAGATGAAGGTCAGCGCGTCACCCAAGCCGACGATCGCCCGTGCGCCGATCGCCGCGGGCAGCGACTCGCTGAGTGCGAGGACGAGCTGGCCGGCGGTCATCAGCGCGGCCCCGCAGACGATGAGCACACGGGAACCGAAGCGGTCCAACAGCAATCCGGCCGGAACCTGAGCCGCGGCGTACACGACCACCTGCAGCACGACGAACGTGGACAGCACCCCCGGGCTCGCGGCAAATCTGTCTGCGGCCTGGAGACCCGAGACGCCGAGGGTTGTGCGGTCGAGGACGGCGATGATGTAGGCGAGTAGTCCGGTGGCCCAAACGATCCAGGGACGCACGCGGGCACCTTTCGCCAAATGTGTTTCTCGGGGCAGACGTACATGCTCTCGCACCGCGGGCGCCGAAGCGAACGGACTTCTTTGTGGCGGCTGTGAATATGGTCCCGCGGCCGGCTTTCCCCCGATTCGCGGAGTTGGCTGAAAATGCAGTCTCGCGTAAGGCTTGTGACCAGTGTTGCGATATATGCGCTGATAAGCGGCGTGCGTGCCGAGTCCATCGATGATCGAGACATCCAGGTGTAAATTCGCTCGCGGTATTAATCGGAAGGTAGGGTGTCGGCATGAATCGCTGTTCAAACCGACGCGGAGGACGTCGGCTTGGTTGAGTATCGCCTGGAAGACCTGGCGCGCATTTCCGGCGTCAGCGCTCGCAATATCCGCGCTTATCGTGAGCGCGGCCTCTTGGATTCGCCACGGCGCGTCGGGCGCTCGGCGTATTACGGCGAGCGACACCTGGCTCAATTGACGGCGATCAGCCAGCTACTCGCCAAGGGTTTCAACTCTGCGCACATCGCCGAGTTCTTCGCAGGCTTGCGCAGTGGCAAGGACCTACCGGACACGTTGGGAATCCAAAGTTCGGGCTGGTGCCGGCCGAAGGCGCTGACACTGAACGTGGATCCGGCCGACGACGATGTCTGCACACTCGTGGAGTTCGGGTTGGTGCGCATCGCCGAGGGATCCGTCGAGGTGACCGATCCTGCATTGGTCACGTTCCTCAGCGGCGCCGAGGATCAGCGGCTTTGCATCCGGACGATGGCCGAGCTCGCCCGGTCGACGGACACCGCGATCGATCGGCTGGCCGAATCGACCGCCGCCGCGGTCGCCGAACATGAAGGCGCGCCCTCCGACGACCGTCTGCGTGAGCTGACCCGGGCCGTGGTGTCGGCGGGGGTGGACCGGGCCCTGCGGGCGGGGTTGACCCCGGCCGATTGAGGCCCGCTCGATCGCCGAGCGGTGCGGATGTGAATCTGGATATGCCTGTGACCAGTGGCGTTGAAGTGATTATTGAGGTACGTGTCGTAATCTGAGGCACGTGTCGATATCCCGACGCGAACTGCTCAAATACGCGGCCGCTGCACCCGCGCTGATCGGGCTGGGTACGGGCGCTGTGTCCGTCGGCGCCGGCGTGACCGCGCCGTCGGCCGGGGCCGCACCGCTCGGCGTGCTGCTCGATTACGCCGCCGGCGTCATCCGTGCCGCTGATATCCGCACGTCAGGAGCCATCGGAGCAATTCGCTACGTCTCGGACCGCCGGCCCGGAGGCGCGTGGATGCTCGGTAAGCCGATTCAGTTGCCCGAAACCCGCGATCTGTACCAGAACGGCCTGAAGATCGTGTCCTGCTACCAGTACGGCAAGGAGCACACCGCCGACTGGCTGGGCGGGCAGAACGCCGGGATTCAGCACGCCAAGCGTGGCTGGCAATTGCACTCCTCGGCGGGCGGTTCGGTGGGCGCCCCGATCTACGCGTCGATCGACGACGATCCGAGCTTCGAGCAATACAAACAGCAGGTGGCGCCGTATCTGCGCGGCTGGGAGGCCGTGCTCGGCCATCAACGGGTCGGTGTGTACGCCAACTCCAAGACGATCGAATGGGCGGTGCAGGACGGGCTCGGCTCGTACTTCTGGCAGCACAACTGGGGCTCGCCGGGGCGGGTCGCCCATCCCGCGGCACACCTGCATCAGGTGGAGATCGACCAGCGCAATGTCGGTGGTATCGGGGTGGACGTCAACCACATCCTCAAGCCGCGATTCGGCCAGTGGGACTGAATAGTTACCGACGAGTAAGATATTCCAGCAAACTTTTTGCTCGGACGCGCCGGATTCGCTAGACGGAATCGGCCTGATTGTCTGCTGGTTCGCGACCGCTTCAGGGCCTTCGATGTGGCGGAAAATTTAGATAACGATTCGATAACAATACTGCCTTGATCTGCGCAGTTGTGGCTACTCGACCGTAACCACCTGCCAACAGGACGTTTGTCCCGAATGGCTTTGGCCGCCGGTCGATGCCGCGTTACGTTACCGGCGGTTACCCATGCGTAGAACTCGCCAGTAACCAATCTGGGCGGAAAAAGCCCATCCGCTCTTATGACACTCTTAGTACGGCGGGAACGCGAGTGACACCGTCCGGATAGCTCCGGCGGCCGGCGTTCCAGCCTGATTCGACGCTGAATCGCCGTTGGCCTGTCGCCCGGGCAGCCACACCGCCCCAGACATGCAGACAGATACCTAACCGCACGCGACAGCCACACGCGACAACACCAGAGCAGCACGAGGAGATAGCGCCAGTGACGATCTACGAACACGACCGGGTGTCCGCCGGTCGCAACGACGACTCAGGATCCGACGGTCGGCAGGCTGACTCCACCCACGCGCTCGTCGACCGGCTGAGCGCCGGAGAGCCCTACGCCGTGGCCTTCGGTGGCCAGGGCAGCGCCTGGCTGGAGACTCTTGAGGAATTGGTGTCCTCGGCCGGTATCGAGGCCGAACTGGCGACCCTGGCCGGCGAGGCCGAGTTGCTGCTCGAGCCGGTTGCCTCCGAGCTCGTCGTGGTGCGGCCCATCGGGTTCGAGCCGCTGCAGTGGGTCCGCGCGCTGGCCGCCGAGGAGCCGGTGCCGTCCGACAAGCAGCTGACGTCGGCCGCCGTCTCGGTTCCGGGTGTCCTGCTCACCCAGATCGCCGCAGGGCGTGCACTGGCCCGTCAGGGCATGGACCTCGCCGCCACCCCGCCGGTGGCCGTCGCCGGGCATTCCCAGGGCGTGCTGGCCGTCGAGGCCCTGGCCGCCAAGGGGACCAAGGATGTGCAGCTGCTGGCGCTGGCGCAGCTGATCGGCGCGGCAGGCACCCTGGTGGCCCGTCGCCGCGGGATCACTGTGCTGGGCGACCGCCCGCCGATGGTGTCGGTCACCAACGCCGAGCCCGAGCGCATCTACGAACTGCTCGAAGAGTTCAGCCAGGACGTTCGCACCGTGCTGCCCCCGGTGCTCTCCATCCGCAACGGCCGTCGCTCCGTTGTGATCACCGGCACACCTGAGCAGCTGTCGCGGTTCGAGCTCTACTGCAACCAGATCGCTGAGAAGGAAGAGGCCGAGCGCAAGAGCAAAGTCCGCGGCGGTGCGGTCTTCGCCCCGGTCTTCGACCCGGTGCAGGTCGAGGTCGGTTTCCACACCCCGCGCCTGGCCGATGGCGTCGACATCGTCGCTCGTTGGGCCGAGGCCGTCGGAATCGACGTCAAGCTCGCCCGCGAGATGACCGAGGCCATCCTCGTCAGCCAGGTGGACTGGGTCGACGAGATCACCGACCTGCACGAGGCCGGCGCCCGCTGGATCCTGGACCTCGGCCCCGGCGACATCCTCACCCGCCTGACCGCCCCGGTGGTGCGCGGCCTCGGCATCGGGATCGTGCCCGCGGCGACCCGCGGTGGCCAGCGCAATCTGTTCACCATCGGCGCGGTGCCCGAGGTGGCCCGCCCGTGGTCGAGCTACGCCCCGACCGTGGTGAGCCTGCCCGACGGATCGGTCAAACTCTCCACCAAGTTCACCCGGCTCACCGGACGCTCGCCGATCCTGCTGGCGGGTATGACCCCCACCACAGTGGACGCCAAGATCGTCGCGGCCGCAGCAAACGCGGGCCACTGGGCCGAACTCGCCGGTGGCGGGCAGGTCACCGAGCCGATCTTCAACGATCGCATCGCCGAGTTGGGCGAGCTGCTGGAGCCCGGCCGCGCGATCCAGTTCAACACGCTGTTCCTCGATCCGTACCTGTGGAAGCTGCAGGTCGGCGGCAAGCGGCTGGTGCAGCGAGCCCGTCAGTCCGGTGCGCCGATCGACGGCGTCGTGGTCAGTGCCGGCATCCCGGACCTGGAAGAGGCCGTCGAGCTGATCGGCGAACTCAATGACCTCGGCATCAGCCACGTGGTGTTCAAGCCGGGCACCGTCGAGCAGATCCGTTCGGTCATCCGGATCGCGGCCGAGGTGCCCACCAAGCCGGTGATCGTGCACATCGAGGGCGGCCGCGCCGGTGGCCACCACTCGTGGGAGGACCTCGACGACCTGCTGCTCGCCACCTACTCCGAGCTGCGCAGCCGGTCCAACATCACCATCTGCGTCGGCGGTGGCATCGGCACCCCGGAGCGGTCCGCCGATTACCTGTCCGGCCGCTGGTCGGCCACCCACGGCTACCCGCTGATGCCGATCGACGGCATCCTGGTCGGCACCGCCGCCATGGCCGCCCTCGAGGCCACCACGAGCCCGCAGGTCAAGCAGCTGCTGGTGGACACCAAGGGCACCGAGGCATGGGTGGGTGCGGGCAAGGCCTCGGGCGGCATGGCCTCCGGACGCAGCCAGCTGGGCGCCGACATCCACGAGATCGACAACACCGCGTCGCGCTGCGGCCGGCTGCTCGACGAGGTGGCCGGTGACGCCGACGCGGTGGCCGCGCGCCGCGACGAGATCATCGCCGCGATGGCCAACACCGCCAAGCCGTACTTCGGCGATGTCGCCGACATGACCTACCTGCAGTGGCTGCGTCGCTATCTCGAACTGTCGATCGGCGAGGGCAACAGCACCGCCGACACCAAGCGTGACGACTCGCCGTGGCTGGACATCACCTGGCGCGACCGTTTCGAGCAGATGCTCAAGCGTGCCGAAGCACGTTTGCACGCACAGGATTTCGGTCCGATCGAGACGCTGTTCGAAGCTTCCGGTGACGGAGAGGCGCTGCTGGAGGACCCGAAGGCCGCGCTGGCCGCGCTGGTCTCGGCTTACCCGGATGCCGCTTCGGTGCAGCTGCACCCGGCCGATGTGCCGTTCTTCGTCGAGCTGTGCAAGACGCTGGGCAAGCCGGTCAACTTCGTCCCGGTGATCGACAAGGATGTGCGCCGTTGGTGGCGCAGCGACTCGCTGTGGCAGGCCCACGATGCGCGCTACGCCGCCGATCAGGTGTGCGTCATCCCCGGCACCGCCGCGGTCGCCGGCATCACCCGGGTCGACGAGCCCGTCGGTGAGCTGCTGGACCGCTTCGAGCAGGCCGCCGTCGACGAGGTGCTGGCCGCCGGCGCCCAGCCGCAGCCCGTGCTGTCGCGCCGTCAGGGTCGCGGCGATGTCACCGGTCCGCTGGCCGTGCTGCTGGATGCCCCCGACGTGTTGTGGGCCGGTCGCACCTCGGTCAATCCGGTGCACCGGATCGCGCCGGCCGCCGAGTGGCAGGTGCGTGAAGGTTCTGCGAACCGTTCCGCCAATCATCCGTCCACCGGAGCCCGGCTTGAGGTGGCCGACGATCAGCACGTGGTGCTGTCGGTGCCGCTGTCGGGAACCTGGATCGACATCCGGTTCACCCTGACCGAGGCCATCCGCAGCGGTGGTGCGCCGGTCGTCGAGGTCTCCGATGCCGCGACCGCGATGCGTTCGGTGCTCGCCATCGCCGCCGGCGTCGACGGACCCGACGCGTTGCCGCCCGTGGTGGATGGGACCGCCAAGGTCACCGTCACCTGGAACCCCGAGCAGGTCGCCGATCACACCGGCGTCACCGCCACCTTCGGCGCACCGCTGGCGCCGACGCTCACCGTCGTGCCGGATGCCCTGGTCGGCCGCTGCTGGCCCGCGGTGTTCGCCGCGATCGGGTCGGCTGTCACCGACTCCGGCTTCCCGGTCGTCGAAGGTCTGCTGAGCCTGGTCCACCTGGACCACGCCGCGCACCTGCTGGCCGCGCTGCCGGCCGAGCCTGCCGAATTGACCGTCACCGCAACGGCTTCGGCCGCCCACGACACCGAGGTCGGCCGCGTTGTGCCGGTTTCGGTCGTCGTCAGGTCTGCCGATGGCACCGAGCTGGCCAAGCTCGAAGAGCGGTTCGCGATCCGCGGCCGCACCGGCGAGGCCGAGCTGACCGACCCGGTCCGGGCCGGCGGCGCGATCTCGGACAACGCCACCGACACCCCGCGTCGTCGCCGTCGCGACGTCACGATCGGTGCGCCGGTGGACATGCGGCCGTTCGCCGTGGTGTCCGGCGACCACAACCCGATCCACACCGACCGGGCTGCCGCACTACTGGCCGGTCTGGAATCGCCGATCGTGCACGGCATGTGGCTGTCGGCCGCAGCGCAGCACGTCGTCACCGCCACCGACGGCAAGCCGATTCCGCCGGCCAACCTGGTCGGCTGGACCGCCCGCTTCCTGGGCATGGTCAAGCCCGGCGACGAGGTCGATTTCCGCGTTGACCGGGTCGGAATCGACGTCGGCGCAGAGGTTGTCGAGGTTCAGGCCCGCATCGGCTCCGAACTGGTGATGGCCGCGACCGCGCGACTCGCGGCGCCCAAGACCGTCTACGCGTTCCCCGGCCAGGGCATCCAGTCCAAGGGCATGGGCATGGAGGTCCGGGCCCGGTCCAAGGCCGCCCGCAAGGTGTGGGACAAGGCCGACAAGTTCACCCGCGACACGCTGGGCTTCTCAGTGCTGCACGTGGTCCGCGACAACCCGACGTCGCTGATCGCCTCCGGTGTGCACTACGAGCACCCCGAGGGCGTGCTGTACCTGACCCAGTTCACCCAGGTCGCGATGGCCACGACGGCTGCCGCCCAGGTTGCCGAGATGCGTGAGCAGGGCGCGTTCGTCGAGGGCGCGATCGCCTGCGGTCACTCCGTCGGTGAGTACACCGCGCTGGCCTGCGTGTCCGGTGTCATCGAGCTCGAAGGTCTGCTGGAGGCGGTGTTCCACCGCGGCTCCAAGATGCACGACATCGTGCCGCGCGACGAGCGAGGCCGCTCAAACTACCGGCTGGCCGCGATCCGGCCGTCGCAGATCGACCTCGCCGACGACGACGTCGAGGACTTCGTCGCCGAGATCGCCGAGCGCACAGGTGAATTCCTGCAGATCGTCAACTTCAATCTGCGCGGCTCGCAGTACGCGATCGCCGGCACCGTGCGCGGTCTGGAGGCGCTGGAGGAAGAGGTCGAGCGTCGCCGCGAGATCAGCGGCGGCAAGCGGTCGTTCATCCTGGTGCCCGGCATCGACGTGCCGTTCCACTCCAGCGTGCTGCGGGTGGGTGTGGACGACTTCCGGCGCAGCCTGGAGCGCGTCCTGCCCCGCGATCGTGACCCGGAGCTGGTCGTCGGCCGCTACATCCCGAACCTGGTGCCCCGGCCGTTCACGCTGGACCGGGATTTCATCCAGGAGATCCGCGATCTGGTGCCGGCCGAGCCGCTCGACGAGATCCTCGCCGACTACGACACCTGGCGTAACGAGCGCCCGATCGAGTTGTGCCGCAAGGTCGTCATCGAGCTGCTGGCCTGGCAGTTCGCCAGCCCGGTGCGCTGGATCGAGACGCAGGACCTGCTGTTCATCGAAGAGGCTGCGGGAGGCCTCGGCGTCGAGCGGTTCGTCGAGATCGGCGTGAAGAACGCGCCGACGGTCGCGGGCCTGGCCACCAACACGCTGAAGCTGCCGGAGTACGCCCACAGCACCGTCGAGGTGCTCAACGCCGAGCGCGATGCCGCGGTGCTGTTCGCCAGCGACACCGATCCGGAACCGGAGCCCGAGGCTGACGAACCGGTGGAGGCTTCCGGTTCCGCAGCCGCGCCTGCCGCCGAGGCAGCCCCGGCACCGGCGGCCGCCCCGGCTGCCCCGTCGGGCGGGCCCCGTCCCGAGGACATCGGATTCGACGCAGCCGATGCCACTGTCGGCCTGATCGCGTTGAGCGCCAAGATGCGCATCGACCAGATCGAGGGGCTGGACTCCATCGAGTCCATCACCGACGGTGCGTCCTCTCGCCGTAACCAGCTGCTGGTCGACCTGGGCTCCGAGCTGAACCTGGGTGCCATCGACGGTGCCGCCGAGGCGGATCTGGGCGCCCTCAAGGGACAGGTCAGCAAGCTGGCCCGCACCTACAAGCCGTTCGGCCCGGTGCTCTCGGACGCCATCAACGATCAGCTGCGCACCGTGTTCGGCCCGTCGGGCAAGCGCCCGGCCTACATCGCCGAGCGCGTCACCAAGACCTGGGAGCTGGGTCCGGGCTGGGCCAAGCACGTCACCGTCGAGGTGGCGCTGGGCACCCGTGAGGGCAGCAGCGTTCGTGGCGGCGACCTGGGTGGTCTGCACCCGGGCGCGCTGGCGAGTGCCGCCGACGTCGACAAGGTCATCGATGCCGCGGTGGTCGCGGTGGGTGCCCGGCAGGGTGTGCCGGTGAGCCTGCCCTCGGCCGGCGGTGCCGGTGGCGGCGGCGTGGTGGATTCGGCCGCGCTGAACGAGTTCGCCGAGAAGGTCACCGGTCCCGACGGCGTGCTGGCCTCGGCCGCGCGCCTGGTGCTGGGCCAGCTCGGGCTGGACGCTCCGGTCGGTGCCCCCGAGGCTGCGACCGACGCCGAGCTGATCGACCTGGTCACCACCGAACTCGGTTCGGACTGGCCGCGATTGGTGGCTCCGGCGTTCGACGCCAAGAAGGCCGTCGTGTTCGACGACCGTTGGGCCAGTGCCCGTGAGGACCTGGTCAAGCTGTGGCTGGCTGACGAGGGCGAGATCGACGCCGAGTGGCCGCGCCTGTCGGAGCGCTTCGAGGGTGCCGGACATGTCGTTGCCACCCAGGCGAATTGGTGGCAGGGCAAGGCGCTGGCCGCCGGCCGCACCATCCACGCCTCGCTGTTCGGTCGCATCGCGGCCGGTGCGGAGAACCCGGGCAAGGGCCGCTACAGCGATGAGATCGCGGTGGTGACCGGTGCGTCGAAGGGCTCGATCGCCTCGTCGGTCGCCGGGCAGCTGCTCGACGGCGGCGCGACCGTCATCGCCACCACCTCGCGTCTGGACGACGACCGGTTGGCGTTCTACAAGGAGCTCTACCGCGAGAACGCCCGCTTCGGCGCCACCCTTTGGGTGGTCCCGGCCAACATGGCGTCCTACGCCGACATCGACAAGCTGGTCGAGTGGGTCGGTAGCGAGCAGATCGAAAGCCTTGGGCCGCAATCGATCCACCTCAAGGATGCGCAGACCCCGACGCTGCTGTTCCCGTTCGCCGCACCGCGTGTGGCCGGGGATCTGTCGGAGGCGGGTTCCCGCTCCGAGATGGAGATGAAGGTGCTGCTGTGGGCCGTGCAGCGGCTCATCGGCGGGCTGTCGACGATCGGTGCCGAGCGCGACATCGCGTCGCGACTGCACGTGGTGCTGCCGGGCTCGCCCAACCGCGGCATGTTCGGTGGCGACGGCGCCTACGGCGAGTCCAAGTCCGCGCTCGACGCGTTGGTGAACCGCTGGAGCGCCGAAGCTTCGTGGGCCGATCGGGTCAGCCTGGCGCATGCGCTGATCGGCTGGACCAAGGGCACCGGGCTGATGGGGCACAACGATGCCATCGTCAGCGCGGTCGAGGAGGCCGGCGTCACCACCTACAGCACCGCGGAGATGGCAGCCATGCTGCTGAACCTGTGCACGGTGGACGCCAAGGTGGCCGCGGCCAACGCTCCGGTCAAGGCGGACCTGACCGGCGGACTGGGCGACATCAAGATCGACATGGCCGAGCTGGCTGCCAAGGCTCGCGAGGACATGGCCAGTGCCGCAGGGGAATCCGAGGACGACGAGGACGAGGGTGTGATTGCCGCGCTGCCGTCCCCGCCGCGTGGATACAACCCGGCCCCCGCGCCGGAGTGGGCCGATCTCGACGTCGACCCGGCGGACCTGGTGGTCATCGTCGGTGGCGCCGAACTCGGGCCGTACGGCTCGTCGCGGACCCGCTTCGAGATGGAGGTCTCCGGCGAGCTGTCGGCGGCCGGTGTTCTGGAGCTGGCCTGGACGACCGGTCTGGTCAAGTGGGAAGACGATCCCAAGGCCGGCTGGTACGACGCCCAGACCGGTGAACTGGTGCCCGAATCGGAGATCGTGGAGCGTTACCACGACGCCGTGGTGGAGCGCTGCGGTATCCGTGAGTTCGTCGACGACGGTGCGATCGATCCCGATCACGCCTCGCCGCTGCTGGTCAGTGTGTTCCTGGACAAGGACTTCAGCTTCGTGGTGTCCAGCGAGGCCGACGCCCGGGCGTTCGTGTCCTTCGACCCTGAGCACACCGTGGCCCAGCCGGTGCCGGATTCCGGTGACTGGCAGGTGATCCGCAAGGCGGGCACCGAGATTCGGGTTCCGCGCAAGACCAAGTTGTCGCGCACGGTCGGTGCCCAGATCCCCACCGGGTTCGACCCGACGGTGTGGGGCATCACCCCGGACATGGCCAACTCGATCGACCGGGTGGCGCTGTGGAACATCGTCGCCACCGTGGACGCGTTCCTGTCCTCGGGCTTCACCCCGACCGAGCTGATGCGTTGGGTGCACCCGAGCCTGGTGGCCTCCACGCAGGGCACTGGCATGGGCGGCATGACCTCGATGCAGACGATGTACCACGGCAACCTGCTGGGTAAGTCCAAGCCGAACGACATCCTGCAGGAGGTGCTGCCGAACGTCGTTGCGGCACACGTCATGCAGTCCTACGTCGGCGGCTACGGCGCGATGGTGCACCCGGTCGGCGCCTGCGCCACCGCGGCCGTCTCGGTCGAGGAGGGGGTCGACAAGATCCGCCTCGGCAAGGCCGACCTGGTGGTGGCCGGCGGCTTCGACGACCTGACCCTGGAAGCCATCATCGGCTTCGGTGACATGGCGGCCACCGCCGACACCGAGATGATGCGGGCCAAGGGCATCAGCGACTCGAAGTTCTCCCGCGCCAACGATCGTCGTCGTCTCGGCTTCCTGGAAGCCCAGGGCGGTGGCACCATCCTGCTGGCCCGCGGCGACCTCGCCGCCAAGATGGGCCTGCCGGTGCTGGCTGTCGTCGGCTACGCGCAGAGCTTCGCCGACGGTGTCCACACCTCGATCCCGGCTCCGGGCCTCGGTGCCCTGGGCGCCGGGCGTGGCGGCAAGGATTCGCAGTTGGCCCGCTCGCTGGCCAAGCTGGGCGTGGGTGCCGACGACATCGCGGTGATCTCCAAGCACGACACCTCGACGCTGGCCAACGATCCCAACGAGACCGAGCTGCACGAGCGGCTGGCCGACTCGATGGGTCGCTCGTCGGGTGCCCCGCTGTTCATCGTCAGCCAGAAGACGCTGACCGGGCACGCCAAGGGCGGCGCGGCGGTGTTCCAGATGATGGGTCTGTGCCAGATCCTGCGCGACGGCGTCATCCCGCCGAACCGCAGCCTGGACTGCGTCGACGACGAGCTGGCCACCTCCGGCCACTTCGTCTGGGTGCGCGAAACCCTCGACCTGCGCGGCAAGTTCCCGCTCAAGGCCGGTCTGGTCACCAGCCTCGGGTTCGGGCACGTGTCGGGTCTGGTTGCCCTGGTGCACCCGGAGGCGTTCATCGCGGCGCTGGATCCGGCCGAGCGCGACGACTACCGCAAGCGTGCCGAGCAGCGCACGCTGGCCGGTCAGCGTCGACTCGCTGGGGCGATCGCCGGTGGACGTCCGATGTACGAGAAGCCCGCCGACCGCCGGTTCGACCACGACGTGCCGGAGAAGCGTCAGGAGGCCGCGATGTTGCTGAACGCGGACGCCCGACTCGGTGATGACGATCTCTATGTGCGGTGAATGCGCGCACGGACAGGTGAGCTAGGTTCGCTTCCATGGCGATAGTGGGAGTAGGCATCGATCTGGTTTCCATACCTGATTTCGCCGAGCAGGTGGACCGGCCGGGAACCGTATTCGCCGAGACGTTCACGCCAGGTGAGCGCCGGGACGCCGCGGACAAGAGTTCGTCGGCGGCCCGGCACCTGGCGGCCCGGTGGGCGGCCAAGGAAGCCGTGATCAAGGCCTGGTCGAGCTCGCGTTTCTCCAAGCGGCCGGCCCTGCCAGAGGGGATCCACCGCGACATCGAGGTGGTCACCGACATGTGGGGTCGGCCCAAGGTGCGGCTGTCCGGCGAGATCGCCAAGCACCTTGAGACCGTGACCATTCATGTCTCGCTCACCCATGAGGCCGATACCGCCGCGGCGGTGGCCATCATCGAGGAGCCCTAGCCTCTGCACCCCTGTGCACCGCTCTGCACCGCGAGCGACCGTGTCTGTACGCCGACACGCCGCATTTCATGGCATTTTGCGGTCGCTCGCGGTGGACGGCGGACCTACTACGCTCGTCACCATGAGTGACGTGGTGGCGCGGGTCCAGCAGGTGTTGCCTTCGGTGCGGTCCGATCTGGAGGACCTGGTCCGCATCCAATCGGTGTGGGCCGACCCGGCCCGGCGAGACGAAGTGCATCGCAGCGCCGAGGCGGTCGCAAAGCTGTTGAAGGACGCGGGCTTTCCCGATGTCCGGATCGTCAGCGAGGGCGGTGCGCCCGCGGTCATCGCGCACTACCCACCACCGGCCGGTGCACCCACGGTGCTGCTGTACGCCCACCACGACGTGCAACCCGAAGGGGATCCGACGCAGTGGGATTCCGCGCCGTTCGAGCCCACCGAACGTGACGGCCGGCTCTACGGCCGCGGCACCGCCGACGACAAGGCCGGTATCGCAACACATCTGGCCGCGATACGGGCCTTCGACGGCAAACCTCCGGTAGGCGTCACGGTATTCGTCGAAGGCGAGGAGGAATCCGGTTCACCGTCACTGGGTGCACTGCTGGCCGCGCACAAAGATGCACTGGCAGCCGACGTCATCGTCATCGCCGACTCGGACAACTGGAGCACCGAGATCCCGGCGTTGACCGTGACCCTGCGCGGCCTGGCCGATTGCGTGGTCGAGGTGGCCACCCTGGATCACGGGCTGCATTCGGGCCTGTGGGGCGGCGTCGTGCCGGACGCGTTGAGCGTGTTGGTGCGACTGCTGGCCAGCCTGCACGACGACGACGGCAATGTCGCGGTCGCCGGGTTGCACGAGGCGACCGCAGCCGACGTGGACCGCGGACCCGACTGGGTCCGGCAGGAATCCGGCCTGTTGGCCGGCGTGTCCGAAATCGGTTCCGGCTCAGTCGTGCAACGCATGTGGGCCAAGCCCGCCATCACCGTCATCGGCATCGACACCACACCCATCGACAAGTCGTCGAACACCCTGATTCCACGCGCCCGCGCCAAGATCAGCATGCGGGTCGCGCCCGGCGGCGACGCCCACGCGCATCTCGAGGCGTTGACCCGTCACCTCCAAGCCCATGTCCCGTGGGGCGCCCAGGTCACGGTCACCCCGGGCGACGTCGGCCAGCCCTACGCGATCGATGCCTCGGGGTCGGTGTACGACGCGGCCCGTTCGGCGTTCCGCACCGCCTGGGGAACCGATCCGGTGGACATGGGCATGGGTGGATCGATCCCGTTCATCGCCGAATTCGCCGAAGCATTCCCGGCCGCGACGATCCTGGTGACCGGTGTCGAGGATCCCGGCACCCAGGCGCACAGCGTGAACGAAAGCCTGCACCTGGGAGTGCTGCAGAAGGCGGCGACGGCCGAGGCGCTGTTGCTCGAAGCGCTGGCCCGCTAAACCGAGATGGCCAGCAGCGTCGGCTGGTTCGTCGTCGGCCTGGTCGCCCTGGCGATCGGTGCCGAGGTGATGGTCCGCGGCGGCGCACAGCTGGCATCGAGGCTGGGTATCAGCCCCATGCTGGTCGGGCTGACCGTGGTGTCGATCGGCACCAGTCTGCCCGAGCTCGCGGTCGGCGTCACCGCGGCACTGGAAGGCAGCGGGGAGATGGCAGTCGGCAATATCGCCGGCACCAACGTGGTCAACATGCTGTTCATCCTCGGCCTCAGCGCGCTGATCAGTCCGCTGGCGATCGAGCGACGGACGTTGCGCTTCGACCTGCCGGTGATGGCCGGCGCGGCGGTACTGCTGTGGGTGTTGGCCGTCAACGGGGTGCTGTCCCGGCTGGACGGTCTGATCCTGGTGTGCAGCGCCATCGTCTACACGGCGGTGCTGATTCACATGTCGCGGCGCGAGAGCCAGGCCACAGTGGCCGAGTACACCCAGGCGTTTCCGGCTGTAACGGAACGCGGTGAGGCGACCAAACGCGTTGGCGGCACAACGGTTCAGCACGTCGTCATGACCGCCACCGGTATCGCGGTGGTGATTCTCGGCGCCGAGTGGCTGGTCGGCGGGGCGGTGGGGATAGCCCGTGAATTCGGGGTGTCAGATGCGCTCATCGGTCTGACCGTCGTGGCGATCGGAACCTCGGCCCCGGAGTTGGTGACGACGATCGTCTCGACGGTGCGCGGCGAACGTGACATCGCGGTGGGCAATCTGCTCGGCAGCAGCGTCTACAACATCCTGCTGATCCTCGGCATCACCTGCCTGGTGCCGGCGAACGGGCTGGCGCTGACACACAGCCTGGTGTGGATCGACATCCCGCTCATGGTGGCCGCAAGCCTGGCCTGTATCCCGATCTTCGTCTCGGGCCGGCGGGTGCACCGGGCCGAGGGGGCCGCGATGGTCACGGCCTACCTCGGTTTCCTGGTTTTCCTGCTGACGACTCAGTCCTGACCGGGTCGAGTCAGAGGGACAGGTCGCGGCGCAGCTTGGCGACGTGACCGGTGGCGCGCACGTTGTACTGCGCGACGGCGATCTTGCCCTTTTCGTCGACGACGAACGTCGAGCGGATGACGCCCTGAACCGTCTTGCCGTACATGGTCTTTTCGCCGAAGGCGCCCCAGGCTGTCAGCACCGCACGGTCGGGATCCGACAGCAACGGGAAGGTCAGCTCTTCCTTGTCGCGGAACTTGGCGAGCTTCTCCGGCTTGTCGGGGGAGATGCCGATGACGTCGAGTCCGGCGCCGTTCAGTTCGGCGAGGCTGTCCCGGAAATCGCACGCCTGCTTGGTGCATCCGGGTGTCGAGGCTGCGGGGTAGAAGTACACGATGACCTTGCGGCCCTTGTAGTCGGAGAGCTTGACGACGTTGCCGTCGGCGTCGGGCAGGCTGAAAGCCGGGGCGGTGTCTCCCACCTCGAGGCGCGGGGTTGGCGGCATGCGCGGGTATCCCTTCTTGTCGACCGGTTCCGTCGTCACGGCGCCGGCTGATCTAGGGTAGTGCGGCAGGGCAGCACGACGTGGAGCGGCTTGGAGGAGCAAACAGTGGCGAACCGGGATCCGGAGAGCATCAAGCGGGACATCGACCAGGCTCGCGATCAGCTGGCGGTGACGGTCGACTCCCTGGCCGAGCGGGCCAACCCGCAGCGTCTGGCCGACGATTTCAAGTCGGCGGTGATCGGCTTCATCAAGAAACCCGCAGTGACGGCATCATTGGCCGGTGCGGGTGTGCTGGTTGTGTTCGTCGTCGTCCGACGGATCAAACGGCGCTGAGCTGAATTGCAGGGCGAGTGTGCCCTGACGTGATACACGGGCCGCTGGGCGACGCTTGATGCGCTGCTCAGCGGCCTTTGTGGTTTGATACGCCGCTCAGCGGCTCCAAGTTTGATACGCCGCTCAGCGGCGGCGGAACAGCAGCCAGTCCGCCAACGAGAAGCTCGGAGGATTGGCGACGCGCCCGAGACGGTTGCAGCTATACACCATGACAGGCTGATTCGTAGCAACAAATGCGGAGGTTGATGCAGCCGTGGGGTCTACGCCACCTGCGGTAGCCATCAGCTAACACCTCTTATCCTGGCGCAATCGCCACGCGGTACTGGATCGCAATGGATCAGCTAACTCGAGATTAACACGGTTTCTTGCGTCTGACCAGCGGAAGCGCTGAAGCCGAATACTAAGGAGTAACTTACGATCACGTCAACTTGAGAGTTCTATCACGACTCGCTGTGTTACGACAGGATTATCAGCACATTATCTGCGCATATCGCAGGGAGGATTCTCGGCAGCCGTAGGGGTGCTCACGGCAAAGTCGATCGGCATCTCAGGCGGTTTGTGCGGCATTGGCGCCGTGGCTTCGGCAGAAACTGGCGCGATCGGCTGAAATGTTTGCTGAGGTGTCGGCTTCGCGCGACGGGCCTTTGGCTGCTCCGTGCCGGTTTACCCCGATTTGATGGGGAAAATGATTGGCAAACGCGTGACCGTCTGGTAGCTCCAGGTGCCCTGTGCAACTTTGTGCTCGAGAGTCGCCGTAGCTGAAATCCGCTGCATTGCACCGCGGGAACGGCTCATTCTCGTCGAACCGGTTGCTAGCGCATAGGTGTCCAGCTAAGGTCGACGTCGGGTCAGGATAGGGGAGTCGGACCTGGGTGTTGATCTCGGCCGCAACACGCGACGAACGTGTGACAAGGGGGTATTGCGTTGCAGCTAACTTATTTTCCGTTTGCCAGGATTGCTGCGTGTGCCTTCGCCGGTAGCGCCGGTCCCGACGGACTCATCGTCGGGATTCGCTGACAACACCCGATGGCCCATGTCGAACCTCTAGGTGGGGATGTGGGCCGTGGTCACACCGACTGGAGGTAGCCATATGGCGCATGTGAGCGATGAAACGCTCGGCGATCTACGCAGGGAACTCGACCGCTTCAAAACCGTGCAGTACCGCGATAACGGCTACGCCGCCGCGCATCTGGCCGGTGCGGTGGAGATGTTGTTGGAAGAAGCCGAACCCAGCATCGGCGACAGGCTCGCCGACAGGTATCGAGCCAGATAGATGTACCGCCGCAGTAACTCTCGAACGCTGAAACGCAAAAACCCTGCCGAGGCAGGGTTTTTGGTTGGTGCGCCGTCAGGGTTTCGAACCCCGGACCCGCTGATTAAGAGTCAGCTGCTCTACCAACTGAGCTAACGGCGCGCGTGAGAGACAATAACAGGAGTTTCACTCAACAGTGAAATCCGCTGGTGGCAGGCTTGGAGACATGTTCAAGTCGGCTCGATCCGGCTGGAACCCTTAGACTATTGCCAAGAATTTGCTATCGACCGTGCGAGGGGTAGGACGAACATGGGGCAGGCCCAGACGCTGACCCGTCCGTATCGGGGTGCGCTCCGCCGAGCGGTGGTTGCCATGGTGCCGGCGATGATGTTGGGCCTGACGGCGTGCGGGGGCGAAGATCCGCAGGGGCCGCCGCCGGTGATCACCGACAAGGGCACTCCTTACGGCGACTTGCTGGTCCCCAGGGTCAACGCCTCGGTGACCGATGGTGCGGTCGGGGTAACCGTCGACGCACCGGTCACGGTGAGCGCAGAGAACGGTGTGCTCGGCGGGGTCACCATGACCAACGAAGAGGGTGGCAGCGTTGCGGGCAAGTTCAGCGCAGACGGGCTGACGTGGTCGACCACCGACCCGCTCGACTACAACGAGCAGTACACCCTCAATGCGCAGTCGCTGGGGCTCGGCGGTGTCGCCAACCGCCGGCTGCGGTTCGAGACGCACTCGCCGGCGAACCTGACGATGCCCTACGTCCTGCCCAACGACGGGGAAGTGGTCGGGGTGGGTCAGCCGGTGGCAATCCGCTTCGACGAGAACATCACCGACCGGCTGGCCGCCCAGCGCGCCATCACGGTCAAGACCAACCCGCCGGTCGAAGGGGCCTTCTACTGGCTCAACAACCGCGAAGTGCGTTGGCGCCCAGCCAAATACTGGAAGCCCGGCACCTCGGTGGACGTGACCGTCAACACCTATGGCGTCGCGTTGGGTGACGGACTGTTCGGGCAGGGCGACGTGTCCACCCACTTCACCGTGGGCGACGAGGTGATCGCCTCTGCCGATGACAACACCAAGACGCTGACCATCCGGCGCAACGGCGAGGTCATCAAGGCGATGCCGATCTCGATGGGCAAGAACAGTTCTCCGACCAACAACGGCGTCTACATCATCGGCGACCGCTTCGACCACATGGTCATGGATTCGTCGACCTACGGGGTACCGGTCAACTCGCCCAACGGTTATCGCACCGAGGTCGACTTCGCGACCCAGATGTCCTACAGCGGCATCTATGTGCACGGAGCGCCGTGGTCGGTCGGCAGCCAGGGCTACAGCAATGTCAGCCACGGCTGCCTCAATGTCAGCACAGCCAACGCCCGCTGGTTCTACGAGAACACCAAGCGTGGCGACATCGTCGAGGTTGTCAACACCGTGGGCTCGATACTGCCGGGCACCGAGGGCCTGGGGGACTGGAACATCCCCTGGGACCAGTGGCGCACCGGCAACGCCAGCACCTGATTTTCGGCATCGCCCGATTACCTGCGCGGTAATCGACAACGCTTCTCGAATCGGTGAATCTAACTGGGTCCCAGTTGATTACCGTGAAAGAGGCGACATGGCCGAGTTCGACGACACCGTCACCGCGTACCTGCGCACCTGGAATGCCACCGATACAAACGAGCGGCGGGCGCTGCTCGAGCGGCATTGGGCGCAGAGCGTCACCTACACCGATCCGCTGGCTCAGGTGAGTGGGCACGACGGTATTTCCGGCGCCGTCGAGGCCGTGCAGGCCCAGTTCCCGGGCTATGTGTTCACACTCGTCAGCGGGCCGGACGCCCACCACCAGCAGGCGCGTTTCCAGTGGGGTCTCGGTCCGCGCGACGCCGAGCCGGTGGTGGTCGGTTTCGACGTGCTCTCCACCGACCCCGAAGGACGGATACAGACCGTGCTCGGGTTCCTGGACCAGGTGCCCGCCTGATTACTTCGCCGCGCGGTCCAGTGCCGCAAGCGATTCGGCGAGGAAGTCGCTGTCGAACGGCGGCATCCCGCCGATCTGGTCGCGGAAGCTCTGCGGGGTGTCGGTCCAGTCGTAGGTGATGGTGACGTCGGTCTGGTCGCCGTTGGGGGCCAGGTCGTAGCGCCAGCTCCAGCCGCCCGGTGCAATCTGGCCGGTCTCGTCGAGTTGGCCGGGCAGCCAGGCGATGGTCCGGTCCTTGTCGAAGACGGTCACCAGGTTGTGCATCACGTAGTGCCCGCCGGCCTGCGGCAGGAACATGTTGATCGCGAAGATCTGGCCGGTCCCGGTGATCGGCTCGGGATCGATCGCGTCGCGCAGCCAGTCGCCCGGCTCGGTGTCGCAATGCCGGGCCGGGTCGGCCAGGACGGCGAACACCCGGGCCGGGGACGCGGAGATGGTGCGGGTGACGACAAAGCGTTCCTGGTCGGTTGATGCGGTCATCGAGGGTCCTTTCCATACAGGCGGGCAATGTCCGGGCTGTCGAGCCAGCCCGAGTATGTGGGTCGCGAAGGCCACCCTTCGGGGGAATCGAGCCATTCCTCCTGCCGGCCGTACGGCAGCAGGTCGATCAGGGCGAAGGAGTGGCTTAGCTGTTCGGTGCCACGGCCATTGGTGTGCCAGGTGCGGTACACGGTATCGCCGTCACGCAGGAACACATTGACCGCGAAGCCTTCGCCCGGCGCGGCGTCGACGTCGGCGCCGAAGGAGCTGTCCGACGACGAGTACCAGTCCATCCGGTTGCCGACCTTGTCGCGGTAGGCCAGTGCCTCTTCGATCGGTCCGTTGGTGACGATGACGAAGCGGGCGTCGTAGTTGTCGAGGAAGTCGAGGCGGGTGAACTGCGACGTGAACCCCGTGCAGCCGCCGCACTGCCATTCGGCGCCGTCGGTCCACATGTGGTGGTAGGTGATCAGCTGGCTGCGGCCGTCGAATACGTCGGCCAGCCGCACCGGCCCATCGGCGCCGATGAGCGTGTAGTCCGGCAACTCCACCATCGGTAGGCGTCGTCGTGCCGCAGCGATCGCGTCCAGTTCCCGGGTGGCGGCCTTCTCCCGACGCCGCAGGTCGTCCAGCGCGGTGCGCCAGGCCTGCTGGTCGACTATCGGAGGTTTTCCTGTCGTCATGAAGGGCTCCTGATCGAAGTTCGGAGAATCTCGTTCTCTTAAGTGGACCCGCCGCGCGTCCGGAACTCATCGCACGCGGTAATGTCCGACGAGCAAAGGGTGACCTAACACCTCGAGATGACCCCATGGAGGTTGATCCAGAATGAGCAGTCAGCGAGCCGATGCAGCCGGTCTGCGTCTCCTCGTCGTCGGTGCCTCGTCGGGCATCGGCCACGCTGTTGCGGTCAGTGCCACCGAACGCGGCGCCAAGGTCGCGGTGGCCGCACGGCGCATCGACCTGCTGAATTCCCTGGCGGAGGTCACCGGCGGACACGCCTTCGAACTCGACGTCGAGGACTCCGCGGCGATCAACCGAGTGGTCAACGACGCGGCGGACGCCCTGGGCGGCCTGGATGCCGTGGTGTTCACCAGCACGGTGATCCCGTTCGCCTATATCGAGGACACCGACGTCGCCACCTGGTTGCACGCATTCAGCGTCAACACCGTCGGCGCCAACAACGTGCTGCGCGCCGCGGCGCCCCGACTCGCCGAGAACGGTGTGGTCCTGGTGGCGTCCAGCTACGACGTGGGTCGCCCGCGGGCCGGCGTGGCGGCGTACAGCGCAAGCAAGGCCGCCCTCGACGAGATCCTGCACTCGTGGCGCATCGAGCATCCCGAGCTGTCGCTCATCCGGGTCGGCGTCGGCCCCACCGATGACACCGAGATCCTTCGTGGCGCCGACCGCGACCTGCTGGACCAGTTGGTCGCGACGTGGGTGGCCCAAGGTGCCCTTCCAGCCCGGATGTCGGCCCTGCGCGACGTCGCCAACACCCTGGTGTCGCTGGTGACCACCGCATACGAGAATCCGACCGTCGTGCCCGAAGTCGTGCAGCTGGCCCCGCGGATCAAGAAGGGCGCAGGGCGCGCGTCGAAGTAGCGGTCGGCCGGGGGTGTCCCGGCTCGATCATTTCCCGGCCGCCGTTGTGGATGGGCCGGTGTCCGGGCAGGCACATTTTGACTGCCTGTCTGTTGGCGGTGAGCCGTTGGTGACCGCTGTATGCCTTCTGGGCGCGGCCGACATGTCATCGGTACGTCGCCAGATATTTTGAACCACAATAACTTTCACCGCTCCATCTCGGCGCGGTGCTGTGGCGACCGTGCAGAACCTGAAGCTGCTTCCGGCGGGCTTTCTATGAGTTTCACCAGATTCATTGATAATGACAATCATATTCAATAATTTGGACGCTTCGAGTAGACGGTCTACAAGGAGGGTTTCTCATGGCCGCGGTATGGATGGCCTCGCCACCGGAGGTGCATTCCGCGTTGCTCAGCAGCGGCCCCGGGCCCGGCGCGATGTTGGCTGCCGCCGGCGCATGGGCGTCCTTGAGCGTCGAATATGCCGCAGTCGCAGAAGAACTCGCAGCGGTGCTCGGTGGGGTGCAGGCAGGTGCGTGGCAGGGGCCGAGTGCGGAACGGTACGTCGCCGCTCATCTTCCCTATCTGGCGTGGTTACACCAGGCCGGCGCCGACAGCGCTGCGGCCGCTGCCCGGCATGAAACCGCAGCCGCGGCCTATGCCAGTGCCTTGGCGGTGATGCCCACCCTGGTCGAGTTGGCCGCCAACCATGCGCGGAACGCAGTCCTGGTGTCCACCAACTTCTTTGGTATCAACACCATTCCGATCGCGTTGAACGAGGCCGATTACGTGCGGATGTGGGTCCAGGCCGCCACCACGATGGAGGGCTATCAAGGTGTGTCGGAGGCTGCCGTGGCATCCACCCCGTCCACCCCGGCGGCCCCGCGGATCCTGCACAGCGAGCACGACCACGACGACCATGACCATGACCATGACCATGACCATGACCATGACCACGATCATGACCATGACGACCATGGCCACGGAGACTTGAGCCCACTCGACCCGCGATGGTGGCTGGAAGTCGGACAAGAGCAGATCGAGAACATTCACCTACTGATCGACAATCTGCTCAACGACCCCGCTGCCTTGCTGACCAACCTCCCTATGGTGTTGGCCGACATGGCTTTCCACGCGGCCCAGTTGCTGCAGGTCGTCGTCCAGTTGTCCCCGGCGCTGATTCAGCCGGCTCTGGGCATTGTGGCCGCGAACCTGGGGTGGGCGATAGCCGGCCTGGCCGCGATCCAGCCGCCCGCACCCGGTGCCGCGGAGATCCCGGCCGGCGCCGAACCGGGGTCATGGCCGGCCGCAGGGGGCGCGTCGACGGTGTCCGGAAGCCCACCGGCTCCGACCGCTCCCTCGGCCCCCACGGCCCCGGCTACCGGGGCGTCGGCGACCGCAACCGTCGCCTCCGCGCCAGGGCCGTCGGCCGCTCCGGGTGGTGGGTCGGGATTCGTCCCGCCGTACTTGATCGGCGCCCCCGGCGTCGGCGTCGCGGCCGCGACACGGGCCACCGCGGCGACCACCGCCAAGAAGAAAGCCCCCGAGCCCGATATGGCCGCGACCGGAGCCGGAGCCAACGCCCGCGAGGCGCGGGCTCGCCGACGTCGCCGAGCCGGGATGCGCGACAGAGGCCACGGCAACGAATTCATGGACCTGCAGGATGACCTGCAAGGGGGTGCCGCGCCGGAGGCGCCGCCGTTGGTGTCGGATCGCGGTGCGGGGCCGCTGGGCTTTTCTGGGGTGCGGGACAAGGCGGATGCCACGACGACGGGATTGACGACGTTGGGCGATGCCGGGTTCGGTGACGGTCCGACGGTGCCGATGTTGCCTTCGACCTGGGATCCGGACGTCAAGGATTGAGCGGACCTGCCGTCGGTAGCCCCAGCTGCCACGGCGCCGTCAAAGTCATGCACACCGGGCGCGACGACACCTCGCCTTCGGTGGCAGACCAGCGTCGGTGGCGGCCAGCGGTCTTGAGGGGCGCTTGGCCACAGGCGCTTTCATGTTCCCGCCTGTGGGCCAGCAGGTTGGCGGGCAGCGTCTTCGGGATTGGTCCTGCAGCCCGAGCTGAATGATCGCAAACCCGGTAGAGCGCCGAAAACAGGAACGCCGCCTGCTTGCGCAGACGGCGTTCCCGATATCGGGGTGGCTGACGGGACTCGAACCCGCGACAGCCAGGATCACAACCTGGTGCTCTACCAACTGAACTACAGCCACCATCGCCGCGGTGCCTTTCGGCGTATGCGGCTCGTAGATACTAACTGCTCGGGTGCTCCAGAGCCGAATCGGTTTCTGGCGCGTCGTCCTTCGGCGGGCCGAGCTCGGCCGCGATGGCGGCAATGTCGCTGGTAGACGGGCCGGGCTGGGCGACGAACGCGGTCGAGCGGTAGTACTTGAGTTCGCGGATCGACTCGTGGATGTCGGCCAGGGCGCGGTGTGCGAGACCCTTTTCCGGCTGGCCGAAGTAGATCCGGGGGTACCAGCGCCGGCACAGCTCCTTGATCGAGCTGACGTCGATCATCCGGTAGTGCAGGTAATCGTCGAGTTTTGCCATGTCGCGGGCGATGAAGCCGCGGTCGGTGGCGATCGAGTTGCCCGCCAGGGGAGCGGCCTTGGCCGTCTTGACGTGCCCGCGGATGTAATCGAGCACCATCTCTTCTGCGGTGGCCACATCGACGGTCGACTGCCGTACTTCTTCGATCAGCCCGGACCGGGTGTGCATCTGTTTGACCACGTCGACCATGGACGACAGCGCCTCATCGTCGGTGTGAATGACCACGTCCAGGCCGTCCCCGAGGATGTTCAGGTCGGCGTCGGTGACCAGAACCGCGATCTCGATCAGGCGGTCGGACTTGAGGTCCAGGCCTGTCATCTCGCAGTCGATCCATACAAGTTCGTCTCGCACGAAGATCCACATTATTCCCATGCCGGGCGTCGAGCCGCCACACCCACCGCGTGTGCCGTCCGGCAAGTAGTGTCAGACCCCGATTGGCTCGTTCGCGAAAACTGGGAGGACCGCGGCATGACCACCGAATCGACAGCCACCCCCGCGCAGCAGATCGCTGCCGGTTACGCAGTCGAAGGCCAGGCACTGGAATTGGGAACGGTGGTTGTCGACGGCACCGTCGATCCCACTGCTCAGGTCCGCATCCCGTTGGCCACCGTCAACCGGCACGGCTTGATCGCGGGTGCCACGGGCACCGGCAAGACCAAGTCGCTGCAGGTAATCGCGGAGCAGTTGTCGGCGGCGGGCGTCCCGGTGGTGATGGCCGACGTGAAGGGCGACCTGTCGGGGCTGTCGAGGCCCGGTGAGTCGAACGAGAAGACCGAGCAGCGCGCCAAGGACACCGGCGACAGCTGGACGCCGACCGCCTTCCCGGTGGAGTTCCTGTCGCTGGGCACCGAGGGCATCGGCGTCCCGGTGCGCGCCACCATCACCAGTTTCGGCCCGATTCTGCTGTCGAAGGTGTTGGGCCTCAACGCGACTCAGGAGTCCACGCTCGGCCTGATCTTCCATTGGGCCGATCAGAAGGGCCTGCCGCTGCTGGACATCAAGGACCTTCGGTCGGTGATCCAGTTCCTCACCAGCGACGAAGGCAAGCCCGAGCTCAAGGCGCTGGGCGCGGTCTCGGCGACGACGGCGGGGGTGATCCTTCGCGCACTGGTGAACCTGGAGGCCGAGGGCGCCGACACGTTCTTCGGCGAACCCGAGCTCGAGCCCAAGGATCTGCTGCGTACCGATGCGCAGGGCCGCGGCATCATCAGCCTGCTGGAGCTGGGAGCCCAGGCCGCGCGGCCGGTGATGTTCTCGACGTTCCTGATGTGGGTGCTGGCTGATCTGTTCACCACGCTGCCCGAGGTCGGTGACGTCGACAAGCCGAAGCTCGTGTTCTTCTTCGACGAGGCGCATCTGCTGTTCGCCGACGCGTCCAAGGCGTTCCTGGAGCAGGTCGAGCAGACGGTGAAGTTGATCCGCTCGAAGGGCGTCGGCGTGTTCTTCTGCACGCAGCTGCCCACCGACGTCCCCAACAACGTGCTGTCGCAGCTGGGCGCCCGGGTGCAGCACGCCTTGCGTGCCTTCACCCCGGACGATCAGAAGGCGCTCTCGAAGACCGTCCGGACCTACCCGAAGACCGACGTCTATGACCTGGAGAAGGCGCTGACCTCGTTGGGTATCGGCGAGGCGATCGTGACGGTGCTGTCCGAGCAGGGTGCCCCGACGCCGGTGGCCTGGACTCGCATGCGGGCGCCGCGATCGCTGATGGCCGCGATCGGCGACGACGCCATCAAGACCGCCGCGCAGGCCAGCCCGCTGCAGGCCACCTACGGCCAGACCGTGGACCGTGATTCCGCCTACGAGCGGCTGGCCGCCAGGCTGGCCCCGCCGCCGAGCGCCGACGATCCGGGCGGCTTCGGCGGTGTCGAGGCCTCGGGTGACATCGAGGCGATGCCGGCCCCGGCGCAACCGCAAGAGCCGGGAATGCTCGAGCAGGTGCTCAAGAGCTCGGCGTTCAAGAGCGCCATGCGCTCGGCGGGTACCGTCCTGGGCCGCGAGATTACCCGCAGCATCTTCGGGACGGGCCGCCGCCGCTGAGCGGCGAATCAGGCTGCCGCCGCTGAGCGTCGAATCAGGCTGGAGCCGCTAGTTCGGGCGCTGAGATTGCACTGAGGGCTGTGGTTCGGCAAGAACCACAGCCCTCAGTGCAATCGCAACTCGCCAGAGAATCGCCGGCGAAACTATCCGCCGCCGAGCTTCTTGTAGACGGCGCCCACGATCGGGGTGACGATGGCGCGCGGCGCGTAGCCGCTGGCCATCGACATGGCCTTGGATGTCACGCCAGGCACGACGCGCATCTTGTTCTTGTCCAGGCCGTCCAGCGACAGCTTGGCGGTGTATTCGGTTGAGATCCACAGGAAGTCGGGGATCAGCCGCTCGACCAGGGACTGCTCGGACTCGTCGGGCAGGTCGGTGCGCACCGGGCCCGGCGCGAGCACCGTGACGTGGACGCCCGCGCCCTTGAGCTCACCACGCAGCGACTCGCTGAACGTGTTGGCGAACGCTTTGGACGCCGCGTAGGTGGCGTTGTTGGGGATCGGTGAATTGCCTGCCGCCGACCCGGAGGTCAGGATCCCGCCAGAGCCACGCTTGATCATTCCGGGCAGCACCGCCAACACCAGATCGTGCACGCCGAGAACGTTCAGCTGCACCTGGGCCTTCTCGCCGGCCGGGTCCAGGTCGGCGACCGGGCCGAAGGTCGCCGTGCCCGCATTGGCGCACAGGATCGAGATCTCGCGTTGGGCCAGTTCGTCGCACAGGACGCCCCGGGCGGCGGGGTCGGCGAGGTCGACGGCGCGCACCTCGACGGTCACCCCGTAGCGCTCGGTGAGGCGCTGCGCCAGTGACGTCAGTACGTCCTCGCGTCGCGCGGTGATGATCAGGTGGTGGCCACGGGCAGCGAGTTCGGTGGCCAACGCTTCGCCTATGTTCTGCGAGGCGCCGGTGACGACGGCACGGGCATCCGGACTGGGTGCGGGTACGGGCATGGCGCCAATCCTAGAAGGAGCCGAAACCCATAGGGTGGCGGTCATGACTAACCCCGGGCGGGCGAGGGTGCTCGCGTGGGCATTGTGGGACTGCGGCGCGACGGGCCTGAATGCAATCGCCGTCACCTTTGTGTTCTCGGTCTACCTGACCGGCAGCGTCGGCTCGGACCTGCCGGGGGACACCACGCCGGCCAGCTGGCTGGGCCGGGCCATGACCGTCGCCGGTCTCGTGGTGGCCCTGCTTGCGCCGGTCACCGGTATCTGGGTCGACGCGCCACAGCGGCGACGCCGGGTGCTGGCCGTGATGACCGGCGCGGCCGTCGTGTTCACCGCGGCGATGAGCCTGATCCGCGATGACCACCGCTACCTGATGCCCGGGCTCGTGCTGCTGGCATGCACCGCCGCGTGCAACGAGCTGGCCACGGTGCCCTACAACGCCATGCTGCGACAACTGTCCACGCCCGCGACGTCCGGGCGGATCTCCGGCCTCGGCCTGGCGCTGGGTTACGCCGGCAGTGTCGTGTTGTTGCTGCTGGCCTACGTCGGGTTCATCGCCGGTGACGGGGACACTCGTGGGCTGCTGGGCATCCCGGCCGCGGACGGACAGAACGTGCGGGCGGTGATGTTGCTCACCGCGGTCTGGTTCGTGTTGTTCGCGCTGCCGGTGTTCGTGATGGTGCCGCGGGTGACAGACGCGGGCCCGGTCGAACGCGTCGGCTTCTTCGGCGCCTACCGCAAGCTGTGGGCCGAGATCCGCGGGGAGTGGAAACGCGACCACAACGTCGTCTACTACCTGGTGGCGAGCGCGGTGTTCCGCGACGGGCTGGCCGGAGTGTTCGCGTTCGGAGCCGTGCTGGGGGTGAACGTCTACGGGATCTCCGAGGCCGACGTGCTGTTGTTCGGCATCAGCGCCTGTGTGGTCGCGGCGTTCGGGGCTGTCACCGGTGGCCAGCTCGATGATCGGGTCGGCTCCAAGCCCGTCATCGTCGGATCGCTGGTCTGCCTGATCGTGGTGGGCCTGGCGCTGTTGGTGCTGTCGGGGCCCGTGTCGTTCTGGGTGTGCGGATTGCTGCTGTGCCTGTTCATCGGGCCGACGTTGTCCTCGGCACGCACCTTGATGCTGCGGATCACCGCGGACGGCAAAGAGGGCGTGGCGTTCGGGCTGTACACGACCGTCGGACGTGCGGCGTCCTTCCTGGCGCCCTGGCTGTTCTTCACCTTCATCGACCTGTTCGGCACCGACCGTGCCGGGATGGGCGGCCTGGTCCTGGTGCTGGTCGTGGGACTGGCAGGCATGATCGCCGTGCGGACACCCTCGCGGCAGCCGGTCAGCTCCGCGACCGGATGAGTCGGTCGCGCTGCGATGACGTGACGGCTAAGGAGTGCCGACGCAGATCGTGATGCCCGACCCGGTGCGATGTTGGGTCTGCACACCGTTGACGGTCACCGTGCACGCGACGTCAGGGCCGAAGTTCACGACGCTCACGCTGGCGGTTTCCGTCGCCGGTGCGGCGAGTTCGACCTGCTTGCTCCACGGCAGCGGGACGTTGAACTCGGTCTGCAGCATGTTGCCGGTATCCAGGTAGGTGATGTTGATCGCCCTGCCCTCACCGGTGACCTCGTAGGTGACGGTCTCGGTGGGCCCCGGTGTGGTCTCCGTGGGCGAGGTGGCAGTGGGCGGCGGGAGCGGCCGCGGCGCACGCGTGGTTGTCGTGGGCGCCGTCGGCGACGTCGTGAAGCCCGGCTGCGGGGTGATCTGCGGTGCGACCACGGTCTCCTGGCTCGACCCGTTGGCGATCACCAGTGCGACCACGAGGCCCAGGACCACCAGGACCGCCACCGCGGCCAGGATCCAGAGCCACAGCCGGGGTTCGCGATCGTCGGGCTCCGGCGGGGTCGGCGCACCCGGCGGCGGAGTGGGTCCGCCCGGCGGCTGGCCGGTTGCGTAGGGGTCGTATCCGTAGGGAGGGTAGGGCGGCAGCTGTTGGGTGGGATTGGACACCGAGGAGCCGGCCGGCGGCACCGCTTGGGGTACAGCCGGGTACGAGCCCTGATACGGCGGCTGGTTCGAGTACGCCGGATCTGGATAGTCCACGGGATAGCCGCTACCGAAAGATTGGGTCGGTTCGGACCCGTCGCGGCGTGGTGAATCGGTCATGCCCACCTCATGGCTGCGAGGGTACCTGTGCGGATGCTCAGTCCGCTGCGGCCGAGGTCCCGGGCGATTGCGTGATGATGAGAGATGCTGGAGAGGACTGCATAAGTGACGGGAGGACGTGAGGTGGCCGCGGATCGGCATGTGCGGGTGAACTACGGCGCGTCGCTGTCACCGGATGCGACGGCATTCGCCCACTTGGTCGACGATGGCGGCTATCCACGGGCGGTGCAGCGCTTCCTGCGGGGATGGCGCGCCAGCTCCTCGCGCGACGTCGAACTGCCCGTGGCCGGTCCCGTGACGAAAGTCATCCATTCCGCCGATGGCCATTGGCTGGCCTGCGAGGTGGCTCCGGACGGTGCGTCGCGCACCCAGATCTGGGTGGTGACCACCGACCCGGATGACCGGGACGCGCGTCGCATCGATCACTGGTCGCCCGATGTCGCCGAGGGCACCGCGGAACTGATCGGTTGGGATGGGACACAGGTGGCGGCGATCCTGACCGGAGAGGACGGCGTCGGTAGTTCCTGCCTGATCGACCCCGCCTCGGGGGACATCGTCGTTCTCGACCGCCGTTCGGGTGGCCGCCTGGTGGATTCATGGGCCGGCGCTTCGCTGGTGCGGGTCGGCCCACGCGGCTACCGGGAGCTCATCATGCTGTGGGGACTCACCGAAATCGGTCTGCTGCCCTACGATCCGGGCTCGACCACCGACATCGGCGTGATCCTCGACGATCACCAACCCCGCCGGCTGCGCACCGGGTTCGACGGGGACGCGATGTCACTGGTCGAACCGGCCAAGTCCTACAGTTCCGACAGTACGGATGGCTATGTGCGGGCGCTGATTCGGAGCGAGAACGGGGCGTCGCATGCCCGGCTGCTCGAAGTGACCGTCACCGCCGACGGGGTCGGCTATTACGTCGTTGCCGAGCGTCCTGGCTATGAGCTCGACGAGTTCGTGGTCAGTGATGATCTGTCGACGGTGGCGATGCTGTGGAACATCGACGGTTGCAGCGAACTTCAGATCCTCCAGTACGCCGACGGGACGCTGTCCGAGCCGATTCCGTTACCCGGCATGGTCGCCACCGAATTGAGCATCAGTGCCGGTGGCTCCATGGTGGCGATGACGGTCCAGGGGCCGTCATTGCCTCCCACGGTCGAACTCGTCGACCCACGCACCCGCGAATGGGAGCGGATCGACCGCGATCCGAGCGTCGGTCCGCTCACCGGGACACCGACTTTGGCGCGAATCACCGCGCGCGACGGGCTGGAACTCAACGCCTGGTTGTACGAACCTGACGCCGAACCGATCGGCGCGATGATCTTTCTGCACGGCGGTCCGGAGGGTCAGTCGCGGCCCGACTACAACGAGTTCTATCCGCAGCTGCTGGAAGCCGGGATCACCGTGCTGACACCGAATGTGCGCGGATCCGGTGGATTCGGTCGCGCGTTCATGCACGCCGACGACAAGGAATTGCGGTTCGCGGCCATCGACGACGTCGCCGACTGCGTGAGCTACCTCGTCGACAACGGCTACGCTGCCGCCGACCGAATTGCCTGTTGCGGGTGGTCCTATGGCGGCTATCTGACCCAGGCGGCGTTGACATTTCACCCGGAGCTGTTCGCGGCAGGGATCAGCATCTGCGGCATGAGCGATCTGAACACCTTCTACCGCAACACCGAGCCGTGGATCGCGGCGGCGGCTTATCCGAAATACGGTCATCCGGTCGGTGACCGGGAGCTGTTGGAGCGGCTGTCGCCGCTGCTGCGGGCACACGCGCTGACGGCGCCGCTGCTCCTGGTGCACGGTGCCAACGACACCAACGTGCCGCCGAGCGAATCGCAACAGATGTTCGACGCGTTGCGTGCGCTGGGCCGCACCGTGGAGATGCTGACGTTCGCCGACGACGGTCACGAGATCATCAAGCGCGAAAACCGCGCGGTCCTGGTGGATGCCATGACCCGCTGGCTGATCAAGGCCTTCGACGTCTAGCTGGCGGCTACCGACTGGGTGAGGTCCAGAAACGTGTCGTACCCTCCTGAGGCAATGACGTTATGTCTTCGCCCTCAGCATCTTTCGATGCTGAGGTGTGTCCTGAGCAGCGTGCGGAGGGGTTGTTCACGGAGTTGGTTGTTGGAGCTGATCGGTCAGCGTAATGCGATTGATGGCCGCATCGTGGACATCGTCGCTGACGAGTTGTGTGGGGCTACCGGCCCCCGCTCGATGGAGGCGTCGGTAGCAGCGATGGACCGCTTTCTCCTCTTCGCTGTCAGGCAACCGACACCACCAGTGCGCCGCCGATCAGGGCGACGTTCTTCAGGAAGTGCGCCTGCTCGGAGGCTCGCTCCGCCGGATCTTCAGCGGCCCAAAACCGGTGCATCGTGAGTGTCGCGACCACCAGGAACACAGCCAGCATCCCGGCTGCCACGGTGGTCCGGATCCCCAGGATCACAGCTATCCCTGCCAATGCTTGAACGACCCCGCCCAGCCTGACTAGTCCTGGCGTGACAAAACGGACACGCCGGACCGCGGCAAGTTCAGCATCCCGATGGGGGGCGATCACTTGAGCCGTACCTGCCAACACGAACAGCATGGCGAACAGTGCCCTACCCACATACGTCACGTACTCGGCGGGCACTAGGAACCCACTTCGTCCGTCGTTACGTGGACGGTCACTGGGTACCGATTCATGCGGTCGCGCAGATCTCCGGCCAGTTCACGAGAAGTGCCCGCAGGCAAGCGGATCCGTACAGTTCCGGCGGATCCCTCTTCATCGCCGATATCCACTAATGCCTCATCGCCGAATCGGCCGAGTTCGGTGCGGGCAACCCGCAAGATACAGTCCCGAACCAGAGCTGCCTTGTTGACCTTGCCCACGGCCGTCATCGGCAGCGCGGATATCTTATGGACGAACTTGGGCGCCGAGGCCGGCTCCGGGCAACGCGATTGCAGCCAGCGCATCAGCTCCTCCTCGGTACTGTCGGCGCCCTCCCGTACGGTGACGTAGGCTGCCGGAACCTCGCCGGAATGCGCGTCCGGCCGTGCCACCACTGCCGCGCCGGTGACGTCGTCGTGTTGTAGGAGAACCGCTTCGATCGGACGAGGGTCAATGTTGTGGCCACCGCGGATGATGACGTCCTTACTCCTGCCGATAAGCGTGACGAACCCGTCCTCATCCACGGCGCCGAGGTCACCGGTGATGAGCCAGCCATCGTCCACGGTTCCGCTAGGGTCTGGGTACCGCACTTCGTCCTCGTGCCGAAGGTACCCGGGAAACACGTTGGGTCCGGCGATCGCGAGCACCCCTGTCTCGCCCGGTCTGCAGTTGACGTAACGCTCGCCATCCGCGTCGATTCGCACAGCCTTGATCTGCTGGTAGGGCAGGCGCAGTCCCAGCCTGTCCACACGTGTCCCTGCGAGCGGAGCGATCACGCTGGCACAGGTCCCCTCGGTGAGTCCGTATCCCTCGATCATAGGGATGCCGGTGGACTGCTCGAAGTTGGTCCGGACCCGGTCGGGAAGTGGTGCAGCGCCGACGATTCCGTAGCGGACAGACGACACGTCGACATCGACAGGCAGGGGAGGCAGTGTCGAATAGACGGTGGGTACTGCGGAAAACGCCGTAACGCGGTAATCCTGCACAATGCCCCAGAACCCGGCGATCGCGGCGGGGTCGCGGTACCCGTCCGGTCCCAGGCTGACTGAGGCGCCTCCGGCGAACATGGGCGCCAATGTGGCGACGTGCAAGGCGTTGACGTGAAACAGCGGCAGCCCGGACAGCAGCACGCTGTCCTGGTCGAAGCCCAACGCGAGTGCGATCGCCCAACTTGTGTAGATCTGGTTGGCGTGGGTGTGCACAGCCACTTTCGGAATGCCGGTCGTCCCACCGGTATGGAAGTATGCCGCGACATCGTCGGGTTGTGGACGATGATCGAATCGCGGTCGGTCGCCCGGCTGTCGGGATGCCATCTCCTCGAATCCGGCAGGACCGCCGACCGTGACGAGCCGAAGCCCGGGCATGCGGCACGCGACCTCGTTGGCCTTTCCCCATAGGTCGATGTCCGATTGCGGTGCGGGGCAAAGGAGTACCCGGGCACCGGTCAGCTCGGCGATGTCGGCAATGTGCTCCGCGCGCAGCGCGGGGTTCACCGGGTTGATGACCCCGATCAGTTGAGCGCCCAAGATCGCCTGAAAGGTGGCTGGTCCGTTGGGTAGCAGGGTTGCGATGACCCCGTTCGGCTCGACGCCGAGTTCGTAGAATAGGTTGGCACCTTGGTGGACGTTGTGGAGCAGCCGACGGTATGTCCAGGAATGCGCCCCCGGGATCAACCCGCGTGGAAGGTGGTGAACTGCATCACGGTCCGGAAATTTGGCTGCAGCACCGCACAGTAGTGCGTAACTGCTCTCCGGCAGATCTCGATCAGACAGTGGTTCGGATTCAACATGTTTCAACCATTCGACCGGATCAGTGGAGCAGATCATGCCGCACCGACCGGGTTCGACAGTGTGCCGATTCGCTCGATCGCGACGGTCACCTCGTCCCCGGGCGCCAGGAACCGGCCTGAGAAGAATCCCGCCCCCTTTGGAGTGCCCGTACAGATCACGTCACCGGGATTCAAGGTGAGATAGCGGGAGAGGTGGGAGATCAACTCCGGAATCGGATGCAGCATGGTCCCGGTCCGATCATCTTGGCGAAGTTCGCCGTTGACTCGGGTTTGAATGGAAAGATCGGGTAGACCATCGAACTCGTCAGTTGTGACCAGGCACGGCCCCAGCGGTTTGAAGGTGTCTAGGCTCTTGGCAAGTCCGATCGATGCTGCTGGGTCACCGTGCATCGCGCGGCGTTGGATGTCGCGGGCCGAGACGTCATTGCCGATGGTGAATCCGGCGACGCAGGACCACCCTTCGTCCGCAGAGACGTCGGCACATTCCCGTCCGATGACAACGGCCAACTCGCCTTCGTAGTCAACCTGTTCGGCGGCGATCACGGGCAGTCGGATCCTCTCGCCGGGATTCGTCACAGCGCTACCGGCCACGATCGAGAAGGTCGGTTCGGTTGGCAGGTCGGCCTCCGCCTTGCCGAGTGCGGCGAGTACCGCGCGGGCCTCTTCGGCGTGGCTGGGGTAGTTCAGACCGATGATCAGGATCTTTCCCGGACGCCGAACTGGGGCCAGCAGATGAGCCTGATCCAGTGGGATCTCGGAACGCACCGCCGATGTGGCCAGCGTTTCGACGGAATCGATCCCCGTCCCCTCGGAGGCTGCCAGGAGTGAGAGCACTCCTGGTTGGTCCTCGCGAGCCCAACCGCTCGTCGTGTTGTACAGCCGCATGAAACAACCTCTCGGTTCGAACCAGGTCTCTTGATTCATAGTCAAGACGGATCTTGATCATTAGTCAAGAGGGGTGCGCGGGACTAGGGTTGAGGTCATGGCTCGGAACCGCCAACAGATACCAAAGGCCGACCGCCAGGCCGAAGTGCTTTCCCATGCACGACAGCTGTTCGTGGCCAAGGGCTATCGCGCCACCAGCGTCACCCAGGTGGGCAAGGCCGCCGGCATTGCCAGCGCCGCCGTGCATTGGTACTTCCCCACCAAAGACGATCTTTTCGCTGCCGTGCTCGGCCAGATCTTCGACGAGGCTCGTGCTGACGTCGAGGATCTCGACGTCACACCCGAGGAGAAATTGGTCAGGCTTCTTGAGGCCACCAAGGCTTACCGGATCATTCACCGCGAGGCGTACGAAAGAATGGCCGAATCCCAAGGGCTGCGCGCGGTGTACTCCGAGACGGCCGAGTGGCTGGAGTGCCAGCTGCTGTTGTCGGTGGAACAGCGATTGCCTGCTGGGTACGACACGGCCGCGATTGCCGACGTTGCGCACGTGCTGTTCGAGGGGCTGCTGGTAAGCCAACGCGACCTGGACCGCCCGATCGGTGAGATCGTGCGGTTGCTGATCGACGCGTTGGTGGCCTCGGCAACGGCGGAATCCGCGGTCAGCCCCGAACGGTAGGCTCAGTCGTGACCGGCAGGGTACCGGGCCAGGGCTTCAGCAAGCTCTGCGCGGTAGCGGTGCACCGACTCGGTCTTGATTGATTCGTAACCCCGGATACCGTCCGGCAGCCTGGCGATCTCCACCGCCAGTTGGATATTCGCCGGTGACAGTCCGCGAAGGACGGCCTCGACTGTCTGGCGGTACTCGCCGATGAGCGCGCGCTCGAGTCGACGCACGCGTGCATGGCCGAAGGGGTCGAGTGCGGTACCGCGGAGCCTGCGCATGGCGATCAGGACCCGAAATGCCGGCCTGATCCAGGGTCCGAGTTCGAGTTTGCGCTGCATCCCCATCGCTCTCAGCGCGGGCGGATGCAGGCGGTAGCTCACCGCAGCGTCCGCACCGAATTCCGCACGAATCGCGGCATGTACGGCTGGGTCAAGGGACAGGCGCGCCACCTCGTACTCGTCTTTGTATGCCATCAGCTTGTACAAGTTGGCGGCGACCGCCTCGGTTAACGCCGTGGAACCAGGCGCTTTGGCGGCTTCGGCACGCAGCACCCCGGAGACGAAATCGCTGTACTGTTCGGCATAGCGCACGTCCTGATAGGCGATCAACTCCGGTATCCGTATCCGCAAGAGCCGCAACAGTTCCGATCCTGCTGTGGGTCCCACACGATCGATGAGCCGATCTGCGGTGGGGCTCTGTGGCGGCGACGCCGGCGCGGCTGATCGAGCTGCCAACATCTCGGCAAAACCTCCTGGGTCGGCGACGGCGAACCGCCCGTAGCGCAGTGCTGCAATGTTGGCCTCGACCTTGACGCCGTTTGTGGCGATGGCGTTCTCGATGGCTGATGCGGGCAGTGGCAGAGCACCGATTTGGTAGGCGGCCCCGACGAGGAGCAGGTTTGCGTATTGCTCGTCACCCAGCAATGTGTTGGAAGCGCGTCGGGCGTCGAGAACCATGGTGCGCCTGGACGCAGCCCGTATCGGGGCTTCCAGCAGATCGTGGTCTGGATAGCCGACAGTCGGGTCGACGACCATGCGTCCGGTGGGCACCTCGCTGCTCGAGACGACGGCAACGGTCCGGTGCGGATCTGCCGCCGTCAAGTGCTTCGGATCCGCGGCTACCAGCAGGTCACAGCCCAGATATAGATCGCATTCACCACTCGCTGCCTTGTGCGCGGTCACGGATTCCCGGCGGGTGAGCTTGATGTCGGAGATTACCGCTCCGCCCTTCTGCGCCAAGCCGGTCTGGTCGAGAGCCCGGACATGGATACCTGACTGTGCTGCCGCGGTGGCAAGGATTTGCGCCAGCGTGACTACACCGGATCCTCCGATTCCGGCGATGCGGGTGGTGTGCACGGACCACTCCGGAACCGACGGATCGGCGACAGCGGCGACTTCAGGAATCGCGTCGAATCTGCGGCGTCCGGAACCCGAGGTGGTGACCGAGATGAACGACGGGCAGTCACCGGCCAGGCATGCCAGATCCTGGTTGCACGACGACTGGTCGATGTGCGTCTTGCGGCCGAATTCGGTGTCAACCGGAATCACCGACAGGCAGTTGGACTTCTGCCCGCAGTCACCGCATCCCTCGCATACCCGTTCGTTGATGAAGATCCGCTGGGAAGGTGCGGGTGTCAGTCCGCGTTTTCTCTTGCGCCGCAGTTCCGTTGCGCACTCTTGGTCGTGGATCAGTAGGGTGACACCCGCGGTGTCGGTCAGTGTCAGTTGCGCCTCGTCGAGGCGGGTGCGATCCCAGACGCTGGTATTGGCGGGCAGGTCGGTGCGGCGATAGCGGGTGGTGTCCTCGGTGGTGATGATGATGCGCGCAACCCCTTCGGCCGCCATCGTTCGGCAGATCTGCGCGACAGTCATCAAACCGACGGCTTGTTGCCCGCCTGTCATTGCGACCGCGGAGTTGTAAAGCAGTTTGTAGGTGATTGTGATACCAGCTGCCACCGCTGCGCGGATCGCCAGGCTCCCGGAGTGATGGAATGTTCCGTCGCCCAGGTTCTGCACATAGCGGGTGGGCTCGACGAACGGGGCTATCCCGATCCACTGGGCTCCCTCGCCGCCCATCTGGGTCATGCCCGTGACGTGGCCGACCTGGCCCTCGTCCATCAATGTCACCATTCCGTGGCAGCCGATCCCGGCACCGACCAGAGTTCCGTCGGGCACCTTGGCGGAGCTGTTATGCGGACACCCTGAGCAGAAGTAAGGCGTCCGGTTGATCAAAGGCAGTGCCGAGATGCTGGGCCGTGGCCTCGGACGCTCCGACCAGGCGTCCACCGACGGGAATCCACCGATGTCGCGCAGTCGACGGGCCAGGCCAAGTGCAATCGTGTCCGGCTCAAGTTCGCCGTGCAATGCGAACAGCGGTTGGCCGACAATGTCTTTCTTGCCGGTGACGCGGGGTGCTCCGGCCACACCGTAGAGCGCGTCCTTGATGGCAGACTCCAGAAACGGCCGCTTGTCCTCCACCACAATGAGCTCCGACAGCCCGGCCGCAAAGCTCGACAGCGTCTGACTGTCGAGCGGATTGATCATTCCGAAGCGGAGCAGTCGGATTCCACGCTGGCCGCACTCCTGTTGGTCCAACCCGAGAATGCGCAGGGCAGCCATCAGGTCAAGGTAGGTCTTGCCGGCTGCTGCAATACCGATACGGGCCTCGGTGCGGTCTCCAGTTATCGGGTTGAGGCCATTGGCCGCGGCGTAGCGGGTGGCGATGTCACGGCGGATGCCGTCGCGGGTGATCTCGTATTGCTCCAGTGACGGTTGCAGCATGTGCGCACTGACACGGTGTCGGTATGGCGATTCGCCCGCAGCATGCTCAACGAGACCGATCCTGGAGCCAGCCGGATTGATGGTCCCGCTGGCGTCGGCGACATTGGTCACGACCTTGAGTGCCGTCCACAGTCCCGAAGCACGTGACAACGCCACGGCGTGCATCCCGAAGTCGATGAGTTCCTGCGGGTCTGCCGGATAGAGCGTCGGGATGCCCAAGTCGGCGAGCAGGTACTCTGACGCGCCCGGCACTGTTGACGATTTGGCGGCCGGGTCGTCGCCTACCAGCGCTACGACGCCCCCGTCGGGATGGGTTCCCATCAGGTTGGCGTGCCGGATCGCGTCGGATGCGCGGTCCAGGCCCGGAGATTTGCCGTACCAGAATCCGGTGACCCCCGAAACCCGGCTGCCTGGTTGCGTCGCCGCCAATTGAGAGCCCTGGACCGCTGTGGCCGCCAGTTCCTCGTTCACCGCGGGCTGGAACACGATCCCCAGATGATGAAGGAGATCGGTGTGTCTGCTCAGCTCGGTATCGAAACCCGCCAGCGGCGATCCTTCATATCCCGACACGAAGCCGGCCGTGTCCATGCCAGCACGTAGATCTGCACGCCGGACCTCGAAGACCATGCGGGCCAGCGCCTGGATCCCCGTCAAGTGCACGATGCATTCATCCTCCATGATGTCCATGCGCTTCACCCGACCGAAGGTCCTGCGCATAGGTCTTCGCTGAATGCTCCGGAGCGGGTGCCGACCGCTAACTCACCGCTGATCCATGCCACATACCCGTCAGGTCGAATCAATACGGCACCGTCGTCGCCGATGTCGAAGGGATCGGTGTTCAGCAGTTCGATGTCGCGGCCAATAGTCAACTCAGTCCACGGAATGCGCCGTCCCAGCGCAGAGTCGGCCAGTTTCCCGGCCCATGCAGATCCGGACCGCCCCACTACCAATATGTAGCCAGATGCTGCCAAATCAATTGTCGAACAAGGTGTCCCATCTCGTAGGATCCAGGCGTGTGGCAGCCGGGCGCCGACGGTCGCCACGTCCACGACGCGGGGCGGACCATCGTGGAAATAGATGTGGCCGATCTCCTGATCCAGGGCGTCGAAGTGCCCGCGTTGACGCGGTATCGCCACGGAGAGATGCGCACGCTCGGCGGCCCGAACCGAGGCATCGGCGCTTTCCAGTCGACCGGCGACAGCGACCGCCGAAGGTCCGATTCCAACTTCGGACATGTTCAGTGCATTGGCGACACTTTGTTGTGCACTCGACAGAGCAACCGGGCGTCGTTCTGCTTCGTAAGTGTCGAGCAGACTGTCGCTGGCCCAACCGTGCAGAACTGCAGCCAGCTTCCACGCCAGATTGTCGGCGTCGGCCAATCCGGTATTCATACCCAGCCCGCCGGTGGGTGGAAACTGATGTGCCGCATCACCGGCGAGGAATGCCCGGCCGTGGCGGTAGCGATTGGCAGTGCGGGCCGCAAAGCTCCAGGTGCCCACCGATTGAATATCGACGTGTAGGTCCCTGACCCCCGCCGCATCCCTGATCAGCTGGATGCATCGCGCTGGTGGATAGTCCTGCACGGTTTCGGTTTCCGGGTCGAACCCGATGTTGAACGTCCACCGGTGCGCGCCATCCATACCGATGAACGCGCCTGGTGCCGTCGAGTTGAGAACCCATACGAGCATCGCCGGGTTGTCTCCCAGTAGCGGACGCAGATCGGCGTGGAAGTAAATGTTGAGTTGATGGCCGAAGGGCGGTAGGCCCTCCATTTCCAGGCCCATGGTGGCACTGATGCTCCCCGACGCGCCGTCGGCGACGACCAAATACTCGGCCTCGATCGTTTCGCTCCCGGCATCGGTGCTGATATCGACCGTGACACCCGACGGCCCCTGCGTGACACCCGCGGCGCGCGCTCCATACCGGATGTTGGTGTGACCGAGCTCCATCAATTGCTGGAGCAATCTTTGTTGAACGCGATTCTGGGCACACGAGACGATGGATTGTGGAGATGAGTGTCGGCGTGTTGCAGCACTGGCAGCATCGCCGAACACGTCGATTCTTCCGAGTTCCTCTCCGGTCAGAGTCGTGCGCCAGACGATGTTGCGGGCAGACTCCTGGCTGACGGCGTCCTCGACGATCCCGTCGACGATTCCCCACCGGCGAAACAACTCCATGGAACGTGTGTTCACCACATGAGCTCGGGGATGAGGATTTATGCCCTTGTGCTTGTCGAGCAGGACGGTTCGGATGCCGTGGCGCCCCAGAGACAATGCCGTTGCCATGCCGACCGGTCCGGCACCCACGATGACGACAGATGCTCTCAGTGAGCCCGTCACGGCCGCTTCACCAGTTCCGCGATCGGCTCACCGGATTCGTAGCGCGCGCGTAGTTCCGCTGCATCGAACTCCACCCCGATCGGATTGGCCGCAAAGGCTCCGGAGTCGAAGAACTGCTGAAGCTGCTCGTCGGTCTCGAAATTGTCGATCTGCAGTTCGATGTTGTTGCCGTCCGGATCGGCGTAGTACATCGATGTGGTTGGACCATGGTTGATGGTCCAAAAAGGCTTGATCCCTTGGTTATTCAGTCGCTGGTAAGTTCCCAGCAGGTCGGCGAGGTTGGCATAGGTGAAGGCAATGTGATGCATGCCGGTATGGCTGTCTCCCGGCCTCTGGCTGGCTCCGGTGTTCGCGATCGCGATGCGATGGTGTTCGTCGTCGTAGGTCAGGAAGGCAATGGCCTCATTGGCGAAGGTCACCGTGCCCTCCAGAACTTCGAGATACCAATCGAGCATCGGTTGCAGCTGCCCGGTGCGCAGTACTACGTGGGCGAGTTTGGCGGGTGAGGCCATCGTGGCTCCTAGGAAATGTGTTAACTGACGGTTAACAGGCAGTCTGCCAGCCGTCTTGATTCATAGTCAAGAGGGCTCGGCCAGGCTCGACTGCCTGCTACCGCCAATCGATGAACTAGCCCGAGGTGAGCGCCGCCAGCGTCATGCGGCGCAGCACTGCGCGTGAATGTGTCTTGGGCACAGCGGGTCTCACGCTGTACGGGGTCGAGTTCAGCAGGCCGAACGCGGCATGGGCCATTACCCGGGCATCGTCCTCGGCCAGGCCCGGGTCGAGCCGCGTCAGGACCGTCACCCAGATCTCCACGTACTGCCGCTGGGCGCGGCGCACCTGTCGCCGGGCCGCGTCGGGCAGGTGGGCCAGGTCGCGATCCTGGATGCGGATCAGATCGGATTCGCCGAAGACGAAGTCGAGGTGGAAGTCCACCAGGCTGTTTAGGGTGTCGGCGGGATCTTCGTCGGCCGCGGTGACTTCCTGTGCCCCGGCGAGCAGGCGGGTACTGATCCCGACGAGCAGTTCGACCAGCAGGGCTTCCTTGTTGGGGAAGTGCCGGTAGATGGCCGGTCCGCTGATTCCGACGGCAGAGCCGATGTCCTCCAGGCGCACCGCGAGATAACCGCGTTCGGCCACAAGCCGTTCGGCGGCAGCGATCAGCTGGCCGCGGCGATCGGACTTGGCCTTGCTGCGACGGGTGACGGCGCTGTCGGACATGGCGCCTCCGGAGGGTAGACAACTCAGTTAATGAAAACTAACCTATCACGAGTTAGTTGTCATTAACCGAAATGGGAGCTGCCTTGTCATCGCACCGCGACGAGCATCTGGCGCTGGTTGGCCAGTTGCGCGCCAAGCTCGCCACCGCCGCCCTCGGCGGCCCCGAGCGGGCCCGTCAACGCCACGTCGACCGGGGTAAATTGCTGCCCCGCGACCGCGTCGACGGCCTGCTGGACCCGGGCAGCCCGTTCCTGGAGATCGCCGCACTGGCAGCGGACGGGATGTACGACGACGAATGTCCCGGCGCCGGGATGATCGCCGGCATCGGCCGGGTGTCCGGCCGGGAATGCCTGATCGTCGCCAACGACGCCACCGTCAAGGGCGGCACGTACTACCCGGTCACGGTCAAGAAGCACCTGCGGGCCCAGGAGATCGCGCTGCAGAACAAGCTGCCGTGCATCTACCTGGTCGACTCCGGTGGCGCGTTCCTGCCGCGCCAGGATGAGGTGTTCCCGGATCGTGAGCACTTCGGTCGCATCTTCTACAACCAGGCCACCATGAGCGCGCAGGGCATCGCGCAGATCGCCGCCGTGCTCGGATCGTGCACCGCGGGCGGGGCCTATGTGCCCGCGATGAGCGACGAGGCCGTCATCGTGCGCAATCAGGGCACGATCTTCCTCGGCGGTCCGCCGCTGGTGAAGGCCGCCACCGGTGAGGTCGTCACCGCCGAGGAGCTCGGCGGCGGGGACCTGCACTCCAAGACCTCGGGCGTCACCGACCACCTGGCCCACGACGATCGCGACGCGCTGCGGATCGTGCGCAACATCGTCGCCACCCTGGGGCCGGCCGAAGCGCCGCCGTGGGCGGTGGCACCCACCGTGGATGCCGTCGCCGACCAGACCGAGCTCTACGACGTGGTCCCGGTCGACGCACGCGTGCCCTACGACGTGCACGAGGTGATCATGCGCATCGTCGACGGTGGCGAGTTCAACGAATTCAAGGCCGAGTACGGCACCACCCTGGTCACGGGGTTCGCCCGCATCCACGGCCACCCGGTCGGCATCGTCGCCAACAACGGTGTGCTGTTCGGTGAATCCGCGCTCAAGGGAGCGCATTTCATCGAGCTGTGCGACAAGCGCAAGACACCGCTTCTGTTCCTGCAGAACATCGCCGGGTTCATGGTCGGCCGCGACTACGAGGCCTCGGGCATCGCCAAGCACGGCGCCAAGATGGTCACCGCGGTGGCCTGTGCCCGGGTGCCGAAGCTGACCGTGGTGATCGGCGGCTCCTATGGCGCGGGTAACTACTCCATGTGCGGGCGCGCGTATTCGCCGCGGTTCCTGTGGATGTGGCCCAACGCCCGTATCTCGGTGATGGGCGGCGAGCAGGCGGCATCGGTGCTGGCCACCGTGCGCGGCGACATGAGCGCCGAAGAGGAAGAACAGTTCAAGGCGCCGATCCGGGCTCAATACGAGCACCAGGGCAACCCGTACTACTCGACGGCCCGGCTGTGGGACGACGGCGTCATCGACCCGGCCGACACCAGAACCGTGCTCGGACTTGCTCTTTCGGTTGTCGGCCAGGCTCCGCTCGAGCCGGTCTCCTACGGCGTATTCCGGATGTGATGTGAAGATGACGACTTTCAACACAGTCCTCGTCGCCAACCGCGGCGAGATCGCGGTGCGGGTCATCCGCACCCTGCACGAGATGGGAATCCGCTCGGTCGCGGTGTTCAGCGACGCCGACGCCGGTGCCCGGCATGTGGCCGAGGCCGACGTGGCGGTCAACATCGGGCCGGCCGCGGCGCGGCAGAGCTATCTGAACATCGAAGCGGTCGTCGCGGCCGCGCAGCGCACCGGTGCGCAGGCGGTGCACCCCGGCTACGGATTCCTCTCCGAGAACGCCGAGTTCGCCGCCGCACTGCAGGCCGCGGGCATCGCCTTCATCGGACCGCCCGCATCGGCGATCGCCACCATGGGCGACAAGATCGCGGCCAAGGCCGCGGTGTCGGCATTCGGCGTCCCGGTTGTGCCAGGCATATCGCGTCCGGGCCTGACCGATGAGGATCTCATCGCGGGGGCGCCCGAGGTCGGTTTCCCCGTCCTGGTCAAGCCGTCGGCGGGTGGCGGCGGCAAGGGCATGCGGGTGGTCGAGCAGGCCGCCGATCTGCCTGGGGCGTTGGCGAGTGCCCGCCGCGAGGCCGCCGCCGCCTTCGGCGACGACACCCTGTTCCTGGAACGATTTGTGTTGCGGCCCCGGCACATCGAGGTGCAGGTGCTGGCCGACGGCCATGGCAACGTGATCCATCTTGGCGAGCGGGAATGCAGCCTGCAGCGCAGGCATCAGAAGGTCATCGAGGAGGCGCCGTCGCCGCTGCTCGACCCGGCCACCCGGGCGCGCATCGGTGCGGCCGCCTGCGATACCGCGCGTAGTGTCGATTACACGGGTGCGGGCACCGTGGAATTCATCGTGTCCGCCGATGCACCCGACGAGTTCTTCTTCATGGAGATGAATACCCGGTTGCAGGTCGAACATCCGGTCACCGAGATGGTCACCGGAGTCGACCTGGTGGAGCAGCAGGTCCGGATCGCCGCCGGTGAGAAGCTCGCCATCGGCCAGGACGACATCGTCATGACCGGCCATGCCGTGGAAGCGCGGGTCTATGCCGAGGATCCCGCCAACGGCTTCCTGCCCACCGGCGGCCCGGTGCTCGGACTGCGTGAGCCCAGCGGACCGGGCGTGCGGGTGGACTCCGGCCTGGCCGCAGGCACCGTCGTCGGTAGCGACTACGACCCGATGCTCTCGAAGGTCATCGCCCACGCCGCCGACCGGACGGCGGCGCTGCACAAGCTGGATCGGGCGCTGGCCGACACCGCGGTGCTGGGGCTGACGACCAACACCGAGTTCCTGCGCTTCCTGCTGGCCGATCCCGATGTGGCCGCGGGCCGCTTGGACACCGGCCTGCTGGACCGTCGCGCACCGGATTTCGCGCCCCAGGTGGTCGGCGACGTAGAGCTGATCGCCGCCGCGGCTTGCCAGTGGATCAACGACTGGTCAGAGGCCGGTGACTGCCTATGGGCCCGCCCGACGGGCTGGCGGGTCGGGGAGCGCGCCCCGGCGGCGTTCCGGCTGCGGGCCGGGGATCGCACCGATCACGTGTACCTGACCGGTACCCCGGAGCAGGCCACCGCCACCGTTGAGAACGGCGAAACCCACACTGTCAGCGCCGCATTCGTCGGCGACCGGTTCACCGTCACGCTCGACGGCCTGCGGACCGAGTATCTCATCGCCGCACAGCTGAGCGGCGGGATAGGCCAGCTCTGGCTTGCGGGCACGGGACACAGCTATGTCGTCGAGGAGGTCCGTGAGGCGCCGGTGCGCCCCGACGACGAGCACAGCGGCGACGCCGAACTCGTCAGCCCGATGCCGGGATCGGTTGTCGCCGTGGGCGTCACGAACAGCGCCGAGGTGACGGCCGGTACCACGGTGGTCACCGTGGAGGCGATGAAGATGGAGCACGCCCTGACCGCACCGATCGACGGTGTGGCCGAACTACTCGTCGCCGTCGGCGACCAGGTCAAGGTGGGTCAGCCACTGGCTCGAATCACCGCTCACACACAGGAGAACGAACAATGAGCGACTTCTTGTCGACCGGCACCCTGCCGGATCACTATGCGCAACTGGCCAAGACCGTCCGCGACTTCGCCCAGAGCGTGGTCGCTCCGGTGGCCGCCAAGCACGATGAGGAACATTCGTTCCCTTACGAGGTCGTCTCCGGCATGGCCGACATGGGGCTGTTCGGTCTGCCGTTCCCTGAGGAGTACGGCGGCATGGGCGGCGACTACTTCGCGCTGTGCCTGGCCTTGGAGGAACTCGGCAAGGTGGACCAGAGCGTGGCCATCACGCTGGAGGCGGGCGTCTCGTTGGGCGCCATGCCGGTCTACCGCTTCGGCAACGAAGCACAGAAGCAGGAGTGGCTACCGCTGCTTGCCAGCGGCAAGGCGCTGGGTGCGTTCGGCCTGACCGAGGCCGGCGGTGGCAGTGATGCGGGTGCCACCAAGACCACCGCGAAGATGGACGACGGTCATTGGATAATCAATGGCTCCAAGCAGTTCATCACCAACTCCGGCACCGACATCACCAAGCTGGTGACCGTGACCGCCGTGACCGGTGAGCGTGAAGGCGGCAAGAAGGAGATCTCGTCGATCCTGGTGCCGGTGCCCATCGAAGGGTTCACCGCCGAACCGGCCTACAACAAGGTCGGCTGGAACGCCTCCGATACCCACCCCCTGAGCTTCGACGATGTCCGGGTGCCGGCCGAGAACCTGCTCGGCGAGCGTGGCCGCGGCTACGCCAACTTCCTGCGCATCCTCGACGAGGGCCGCATCGCCATCGCGGCGCTGTCGGTCGGTGTCGCACAGGGCTGTGTGGACGAATGTGTGAAGTACGCCAAGGAACGTCAGGCCTTCGGGGCGGCGATCGGCACCTACCAGGCCATCGCCTTCAAGATCGCCCGGATGGAAGCCCGGGCCCACACGGCGCGCGCCTTGTACTACGACGCCGCGGCGCTGATGCTGTCCGGCAAGCCGTTCAAGAAAGCGGCATCGGTGGCCAAGCTGGTGTCCAGCGAGGCCGCGATGGACAACGCCCGTGACGCCACCCAGATCTTCGGCGGCTACGGGTTCATGAACGAATACCCGGTGGCGCGGCATTACCGTGACAGCAAGATTCTCGAAATCGGCGAGGGGACAACTGAAGTGCAGCTGATGCTGATCGCGCGGGAGGCGGGCCTGTGAGTGCGGGGGAAGCAGCGTCCCAGAAAGTAATAGAGCAGCGCGGACTGTGGTTCGAGGAGTTCGAGATCGGGGTGCGCTACCTGCACCGTCCCGGGCGCACCATCACCGAGGCCGACAACGTGCTGTTCACCACGCTGACGATGAACACCCAGGCGCTGCACCTGGATGCGGCGTTCTCGGATGCCCTGCCGCCGTTCAACGCCCGGCTGGTCAACTCGATGTTCACCCTGTCGACGCTCGTCGGCCTGTCGGTGGCGCAGCTGACCCAGGGCACCATCGTCGGCAACCTCGGATTCTCCGAGATCGCCTTCCCCAAGCCGCTTTTCCACGGTGACACGCTGTACGCCGAAACCGAGATCACCGAGAAGCGGGCATCCAAGAGCCGGCCGGGCGAGGGCATCGTGACCTTCGCCCACACTGGCCGCAACCAGCACGGTGACATCGTGGCGACGGCATCGCGCAAGACCATGGTGCGGATGCGTCCGGAGGGGGATTCCTGATGGCTCACCGCGCACGCGAGGAGCGAATTGGCTTGAGCGCGCCGGGCCCGGGCTGGCTGTTCTGCCCGGCCGACCGTCCCGAGCGGTTCGAAAAGGCCGCGGCAGCAGCCGATGTGGTGATCCTCGACCTCGAGGACGGGTGCGCGGCCAAGGACCGCCCGGCTGCGCGTCAGGCGCTGATCGACACCCCGCTGGATCCGACGCGCACAGTGGTGCGGGTCAACCCGACCAGCACCGCCGACCACGAGCTCGACCTGAAGGCGGTCGCGGCCACCGACTACACCACCGTGATGCTCGCCAAGACCGAGGCTGTCGACCAGGTGACGGCCTTGGCCCCACTGGATGTCGTGGTGTTGATCGAGACCCCGCTCGCCGCGCTGAAGGTGGCGGAGTTGGTGCCGCCCGACAACGCCTTGGCGGTGATGTGGGGCGCGGAGGACCTGTTCGCGGTCACCGGCGGCACCGCCAACCGCTGGCCCGACGGCACCTACCGCGACGTCGCCCAGCACGTGCGGTCGCAGACCCTGCTGGCGGCCAAGGCCTACGGGAAGTTGGCCCTGGATTCGGTGTACCTCGACATCAAGGATCTCGACGGCCTGCGGGCGGAGTCCGATGACGCCGTTGCCGTCGGCTTCGACGCGAAGGTGGCGATCCACCCGACTCAGGTCGCCGTCATCCGCTCGGCCTATGCGCCGACCGATGAGCAGATCGCCTGGGCGCGGGCGGTGCTCGACCGCGTGGCGACCGAGCGTGGCGTCTTCCAGCACGACGGTCTGATGGTCGACGCTCCGGTTCTGCGGCGTGCCGAGCGCATCGTCGCGCTGGCTCCGTAGCTTCACTCGCGAACAGACGCGCAGGTACCCCAAAACCACTGATTTCGGGTACCTGCGCGTCTGCTCGCGCCGGGAAAACGACACGCCTCCGTTCCGTAACCGGCGATGAGCGTGGCCGCATCGGTTTCGGGCGCATAATGGCGATATGCCCCAGTGCTGCGACGGGCCGAGCGGATCGTCCAGCTAGCGCCACACCCAGGCATCTAGCCGGAGGCCTCTCACCAGGGGTTTTGCGCGTACCGCCGCTGCTCTGAGCACCTCATGGACTGGCGGCGCGACATGCCGTCACCCGAGAAGGAGGCGGTATGGCTGAGCGGCTCTCGGCACCGTTGAGTGTCGATCTCGATCCGATGCGTCTGGTCGACGCCGAAGGGTCTCCCACGAGCGAAACGCGCTACAGCCGCGATCTGCCCCACGAGACACTGGCCTGGCTCTACGAATCGATGGTCGTGGCCCGTGACCTGGACGTCGAGTTCGTCAATCTGCAGCGTCAGGGTGAGCTGGCGCTGTACGCGTCGTGCCGCGGCCAGGAGGCCGCCCAGATCGGGGCGGCCGCCTGCCTGCGGAAGACCGATTGGCTGTTCCCGCAGTACCGGGAGATCGGGGCGTTCCTGCTGCGCGGGATCGCCCCGGCCCAGATGGGTGCGGTGTGGCGCGGTCAATGGCACGGTGGCCTGGAGTTCACCAGCCGCTGCGTCGCCCCGATCGCGATTCCGATCGGCACCCATGGACTGCACGCGGTCGGCGCTGCGATGGCCGCGCAGCGCCTCGGCGAGGATTCGGTCACCGTCGCGTTCCTCGGTGACGGCGCCACCAGTGAGGGCGATGTGCACGAGGCGCTGAACCTGGCCTCGGTGTTCAAGGCGCCGTGCGTGTTCTTCGTGCAGAACAACCAGTGGGCGATCTCGGTGCCGGTGAGCAAGCAGCATGCCGGGCCGTCGATCGCGCACCGGGCCATCGGCTACGGCATGCCGGGTATCCGCGTCGACGGTAACGACGTCCTGGCCTGTTATGCGGTGATGGCCGAGGCCGCCGAGCGGGCCCGCGCGGGCGCAGGCCCCACGCTCATCGAGGCAATCACCTACCGGATGGGGCCGCACACCACCTCCGACGATCCCACCCGCTACCGGTCGGCAGATGAGGTCGACGAGTGGCTTGCCCGCGACCCGATCGCGCGGTACCGCACCTACCTGCAGAACGCCGGCGTGCTCGACGAGCGGCTTGAGCAGCGCGTCGCCGCACGCTCACGGCGGCTGTGCGCCGAGGTGCGCGACTCGCTGGTCGGGGCGGCAGACCCCGATCCGGCCGAACTGTTCGACAACGTGTACGCCGAGATCACCCCGGATCTGGCACGCCAACGCGATCAGTTGTTGGCCGAACTGGCGAAGGAGGCGTGAGACCAGTGACCCTGATTATCGATCGGCCTGCCGCTCAAGGTGATTCGCCGGAGCCGTGGGAGCCGGACTTCACCTCTGCCGACGTGGCGGCACCGCCGACGGACTTCCCGGTGACCACCGAACTGTCCATGGTGGCGGCGATCAACCGGGCCCTGCACGATGCGATGGTCGCCGACGACCATGTGCTCGTGTTCGGCGAAGACGTCGCCACCTTGGGCGGCGTCTTCCGGGTCACCGAGGGGCTGGCCGAGACCTTCGGTGCCGAAAGGTGTTTCGACACCCCGCTGGCCGAATCGGCGATCATCGGTGTGGCGATCGGTCTGGCGATCCGCGGGTTCATCCCGGTGCCCGAGATCCAGTTCGACGGGTTCAGCTATCCGGCCTTCGACCAGATCGCCAGTCACCTGGCCAAATACCGGATGCGCACCCACGGGGACATCAACATGCCGGTGACGGTGAGGATCCCGTCGTTCGGCGGCATCGGCGCGGTGGAGCACCACTCGGAGTCCACCGAGTCGTACTGGTTGCATACGGCCGGGCTCAAGGTGGTCGTACCGTCCACCCCGTCCGACGCGTACTGGCTGCTGCGGCACTCGATCAGCAGCGCCGACCCGGTGATCTTCCTGGAGCCCAAACGACGTTACTGGGCATGCGAACTCGTCGACACCAGTGCGCCCGCTCCGCCGATCGGCCGGGCACTGGTGCGGCGCGACGGAACCGACGTCACCGTGATCACCTACGGCGGCCTGGTGGCCACCGCGCTCAACGCCGCGGACCTGGCCGACGAACGCGGTTGGAGCCTCGAGGTTGTCGACCTGCGTTCGCTGAACCCGCTGGATTTCGACACGGTCGCCGCTTCGGTGCGGCGCACCGGCCGGGCCGTCGTGATGCATGAGGGGCCTCGCACGTTGGGCTTCGGGGCCGAACTGGCCGCCCGGATCTCCGAGGAGTGCTTCTACGATCTTGAGGCACCGGTGTTGCGTGCCACCGGGTTTGACACTCCCTACCCGCCGGCCCGGCTGGAGAAGGTGTGGCTGCCGGGCGTCGACCGGTTGCTCGACTGCGTCGAGCGTTCGGTGGGCCAGCCGTGAACCGGGAGTTCCTGGTCCCTGACCTCGGTGAAGGGCTGCAGGACGCCACGATCACGAGTTGGAGCGTTGCCGTGGGCGACACCGTCGAGCTCAATCAGACGCTGTGCACGGTCGAGACCAACAAGGCCGAGGTGGAGATCCCCAGCCCGTTCGCCGGCCAGGTGCTCGAACTCGGCGGTGCGGCGGGGGATACCTTGACCGTCGGGTCACTGTTGGTCCGGATCGACACCCGTGAGCCGGCCGCTGCCGCAGCCGCAACCACGAAAAATGGCGGTACACCGCGTAAGTCCGTCCTGGTCGGTTACGGCGCCGACGACACCATGGATGTCAGCAGGCGCACGGCGACGCCCGGCAGCACGCGGGCGCGGGCCAAACCGCCGGTCCGCAAACTGGCCGCCGATCTGCACGTCGACCTCCAGAAGCTGGCACCGGGATCCGGCCCCGAGGGGATCGTCACCCGTGCCGACGTGCTGGCCGCCGCGGGCAGTTCGGACATCGTCGACGTCGGCGGCGTTCAGGCCGCGATGGCGCGACGGATGTCATTGTCACGTAAGGAAATTCCCGATGCGCACGCCCGGGTGGAGGTGGACTGCTCCGCGCTGCTGCAGCTGCGTGACCGCATCATGGCAGCCGATGCGGCACTGCCTGCCACGCCGTTCGTGCTGACGCTGCGGCTGCTGGTCCTGGCGCTCGGGCGCCATCAGATGCTGAACTCCACGTGGCTCGAAACCGCCGAAGGTCCTCAGATTCACCGGCATCCGGCCGTACACCTGGGCTTCGGTGTGGCGGCGCCGCGCGGACTGCTGGTCCCGGTGGTCCGCGACGCGCAATCGATGACGACCCGCGAGTTGGCCGCAGCGGTGGCCCGGTTGATCGAACAGGCGCGAGCCGGGACGCTCAGCCCGGCCGAGCTGAGCGGATCGACGTTCACGGTGTCGAACTTCGGTGCGCTCGGCCTGGACGACGGCGTACCGGTGATCAACTATCCGGAGGCGGCCATTCTGGGGATGGGCTCGATGAAAGCGCGGCCGGTCGTGGTCGACGGGGCTGTGGTGGCCCGTCCCACCATGTCACTGACCTGTGCCTTCGACCATCGCATCGTCGACGGCGCGATGACGGCCGCGTTCCTGCGTGACCTGCGTTCGCTGATCGAGGCGCCGGAGTTGGCTCTGATCGACCTGTAGTGGCTATTTGCGCTTGGCGGCGGCCAAACGCTCTGCGAATTCCGGAGATTCGATGGAGCGTGCCTGCGGGCCGAGTTCGATGTCGACGGCAGTCCCGTGCTGGTCGATGTCGACCGTCCCCGGATTGGCGGTGGCCCGCATCGAGGCTTTCGTCGCGATCACCACGTCGCGCGGGGCGCTCGCGGGCCCCGCGGCGAGCATGCGTGCGGCGCCCACCGGATCCTCGGCGATCGAGAGCGCCAACCCGTGGCGCACCGCGGACTCGGCGTCGAAGCGCATGCCGAACAACAATGCCGCCCGGGCCACCTGCGGGCCGACGCCTCGCTGCAGCATCCAGGTGGCGCCGCCGCCGGGATGGATGCCCAGCTTCTGGAACCGTGGATCGAACAGCGCGCTCGGGCCGGCGATCCGGACGTCGGCGGCCAGTGCCAGATTGAGGCCGGCGCCGACGGCGGCGCCGTTGACCGCGGCGATCGTCGGGAGCGTGCAATTGGCGACCGCCAGGAACCCGTCGTAGATCTTGCGGAGTCCGTCTTCGGTGGCCTCGCCCAGCGCGGTGAGGTCGGCACCGGCGCAGAACGCCTTGCCGGCCCCTGTGACGATCACGGCGTGCACATCGGGGTTGGCCTCGGCGGCCTCGACCGCGGCGCGCAGGGCCGCCGACATCTCGAAGGTCACCGCATTGCGGCGATCCGGGTCGTTGACGGTGATGACTGCGATGTGATCGTCGACGCTGACCAACACTGAATCGGACACGTTGTCACCCTAACCTCCGTGCGCATCGCCCCGTGAGCGTCACGTGAGGCCCGGCGGCACTGCGGCAAGGCAGGTAAACCTAGCCTAACCAAGCTATGCTCCGTCGGAGTCGTCCGGCCGAGGGGGAGATGTGCGGGTGAAATTGGGTCATTGGGGCCGCGTCGTTGCGGCAGTCGCGATGTCGGTGGGCTTGCTGACCGCCTGTGGATCCGGCGAGAACCAGATGCCGCAGGCAGATGCCGTGACCATCACGCACAAATTCGGCGAGACGAAGGTGCCTCCGGCTCCACAACGCGTGGTCACCGTCGGGTGGACCGATCAGGACTTCGTGCTGCCGTTCGGTGTGATCCCGGTGAGCACGCGAGACTTCGAGGAGAACTACAGCAACTATCCGTGGGTTGCCTCGGCCACTGGCGGCAAGGCAATCCCGACATGGGGTAGCGATGAGATCGACTTCGAGGCGATCGCCGCGCAGAAGCCGGACCTGATCTTCGCGATCTACGAGTCGATCGATCAGCCGACCTACGACCGGCTCTCCCAGATCGCGCCCACGGTGATCCAGTCCGCTGACTACGCCGACGAGGAGACTCCGTGGAACGTGCAGTTGCTGACCACGGGTACGGCGTTGGGCAAGGAAGCCGAGGCCACAGCGCTCGTCGAGAAGGTCCAGGGCCGGATCGACGACGTACGCAAGGCCAATCCGGAATTCGACGGCAAGACGCTGGTGGTCGATCAGGGACCCGAGAACGGCGGGCATTACCTGTTGCCGCAGAACGATCCTCGGCGCGCGGTGTTCAACGCGCTCGGTTTCAAGACCCAGGATGTCGATGGTGATGTCAGCGAGGAGAAACTCGACTTGCTCGATCACGACGTGCTGTTCGTCGCAGGCGCCACCAAAGATCAGATGCTGGCCTCGCCGGCCTTCGCGCGCCTCGGTGTGGTTCGTGACGGCCGCACGCTGTACACGAATTTCGAGTCCAACCTCAACGGCGCGCTGACCTACGGCGGGCCCAGCGCCCTGCTGTACTCACTCGACGTGCTCACCCCACAGCTGGCGAATGCGCTCAACGGCCGTCCGGTGACCGACCTGTCGAACGGCTGATCTACCCGGGCGCACTCCACGCGGCCCACAGCTGCGCGTAGCGGCCGCCGTGCCCGAGAAGTTCGGTGTGCGTCCCGTTTTCGACGATGCGCCCTCCCTCCATCACCGCGATCTGGTCAGCCGTGGCAGCCTGGGTGAGCCGATGCGCGACGATCAACGTCGTTCGGCCCTCGGTCGCCGCGGCGGCCGCGCGTTCTAGCCCGACGGCATGGGCCGAACCCGCTTCGGCGGTTGCTTCGTCGAGAACCACCACCGCGGGGTCGGCCAGCACCAGTCGCGCCAACGCGATGTGCTGGGCCTGGGCGGCGGTCAGGGATACGCCTTGCTCCCCGACGGGGGTGTCGAGCCCCGCGTCGAGGGCATCGACCCAGTCGTCCGCGCCGACCACGCGAAGGGCATCCCAGATCTCGTCACGCGTGGCCTCCGGTGCCACCAGGCGCAGATCATCGATGAGCGGACCGGAGAAAACGTGGATCTCCTGCGTGACGGTGGCCACGCAGCGACGCAACAGGTGGGGATCGATGTCGCCCACGGCGACACCGCCGATCTCGACACGCCCCCGGGTGGCCCCGTACAGACCTGACACGATGGCGGCCAGCGTGCTCTTGCCCGCGCCGGTGGAGCCGACCAGCGCGCAGCGGGTCCCGGCGGGAATGCTGAGGGAAACATCCTGCAGGACTTCGGGTCCGGCGTTGTAGCGGAACGACAATGCGCGGATCTCGACGTCGGATCCGGCCGGGGTCGCCGAGCCGGGCCGTCCGGCCGGCTCGGGCAGGTCGACGATTCCGACGAGCCGCGCCAGGCACGCTGCCGCGGCCTGGATCTCGTCGAAGTTGTACATGAGCATGCCGATCGGGTTGAACAACCGATGAAACATCAAGGCGGCCGCCGTCGTCGCGCCGATGGTGACCGAATCGGACCGCACCAGCAGAAACCCGACCACCAATGTCGCTGACAATCCGATGAACTCGGCACGGTTGACGCGCCCGACCAAGCGGGTGAACAGGGTGAAGACCGTCACCGAGAGGTCCCGCACGCGGTTCGACGCGTCCTCGATTCCGGCCAGCTGCTGGGCGTGGATCTCATAGGCGTCGATGGTTCTGACACCTTGGACCGACTCCATGGTGAGCTGCGTGCGCTGTGCCATCGCGATGCGTTGTTCGGCATACAGCGGTGCTGATCGCGGTAGGAACCACCGCAGGCCCGCCGCATAGGCGGGGATGCACAGCGCGCCGGCCAGACCAAGCCGCCAGTCCAGGCTTCCCATCGCGAAAAGCGTGACCACACCGAGAAACAGGGCATTGAACATGGTGGGCAATACCTGTGACACCGCCTTGGCCACCGCGGCGACGTCTGGGCCGACTCTCGACAGCAGATCGCCTCGGCCGCTTTCCTCGATCGTGGTGGCGGGCAGGTTCAAGGCTCGGGCGAGCACGTCCTCGCGGAGGTCGGCGACCGTATGCTCGCCGAGCCGGTTGATCAGGTACGCCGACAGTCCGCTGCCCAAGCCACCGAGAACCGCGGACACACCGATCAACGCCGCCAGGCCTGCGAGGCTGCCCACGGTGGCGCCGTCTCGGATTCGATCGACGAGCGTACCGAGCAGGTAGACCGGCACCGTGGCGACGGCTGCCGCGGCAAGTCCGATTGCGCACGCTGCGGTGGTCCGGGCCGGCCTGGTCCGCAGTTCGGCTACGAGCCACCGACGACTGCGCGCGGCCGAGGCCACCGGCAGGACAGGTGGGGTGATCGATTCGCTGATCGTCACCGGGAAACCAACTTTCGGTAGACGGGGTCAGAGTCGGCCAGCTCGCGATGCGTTCCCTCGGCGCGCACCCGGCCGTCTGCCACCACGACAACGCGGTCGGCGGTGGCGAGCAGGGCAGGACTGCTGGTGACGATCAGCGTGGTGCGACCCGAGGGCGGCCGCAGCCGCCGGATGCCGTCGGCGATGGCCTGTTCGGTGACGGCGTCGACCGCGGTGGTCGGGTCGTGCAGGACCAGGATGTCGGGGTCGGCGGCCAATGCCCGGGCCAACGTCAAGCGCTGTCGCTGACCGCCGGACAGGCTTGCTCCGCGCTCCAGGACGGGGTGCGACAGTCCGTCGGGATGAAGTTCGACGACATCGACCGCACACGAGGCTGCCAGCGCGGGCCCTGCGTCTCGGTCCTGCGCGCCGACGTGCAGGTTGGATTCCAGGGTGCCCGTGAACAGTTCACCGTTGTGGTGCTCGACCAGCAGTCTGTGGCGTCGCTCGCCGTGCTTGATCGCGCCGATCGGGTGCCCGCCGGCATGCACCGAAGCGGTTGACCGCACCCGGCCCGAAAGCACGTCGATCAGCGTCGTCGCGTCGCGCGCGTCAGCAGTCAGCACGGCCACGTACTCGCCGGGCTGAAGCTGCAGGGTCCAGCCGTCGAGCTGCGCGGTCAGGGCACCGGGGAGTACCTCCTCAGGCGCCGCGGTCACAGGATCGGGGGAATGGGCCGTAGGGGAATTCAGCACCGCCGCGACACGATTGGCCGAGGCCCGCGCCTCGGCCACCCAACTCGGCACGATCGCAAGTGTGGAGAACGGCTCGATCAGAAACTGTGCCAGACCGATCACGGTGATCAACTGGCCCAGTGACAGGTCGCCGTGCAGTGCGAAGTAGGCGGCTGCGACGGCGACGGTCATGGCCGCCAGCGCTCCCGCTGCTGCCGCAACACCTTCCTGGACGCTTTCGATCCGGGCGGCGCGCAAGGTGGCGGCGAGCGATGTGCGGCTGGCCACGCGGTAGCGTGCCGCGGCATTGGCTTGCGCCCCGATGCCCTGCAACGGTCGATGCCCGCTGACCAGATCCGTGGCCAACGCGGTCGCCCGCCCCATCTCTGCCTGCTGTTCCTCCACACGCCGGGCGATCAGCGGTGCGGTCAACTGAAGTGCGGACACTACGAGGGGAATGCCGATGAGCACGATCAGGCCCAGCGGCAGGTCGATGCTCAGCAGCACGACGCCGCATACGACTGTGGCGACAACCGCACCGGCGACGCGCGGCAGGTAGTCGATGACGTAGCCGGTTTCATCGGCATCCGTAGACGAAATCGAGAGTAGTTCACCGGCTTTGAAATCCGTTTGGATGCCCAGCGGGTCGAGGAGCTTGGCGCTGATCTCGATGCGCAACAGGTGCGATTCGCGCGCGACCGCATACATCAGCAGCCGGGACCCGAACCGCCACAGAACCGACAGCACGAGGAAAAGGGCGGCCAGCACCACGATCCAGGCGACGATGGCCGGCACGCTTCCGGTGCCGACCGCGCGGTCGACGATCACCCCGATCAGCACCGGCACTGCGGCCTCACACACCTGGTGCAGTGACGTCAGTGCGGTACCAGGAATCAACCAGCGCAGATTGCGGGTTACGGTGCGGCGCAGCACCGCCCCACCGGAACTCACGACGGCCTCCTGGTGTAGGCAGACGCCCGCGGGATGACCAGCGGTGTCGCGGTCTGAGGGTCCTCGATGATCTGGCAGGCAAGGCCGTAGACGTCCTCGACCAATTCTTCGGTGATGACTGCTGCCGGATCACCCTGCGCGACAATCTTCCCGGACTTCATGGCGACGATGTGATCGGCGTAGCGGCACGCGTGGTTGAGGTCGTGCAAGACCGCGACGACCGTGCGGCTCTGCTCGCGGTTGAGTTTGGCGAACAAGTCGAGCAACTCCACCTGGTGGGCGATGTCGAGGTAGGTGGTTGGCTCGTCGAGCAGGATCAGTGGGGTCTGCTGGGCGAGCACCATCGCCACCCAGACACGTTGCCGCTGACCGCCGGACAGCTCGTCGACCAGCCGACCGGCCAACTCCGTCACCCCGGTCTGACCCATCGCATCGGCGACCGCGGCTTCGTCGTCGGCCGACCACTGTCGCATGACCCTCTGATGTGGGAAGCGGCCTCGGGACACGAGATCGGCCACCGTGATGCCCTCGGGGGCGATCGATGTCTGAGGCAGCAGGCCCAGTCTCCGGGCCACCTCCTTGGTGTGCAGGGACGCGATGTCCTGGCCATCGAGAACCACCTGGCCGCCGGACGGTTTGATCAGCCGGGCCAGCCCTCGCAACAGGGTGGACTTGCCACACGCGTTGGGGCCGACGATCGCGGTGACCTGTCCGTCGGGCACCTGCACCGACAGGCCGGCGATGACGGTGTTGTCCTCGTAGCCGATCGACAGATGGCTGGCATGTAGCCGACTGCCCTCCATATGCATTGTCCCTTCACCGTTTACGTGCCTGCGTGACAAGCAGATAGATCAGGTAGGCGCCGCCCAGCGACACCGTCACCGCACCGACCGGGAGTTCGTTGCCGCCGAACAGATGTTGGGCGATGACGTCACTGCCGAGCAGCAGGACAGCGCCCATCGCCGCGGACGGCATCAGGCCGACGCCCGCACTGGCAGTCAGCCGGCGCGAGAGTTGCGGCGCCGCCAGTGCGATGAACGTGATCGGTCCCGCGGCGGCACAAGCCAGTGCCACCAGTGCCACCGCGGCGACCAGATAGGCCAATCGCGCTCGCTCAGGATGTACCCCGAGGGCGCCTGCCGCGTCATCGCCGAGCTGCAGTATCGGAAGCTGCGGGCCAAGCGCCACCAATCCGACGGTGATGGCCAGCAGGCAGATCGTCATCGGAACGACCTGCACCCAGCTCAACCCACTCAGGGTGCCCTGCTGCCACACCGATGCGGTCACCGCAGCGTGAAAGTCGAGTTTGATGACGATCCACTGGTTTACCGAGCTCAGAACCGCACCCAGCGCGATACCCACCACGATCAGCCGGTATCCCGCCAGCCCGTTGCGGTAAGCCAGCAGATACACCGCGAGTGCGGTGATCAGGCCGCCCACCAACGCGCCGGCCGCGACGGCGTAGTACCCGCCGCCGAATCCGGCGATGACGATCAAGGCTCCCGTGTAGGCGCCGGTGTTCACCCCGATGATGTCGGGGCTGCCCAGCGGGTTGCGGGTCAGCGCTTGAAAAATCGCACCCGAGACACCCAGCGCGGCACCGACCAGCAACGCCATCACGGTCCGTGGCATTCGCCATTCGAGCACCACCACGCGGTCGAACGAGGTGTTGGCGCCGAGCAGAACCTTCACGACCTCCAGCGGCGCGACGGTGTACTTGCCGAATCCGATGGCGATCACACCGACGACGACGGCAGTGGCCACAAGCGAAACCACCACGAGGATCGAGCGCCACGATGCCCGGGCCGATATGCCGCGGCAGCGCAGGACAACCTGGCGGTGACCGAACTCGACGCTCATCCGCGATCCGTCCCACGGCGACGGATCAGCCAGATCAGCACCGGGGCACCGAGAAACGCGGTGACAATGCCTGCGGGTAGTTCGGCGGGCCGGATGATCACGCGGCCGACGATGTCGGCCCCCAGCAGAAGTGCAGGGGCTACGAAGCACGCATACGCCAGGATCCAGCGCCAGTCCGGGCCGGTGAATCGCCGCACGGCGTGCGGAACCATCAGGCCGACAAAGCCGATCGGTCCCGCACCCGCGGTCGCGGCCCCGGCGAGGAGCGTGACGGCGATGAGACTGAGGGCTTGTGTGCGTGCGGCGTTGCCGCCCATGCTCTTCGCCAGATCCTCACCGAGGGCGGTGACATTGAGTGAACGGCTGACGATGACGCACAGCGCCGCGCCGAGGGCGATGAACGGGCTGATGGCCACCGCCACCTCAAGCGACCGGCCGTCGAGCGCCCCGGCATCCCAGAAGCGCATGTTGTCGAAGGCGCGGGGATTGCGTAACCGCACGACGAATCCGATGCCGTCGAGCACGGCGCCCACTGCTACGCCTGCGAGCAGAACCCGCACCGGGGCGACGGTGACCCGGCCGGTCATGCCGACCAGATATACGACCACCATCGCGAAAAGCGCTCCGGCAAAGGCGAACCAGATGTAGGTCCAGATGCCGGTCAGGCCGAAGAAGGCGATTGCGCTGACGACGAACAACGCCGCACCGGCGTTGATTCCGAGGATCTCGGTGTCAGCCAACGGATTCCGTCCGACCGCCTGGATGAGTGTGCCCGACAGGCCCAGGGCGAGCCCGACGAGAAGTGCGAGCGCCGTGCGGGGGATCCGCAGGTCACGCACGATCCACTGGTCGCCGATGTCGCGGTAGTCGGTGACCGCGTGCCAGACCGTCGGTAGGGACACGTTCTCGGTGCCGATTGCCAGGCTGGCCAAACACATTGCCGCCAGCAACGTGGCAGCGATCGCCAGCCCGAAACCGCGGCGGCGTCGGACGGGTCCGGTCGGTGGGGCCGCCGGCTGGTAGGTGATCACCGCGGCTGCGGCTGACCGGTCCCGTACGCAGCTTCATCGAAGAGGGTCATTGCGTTAGGTTAGCCTAACGATCGTTGTCGTTTGTGTGCCGAGGTGGCCGAGCGAATCCCTGATCCGCCACAAATGTTCACCGAAACGTCAGCCGCGTTGCCCAGCGATCCGGCTTTCGCGAGCGGACAATGATTCGGTGACGGCCGACATTGCCGGTATTTCTGGCGCTCCGGGCGCCGGGTCGGTGCGGCCGACGCGGCGGCGTCTGCTGTTGTTGGCCGCCGGTGCGGTCTTTCTGCTCGACGTCGCGACCAAAGCCCTGGCTGTCGGGATGCTCGAACCCGGCCGCGCAGTCCCGTTGCTCGGCAACTGGCTGGCGTGCGAGCTCACCCGTAATTCCGGTGCGGCATTGTCGATGGCCGCGGACCGGACCGTGATGCTGACCGTTGTCGTCCTGTCCGTGGCCGCGGCCATCGCCTGGATCGGAGCGCATGTCCGCTCACCGTGGTGGGCGCTGGGCCTCGGGACGATCCTGGGCGGCGCTGCAGGCAATCTCGTCGACCGGTTCTTCCGCGCCCCGGGCCCGCTGCGGGGTCATGTAGTCGACTTCCTGGCCATCGGCCCGATGCCGGTTTTCAACATCGCGGATCTCGCCGTGCTGGCGGGCGTGGTCTGGCTGATTGCGTTGTCGCTGTCGGGTTTTCCGTTCAATGGCGCCGCCAGGGACCCGGGGCCGCATGCCGGAAGTTGACCTGGACCACCACGCCGCTTCAGAGGAGAGTCCGCCGAGAACTCCGTGGTACGAGACCACCGCGGCGATCGTGGTCGCGGGGATCGGTGGCGTGGTGGCCATCGGTGCGCTGGTGTTCGCGATCCTCATGACGTCGCACCACTCGGTGCTGCCGGCCCAGCCTGAGCGGCTCACCCCGGTGACGTCGACGAAGCCGGTGTCGTCGCGTTCGACGACAACCAGTACCAGTACCTCGCCGCGGACACCGGTGAGCACCAGCGAAGACATCGGAACATCAAGTGCGCCACCGCCGCCGCCAGAAGTTCCGGTGGAGACGACCGCGCCGCCGACCACGACCATGTCGAATCCCTACGCCACTACGTCGGTACCCAATGCGGGTGCGTTCTAGCCGATACCGAACGGGCCGAAAGGCCCTATCGGACCGAAGATCACGGAGGAGTCGTCGGGTTCGTTGGGGCAGGACACGTCGACGTACACCGTGATCGAGGATTTCGGCGCAGGCGGCGAGGACCGGTCGGGGTTTTGGATGCCTTTGACCGAGCACTCCGACAACGGGGTCGTGCTGACACCCCCGACCCAATTGATCTCGACGTTGTAGCCCTGATCCTCGAGGTCGCTGATGACCGTGTCGGCCGATTGCTCGCCGGCCGTGGGGTCCGCTCCAGCGTGAGGGGTGCAGATGACAAGAGTCCACGCGCAGCACAACATCAAGGGGGAGAACGTCTTTACGCACCGCTTTGCTCGCAGCATGATCACCCTCCCGGCGGCCGGACCGGTCTGGTCAGTCTATTCCGCCGGGACGGGGGTTGACGTGGTTCAGGATGTTTCGGATTCGTCCGGGCACTGCACATCCACGTAGACCGTCACCGAGGTCTTCGGCAGCGCAGGCACCCCACGGTTGGGGTTGTGGATCGAATTCACCCGGCATCTGTCGAGCGGCAGTGTGCTGGTGCCGCCGACCCAGTTGATCGCCACGGTGTAGCCCTCGGCACTCAGGGCTGAGATGGTCTCGTCGGCCCGCTGCCCGCTGCCCGCAGTCGGTTCCGCCGCGGCAAGCGGGGCACCCCCGATTGCAACGGCCGGCATGAGCATGGCCAGTCCAGTGATTTTCCTACATCGCGCATGGAACAGCATCCCGACCCTCCTGGCGGTCGGATCTCACGCTGTCGCTCTCACCGGTAGCACCGGCCGTCACCCACCAGTGTATTCCGGGTGTACAGGAAGTTAACAGGAAGTGACGAATTCTCTGCCGGGCGGTATCGAGGGCAAAAAAATCGGGCAGCATCCGGGGTTACCGGACGCTGCCCGAATGTGTCATGGAGCAGGCGGTGCGGGAGGGGCTGGTACCGGCACTCCCGGCGCCGCCGGATCCGGAAGGTTCTCCCCGAGACCGGACGGAATGTTCGTCCCGGGTGGGGGAGCGGTGCCCGGAAGTGGCTCACCGAGTTGCTCTTTGGGCAACTGGCCGAGCATTGCACCACGCAGGTTCCCGTTGCGGTACATGGTGTGCATCTGCCGCATCCAGTCGAGCCCGGAGATGTCCGCATTCTCCTGGCCCGGCTCAACTCCGACCACGGTGCCCTGGCCGGGCGCCGACGGTTTCTCGTTCTGCGGGAAGAAGTGTCCGTTGTTGAACGCCCTGAGGTTGGGCGCCTCGGTCGGTGGCGGACCGCCTGGTGCAGACGGAGCCGCATACTGGCCGAGCAGCGCGCCCGGGCTCATGTCGACCCCGTTCGGGACGCCGAGCCGGCCGGGCGCCGTTTCTGTGCCGGTCTGTCCCAGAACCGACAACCCGCCCGGCCCGAGAGGTGCCCCCATGAGGGGTACCTCCGGCCCGGGTGGCGGAGCCGGTTCCTGTGCGGGTGCGGCGACCGCGGGCGCGCCTGGAACCTCCGGCGGTGCCGGGTCGGCCGCGGCGGTGGCCGAACAGGCAACCGCCGCGCCTACCGCGAACAGCCCGGCTGCGGCGAGGGTGGCCATCGCGTTCTTGACCGCGACCGCGCCGTCCGAGTTCTCGCTCATGCCTTCGTGTTTCGCTTTCACGTCCAGCCCGTCAGACTGCCTTGGTAACGCCGTAGTACGCGACCACATCGTCGGTATCGGTGGTGGAGCTGGTCAGCGTTGCGTACGACCGCAGGAAGGACTGGCCGACGCAGCCGTCGATCTTGATGTGAACGTCCTTCACGGTGACGCGCACGGGCGCGGCCTTGAACGACTTCTTGTTCACCGAGACATTGGTGACAGTGCCGGGCTTGGCATGGATCTCGATGGTGCCCGAGATCGGCATGCTCACACCGGTGGGGATGATGCCGGCCAGGGTGGAGCCCGACGTGCTCAGACCGATCGATCCGATGAGGCGAACCTGTCCGAGTTCGATGCCGCAGCCGATCTGATAGCCGGTGTCCAGCGTGCCGCCGGACAGCGTGGTGGACCCGCCGCCGGTGACGGTGCCGGTGAAGGTGGCACCCACCAGGTACTCACGCGACGACGCGGCGGTGGTCAGTGGGGCGACCGGCAGCTGGCTCTCGTCTTTCGCGGAGACGGTGAGTGTCCAACCGTCCGGGGTCTTGACGACACCCGGCTCGGCGGATGCGACGAGCCCGTTGTCCGGCGGGGGTCCGGCGTCAACGGCGGGTGCGGCGGGGTCCGGCGGCGGAGGCGGTGGGTCCGCCGACGCGAGGGGCGCCAGCGCAACCGGGGCCAACAGGCAGACAGCAGCCAGGGTGGCGAAACGATTCAACATGCGGGAACTTGTGCCTCTCGTGGGGTTCGAATCCGAGGGATCAGCGTGGTGATCAGGGCGAATCATGGTGTGGTATCCGGGCCGGGGTCAGACGGCCTTGGTGACGCCGAGGTAGGTGATGACGTCATCGGTGTTGTCGGTGGAACTGGTCAGCGTCGCGTAGGTGCGGATGAACGACTGACCGGCGCACTGATCGAACTTGATGCGGACGCCCGTGATGGTCACGCGGGTACCTGTGCCCTTGAACGACTTCTTGTCGATCGGGACGATGGTGACCGTGCCCGGCTTCAGGTACACCTTGCCCTGCAAGCTGATTCCGGTACCGAGGCTGGCGTCGCCCGCGGAACCGGTGAACGGAATCTTGATACCCGGAGTGAAGCTGAGGCCCGGGTTGATCTCGGCCTCATCGCTGATGATGCCGCAGCCGATCTGGGCGCCGGCCTCCAGCGTGCCGCCGGTGAGCTTGGTCTTGCCGCCACCCGAGACCTTTCCGGTGAAGGTCCCTCCGACGAGGTATTCGCGCGACGATATCGCGGTGGTCAGCGGTGCCACCGGCAGCAGGGTCTCGTTAGAGCCGGCCACCGTCACGTGCCAGCCGTCGGGGGTGTCCAGGACAC